>DAOQAB010000004.1:0-65165 GCA_035353695.1 Prolixibacteraceae bacterium
GGCCACCTCGGTAGTAGGCTGTACCCGTCCCTGTTTCTGCTGGGCCACATGCCACGCTTCGTGACCCAGGTGCTGTTCCTGTCCTGGTGCCACATGGATGTCGGAGCCCTGGGTGTAGGCATATGCCTGTACATTGGCCGGTTTCGGAGAGTTGTAATGCACTCTCACATCGCTCATGTCGAGGCCCGAGAGTTGTTCAACCCCACTTTTCAGGTTGTCGGGCATACCCGTTTTGTTGGGCGCCCGTTGTGTAATAAACTTCCCTTGCAGCTCCTCTTCCTCGCTGGCTGCCCGCTGAATAAACTTACCCTGCTTCAGTTCTTCCTCTTCGGGTGTGGCTCGTTGGATGAATTTGCCCTGTTTCAGTTCTTCCTCTTCAGGGGTTGCCCGTTGAATGAACTTACCTTGCTTTAACTCTTCGTCATTGGGCTTGCATTGAATGGAATCGGCCAGCTTTTGTTGCATCGCTGTTGCCGGCCTCAGGTCGGTGATGCCGGCCGTGCCGCCGCCTCTCCGCTCCGGAGTGCGAACGCGGCTCCCGTGTGATATGAATGCTTTTTCCATCGTTGAGTATTTTATAATTGTTCTGTATTTCTTGTTTTTATCTCCATTTTACATGTATTGCTTTGGTCATCCAGGGGTGTTTAATGGGGGTGTAGCTCCACGGAAGGCCGTCGAGCAGCATGTCGAAGCTCTTTTGCTCAACGGTCAGATGCCATGCGTCTTCTTTCTGCTCCAGCTTTCCTTCACGGCGCAGAAAGGTCTCGGTCAGCCCCTCGACCGACGTTTGACCCAGTCGGTTCCAATGGCCGATGATGCCGGTGAGCATCTGTTCCATGGTGGTTTTCTCTTTTTCGGTTACTTCGATGTGGCAGTCGATGGGGGTTCCGGTAACCAGTCCACACAGCAGTTTGTTGAGGATCATCTGGTGCTCGGGAAAAATCGTGTGGTGGTAAATCAGATATTGAAGCAGCAAGACGGCCCTTTCGTTTGAACTCCGGTCGATGAAAGCCCCTTCCTGCATCAGTCCCAGCATAGTGAAAAGCTGGGGCAGAAATGGCGAACAGAGCACCAGCCCCGCATTGTTGATGTAAATTTCTTCCAGCGTTCTGGGTTCTTCGTCGGCTTTGTTGCGGGGCGACTCAACCGGTTTGCCGGATGGTGCTCCGGCAGGGGTTTCCTCTTTGGTATTCATTTTATGCAGTATTGTTTCGATGCGCTTCTCCCAGAGTTGCCCGTGGTTGATTGCTTTCGACCTTATGCTGATGGTTATTTTGTCCTTTTCGCCAGGTTCAACCCCCTTGAGGCAAAGCGACAGGATGCGGCTGAAAAGTTCGTCTCGGTCGATGTACTGTAACCTTCCCGACGAGAAGTCGAGCAACAGTGCGGTCACTTTATTCCAGGGCAGCGAGGTGCCGGGAACCATGGCAAGGGCTGTTTGCAGCCAGCCAATAAGGATGAACGCTTCGTCGATTACCATTCGCTGGTAGGGAGGGGTGATGGTTTGCAGCCACCGGAGCTGTAACGAGAGGGGTGCGGATTTGATCCACCCGGTCGCTTTGTGCTTCGATATCTTCCCGGTCGAAATCAGTTGTCCGATCAGCTCGGGCTGTTCGGTTATCAGCTTTTCGAAAGCCGGAAAGAGAACCGGGTTGGATAATGAGACGGATGACCGTATTATCTCCGAAGTTTCGTTTCCATCGCCCAGGTGCATTACCATCCAGCCAATCAGGTTCTTCTCTTCGGTATGAATCTCTTCGGTGTCTTCCGGGTATTCCCTGAGGCTGATCATCGTTTCGATACTCTTTTTTAGTGGAGATCCCGCAGGTAACTCTCGGGCTGTTTGTGCTAAGTAAGCAATGGCAATGTTCTGTTCACTGGCCGTAAGCCCGCTTTTCAGCAGTTTTCCGATCGCTGTTTCAAAAAACGTTGGTTGGCCTTTTACCAGGGCGGTGAGCATTTCGAAGATGAAGTGACCATAGCGGCTACCTTCTTCATCGGGGTGTAGAGGCACCAGCAAACCGAAGAATATTTTCAGTGCTTTCTCTTCGGCGGGGAAGAGCCGACACAGTTTTTCGATAAGATATGTTGGGGCAACATGTTGCAGTGCTTTTTCAAATGCTATGGCAGCCGGGTTCTGCCGATCATATTCGATTGCAGCTGCAAGGGATTCAGCCGATGAGAATGCTTTTTCGACCAACGATAGTGTGGCTGCATCTGTTGGTGTCTGTTGCTCTTCCTCGTTTTCGGGCAGTGACGATTCTTCCTTATTCTTCTTTCCCCAAATCAGCTCTCCAATGTTTTTTTCCAGTGAAGAACCGGTTGCTGCGAATTTGACCGTCTGAGCCAGAAGAGCCTCCGTGGTTTCGTCCGGGTGGTTGTTGGTCCCGTTTTTTAGCAGGTAATGGATGAGCGTTTCCGGGAAGTTGTCGCTGTTGCTGACCAGCGAGGTGAGGATTTCGAACACAACCCGTCCATAGCCTGTGCCATCGCGTTTCAGGCGTACCGTGGCGAGGAGCCGGAAAAAGATCTTCAGCAGTTCACCTTGCGATGGGTAGAGCCGGTACAGCTTTTCGAACAGATAAACCAGTGAGATGTTTTGCAATGCTTTTTCGAGGGCCGGGGCGATTGCCGGATGGATCCGGTAACATTCGGTTACTGCAGACAACAGGCTGGTGGATGAGAATACCCGTTCGATAAACGGTTTCGGTTCGGAAGCGATCAGCCATTGCACCTCCTCTTTGTCCGACAGGGCGATTATCCGAAGCAGCACTTCGTCGGGGATTATCGTCAGGTTGTTGAAGTGATAAAGGCTGGCGGGGCTGATCTTTTCGGTCAGTACTTCCCATGCTTTTTCGTAGAGGGCGGTATCGTTGCGGAGCAGTGCCAGCAGCAGGGTTTTGAAAGTTGTTACCGGAACACCCTGGAAACGGTCTTCGTCAATGTTGCGGAAGAGGTTTTGCACCTGTTTCCCTCCAGGGAGGCTGATCTGGTACGATTCGACAGTGAACCGGATGAGTCTCCGGTAAAACTCTTTGTGGTGTACGATTGAAGTGGTGTCAGTGAGCACAAAGCCATCTTTCAGCGATTCGATGACCGTGAGGAGCAGATCGGGACGATAGGCTTCTAGGTAACCCAGCACATCGAAAAGCTTATCGGCAAACGGCTTGTTGACAGCCACGCCCGTCTGGATGAAATCTTTCAGCAGCGAAGCGTAGAATGCTTCTTTGGTAACCTTATCGAACCAATTTACCTCCTGAAGTTTGGGCCGTTCGGCCTTCGTTTCGAAGTAAAGGTCTTTCAAGATCCCGGTCAGTTCGGCTTTGAGGTGGATCTTCCCATCGAGGGTTGCCCGGTAGATGTAGGAAAGCAGATCGACAGTCCGGAGGTTGTAATGAGATGCCAACATGGTGATAACCGAGAGGACAAACGACTTCCGGTTAAACGACATGTCGGCATCTTCAACCATTACTGCAAAAATAAATTCCCACTTTAGCTGTTGAAATTCGCCACCTGCTTTTCCTTCGAAAAGGTTTTTTTCTTTCTGTTCGTCGAGGCTCCGGGCATACTCAATGATGAAGATGCTCTCGGCCGGAGCCAATATTTTAACCAATTGGTGGATGGCTGTTTCGTTCAATTTCGAGATCAAAACCCTGCGGAACAACGGTTGGCGCAACTCTCTTTTAATCTCATCCAGGTAAATGGCCGGGGTGATGTATTCTTTCTGCACGCCTTCGATAAACGCAGCCTGAAGTTGAGCACCCTTCCGGATGCTGGTTTCGAGCAGTTCTGAAAAGAGTGCTTCGGAGGTTTGTGCCCCTGCATGGCTTTCTTCTGAAATCAACCCGGTCAACTGTGCCAGTTGGTCAAAAGTGAAGGTGGCAAGGAGTTTTTGCCTGAATGGTTCATTGGTTAGCCAACGGGCAAACTCTTCGAGGTCAAAATCTGACGGTAGCCTGTTTTGGATGAGGCATTCTTTCAGTTTTTCGAACCACCGGGCTTGTTTGTCATCTTCATTTTTCTCTCTTTCAGGCGATTCGTTGTTCAAGGCAAGCAAAATTCTTTTTAGCTCGGAATGGAAATAGCTTTCGCGCAGGAAATCTTCGGCGGTTGTGGTGAGAAACCGCAAAAGATCGGTATAGCTGATGTTGTAGTGTGCTGCCAGTTCTGCGATGGTCTGGTTCACGAATTCCTTCCGGTTGAAATAGCTTCCCCGCAGGGTTAGCAGATACGCCAGTATTACTTCCCAGCAGGCATCGCGGTGTTCTTTTGCCCTGTCGGTGCCGGTTTCCCGGAGGGTCTTTTCGTCGATGAGCAGTCTGAAGTAAGAGATGATAAACGGGCTTTCTGCGTGGTTAATCAGCAAGACCAGCTCTTCAAGGTCTTCGTCCTCCAGTTGCAGCACCAGCCGGCGGCGCAACGAGGTGTAGTGCCCGTAAAGGAAAAGGAAATCGCGGAATTCGTTGGGATATTCTTTTATAATCTTGGGGAAAAGGGTTTTGAAATCGTCGGACGTGTTGTTTCCCGGCCAGGGATAGAATCCATGGATCAGGTAATAGGTAAAAGTTTCGAAAAACAGAACATGCTTGGCTGTTTTCTTCATCTCTTCACTGTTTTCCTGAATGGAGAGCTTCTGCATCAGCTCTTCGAGTTTCTCTTCGAGCAGAACCGGGAACTTTTCGTAGAATTCGTCCCTGGGGATTTCGCCCAGATTGAGTTCCAGCGTTTCGATGTAAAGGTGTACCTCGTTCTGGTCGTAGGCCGACAATACCTTTTCGACTACCTTTACGAACAGGGAGTGGTAAAACGAATCCCAACCGGAGTAGAGGTCGAAAGCCGACTCTTCGTTTTCCATGGCGAATTCAAATTTCACCTTTTGTATGTTAATTGTTTTTCCCATGTTTCCGATGCAGATGGTTGTTCAGAAAAGATGCAAGGTCAACCGACTTTTCGTAGAGGGTAATGCCTGTGGCCAGTGCCGATCTCCAGGCAAAATAGAGTTTCTCGAACTGCCTGATGGCGGGGGCTGTCAGCCACAGAAAATGAAGTTTTACATGGGCGGGGCAGCGCTCTTCAATCAGTTCTTCGCACCAGCCCTGAAATTTCGTGTTGTGAAAGCGCGCCGACCAGCTGGGAAGTACCACGGTCATCCCAAAATCCATGAAGTCGGCAGGAAGCAACAGGTTGTCGGTTAGCTGGTAGAAAAACTCGACGTTAAAAAGTTGTTCCTTTAGTTTGTGCTGAAAGAAATCGGATGCTTCTTCTTCGGTGGCAAAGGTTTGCTGGCAATAAACCGCATTCCCTTCACCATACTCTGAAAGGATTACATAATCATCGTTTTCCGTTTGCCTGATACCAAATTTTTCGGTTCGAAGCAGGATGTTCTCGTTCTTATTGGCAAGAAGAAAGTCTGCGGCTTCTTTTTCGGTGCCAAAGACTTTGGAGGCGCGCACGATGTTCCCGTTGATGGCTTTGAACTGGATGACAAAACGTCCGTCGATGGAGCGGTGAATAGAAGACCGTTCCATATCAATCACATCGCCCAAATTGTTGCTAAGCTGGTACACCTCACTGCGCGAAACAGGCTTTAGCAGGTTGAAAACTGGTTTTCCGTCGTCGGAAATATGGATTGTATAACCGCTTTCGGCTTTTTTATTGAATAACAGCAGGTGCTCTACCAGATAGAGGTTTTCGCTGTAACGGTTCAGGTAAATAAGCAGCTCTTTCAGCTGATTGGCTGCCTCAACCGCTTCCTCTTTTCTGTCGAAACGCCCCAGACCGATCCATTCGGCTTGTTCTTCGGAATGGTATGCCAGCAGGAAAAGCCCTTTACCGTGCTGTACGATCTTATAGTTTGCCAGATGAATACCGTTTCGCAGAAAGCTCTCAAAAACAATGTTGTGGTTGAGCAGGTAAATTTTATTCTTGAATTGGTTGTAGTTCTCAATCGGATCGGGAACCGGTTCGTTGGGAACGTCGAAAACCTCTTCGTTTTTGAAGTTATCGTCGAGGTCGTTGATCACAAAGTCGATGTTGAGCAGTCCCTTGAGGTCGTCGTAGAACTCCTTGTCGCTCAGTAGCCGGAGCGAGAACCGGGAGAAAACATTGGTTACCGGCATTTCGCAAGCGGCTGGTAACCCCATGACCAGTGAAAACCATTTTTTCAGCCCGGGCAAATTGTCGGGATCGTCGGTGGTTAGGTCGATGGCACAGGAGCGTTGGGGAATCAGGGATGGCTCGTTGCGGATAAAGAGCGCCCGGTGGTTGATTTTGTCGACCGTAGTGGCAATGGTGCTTTGGTAGATGTCGAATTCGTCGGAAAAGGGCAGGGCACTTTTTTCGCCATAGAACGAGTCAAGCAGGTCGAAGAGCGCATTCCGGGCTTCAAGCTGATAGTCAACCACACTCTTTTGCTCCGAATAGAGTTTCTGGTGGTCGATTAGTTCGTCCCAATGAGAAACTGTTTTCGAGAGGTCAGGGAAGTCTGCGTGGGGCAGGGGGGCATCAATATTCAGTAACTGGTTCAGCGAACCCAGCTCCTGCATCGAGTTGGCCAGCGTCATGTCGAACCCCAGCAGATAGGCTTTCAGTTGTTTGGCCTGGGCTTTTCGTTGTTCATCGAAGAAATCGGGGACGCCATTTTCGTTAATCCCGTAGAAGTTGGGAAAATCGTTCTGGACACTGGAGTATTCCGCGAAGTTGTTGAAGCTTCCTTTGGGGAAGGTGAATTTGTCCTTTAACCCGGCATACTGGTTTTGGTGACCGTATTCTTCAATAATCATTTTCTTGTACCAGCGTGTCACATCGTCGAAATCGAACCGGGCTTCCTGGTTGCTTTTGATCAGCAACAGCTGTACATCGCTTCTCCGGCTTGGGAACCTGACGGTGCAGGAATTGAAAATATTGTCACAATGTATTTCGTCGGAGTAATAGACGTTGTCGTGGATGAGTGAGAGTTTTTTCACGATCCGTACCCCTTTTATTTTTCGGATCAGATCGTAAAGATCGGAGATGAAGAAGCTGGTTTTGACCGGCAAAACCGAATTGTTGTCGATGATTCCGTTCTGCAGCAGGGGGCCGTCGAACCAGTTGGGCCAGTTGGGTTCATCGTTCAGTTGTGCCCTGAGGTCGATATATTTTATTCCGGGGTTGAAATATCGGGCACAAAGAAAGTAGACGTGGGCCAGTATCTCCGAAGCATTCGACTCTTCGTCGAGTTCAATCTCGCCGGTGAGTTCCATCCTCTTTTTGTCACGGAAATAGATTTTGTTCAGGTTTTCGCACAGGTTCCGTGTCTGGTGATACATCGCGGCAACTTTCTGTTCAACTTCATCTTTGTCATCGTCGGTTGCGGTGGGGATCAGATCAATGACGATGTCGAATACGCCGGGCAGTGAATTGGGCGGATCGACCATCCACAGGCCGGCAATTTTTTCGATACGGTCGAAAATCAGTTTGCAATAATCTTTTTCGGTGACAGGGTTTGAGGGGTAAACCTGATCGGGCCTGAAAAGACCGAATTGTTCGGGTATATAATTGTTATCAGGGCTATTCAGATAGTCTTCGAGGGGGAATGAACATTTGTAATCGAGTTCGGTGAGGGCATAGTTCAGGGCATCCATGATGGTTATACCCGGATCGTGTTCGTTGAAATCGGTCCATAAATTGCCCGATAAGCGTTGAAGCGATTCGAGCGCCGACCGTTGCAATTGCTGGAAATCGGTTTCCACGGCCGGTTCTGCTTTTTTCCGTATGTAAATTTCATTCTCCACTTTCCGGGTTTGTCTGGTTGCTTTTAAACATTCCGTGGTCGTCCCACAGGGTTGAAATGTTGTACCTGATCATGATGCCAAAACCATAATCGTAGAGGGTTTTCATTTGCAGTTCGACTTTTCCGTCGGATTTTCGCCATCGGAGCATGATTTTGTTGAAATGGCTGCCGTAGTACGACTGTGTTTTGTGTATTCTGGGGTGTGCGCCAAAACAGTGAGTAGCAGTGGCTACCAGCAAGGCATATTTTCCGAATTGTCTTCGGCCACATCCGGCAATGACCTCGAAGGCGAAGCATCCTTCTCCGGGTTCGATAACTTTGTGCCAGTAGCTGTCGGCAGGGATTTCGCCGGTGGCATAGGTTCCGGCACGACCATACAACCCGGCGGTTTGGGAGGTTTGAAACTGGAATTGTGGAATTGCTGCATCGAGGCCGACTTTACCATCTTCGGTCAGGGTAAGTAATTCGCTGCCATCCCATTTCCGAACGACGAGGTTTCCTGAGACTTTTTCAAGCGTAATGGTCCACTGGCTTTTCTCATCTTCAATTTTTTGGAAGATGCTGGCCACATGTCCTTCTTCGTCGAGGGGGGCAAGCGAGAGCCCGTGCTTCGATGTTTTTTCAAAACCTTCGTCCACAATGTTCAGCATCGAATCGATCAGGTCGGCAAAATGCTCCTCGGTAGGCATCTTCCCCCTGATGAAGAAATTTTTCAGTGTTATCCTGTTCCGTTTTGCCATGTTTTCAGTTTATAACAAACGTATTCCCAATTTGTAACTCGTTAATTCCAGCCTTTTCAATCTGGTCTTCCCATTCGGCCACCAGCAGGTGGCTTTCCATTGGGATCAGTATTGCCCAGGGTTTCGACGGGGTGATAGGCTTTAGTTCTTTTATTTTTATTTCGCGGTTGTTCAGCAATATTTTGATGGTTTCTTTGAGGTCGTTCTCCCCGGTTTCGGCCTTCTCAAATTCTCCGGTTTCAACCAGTTCGTAGAGCAACTCCTCTTTCTCGCGCAGGTGGAGCACCGAGAAGTTTTTGACCTGCAAAATGTACTCCCGGCTTCGGATGAAGTTGACCAGTTCGATCAGCGATACCGAATTTCCGAACACCGGGGCTTCACCTTCGGCTTCCCAATAGGCGATGTAATGGTTGATTTCGCGGTTGAGCAGTCGCAGGTAATACCCTTCTGAACGGGTGGTGTGCATTCTAATCTTGCACCTGATTTGCAGAAATTCATACGAAGGGTTGATTGCGTCGATGATGACACTCCTGCTGGTGTAATTTTTCAGGAAGTCTTCCACGGCGATGAGCAGTTGCCCGCTCGACATTGGCAAGCGAACCTGTCTTTCTGTTTCAGGAATGATGGCAATGGTTACTACTCCCGGACGATTTTGTTTGCTGTCGATGCAGGGGAAGCATTTGACCTTGCGTACCGAAGTAAAATTCTCGAGCACAATTTTTTCAAAGTCACGGGCAGTGACAGCCCGGTTCCGGTGCGCAATGCGTTCCGAAAGCCTGACTCTCATGCTGGTCTCGTCTTCGGCGACCCGCCCTCCCGACGTTTGAACCAGTTGAACAACTCCAGCCAACCCCGCGATGTGTTTTTCGGAAGACGAAATCTGCCCCGATGGCAGTGCGTTCAAATCCTGCAACGATTGGCTGTCGCTGGTGATCATGCGTTCCACTTTTACCGCATGGAGGTAGAAACCATTTACGTCTGAAATGTTCTCCATGTTCATCAGGATGGCGGCCCTCAGCCAGAAGAGGTTTCTCATGGAGGTTGCTTTCTCCGGGATCGGATGGGGAATTTTGATTTCGATGATCCCGTTCAACAGCAGGTTAAGGGTTTCGTCCTTGATGATGTTTTTGGGTGGAAGCAACGACCAGTGGAAACCGTCGCCATAAAACCATGTAATTTGAGGGAAATTATTGCGATCGATCTCTTTTTGTTGCGGCTGCAAACCAAAATAGAGCCGGATGGTTTCGCTGCCGTTTACGTGGTCGAAGCCAAACAGCAGATTCCCTTTGCTTTCAAAATCGGGGATGCCCCGGAAAGGTTTACGGGTGGCAAAAATGTTGAGGAACGATTGGCCAAATGGATGCAAATGGTAGAGCGCTTCCCCAAAACCTTCGGAAGCGCGCATGATCGATATTTCATCTTCAGCAATGTAATTGAGGGTGATAAATTCGGCTTGCGGGGCAAAGGGCGGATTGGGCGCTTTGACGTATTTTTTGGACCGTGCATTTTGCATCAGTACATTCGATAAAATGCGGTGATAGTGTTGGTGCCCAAATCCAATTTCCGGACTGGTAAGCCTTAACCGGAAGAACCCGTTCGTGGCAAACATGTTGTAGGAGAATTCCTCTTTGCCAATTTTTTGCCTCACAAAATCGTTGGGTGCAATCCCTTTGAACAAACTTTCGCTGCTGAGCGGAGCTTTGGAAAGTGTTGTGCCTGCTTCGTCGCCAACGTCGGTGTTGAACAGGTAATATCCCTTTTTCCCTTGCGTAGGTACCCATTTCCGGTTTTTCAAAATTTCCGGTTCTACCATAAAGGAGCAGTTGTCGATCTCTTTCTGGTATTCAAAATAGTAATCAGCAAAGCCCGAACTATCGGTGGGAAGGTTGGCCCATTTGATTTTGATGTCGACAGTTTTGATTTTTTTCACGGCCATTTCGTGGCTGCCAAACACCATCCAGGCTCCCCGGGAAGGCAACATCCCGAACGGATAAAAAGGCATGGTGGTGTCGAGCTGTCCCAGTTCGGAATAGAGTTGAATATTCGACAGTCCTGAAGCTTCCGTGGTTATTTTCACGGCCGAAAATTCAAAGTCCTTCATCCACGAATAGGGGAAGAACCAAGCATTGCGGTTGAGCAAAAGCTGAACCGACGGAGGAGTTGTTCTTTCTGTTTCCAGCGGGCAAATTGGCGGGAACGACTCGCCAACCGAGAAGCTGATCTCAAGTGTCTGAATGTCGGAGTCGGTTATAATCTTTGTTGTATAGGAATCAATGTTCCGCCAGCCTTCAGCCGTGGTCACATTGATGTAGAAAATTTCGTTCAGTAACTTATAGGCGATATCTGACTCTCCTTCACCCCAGCGGGCATGGATTTTAGCGATTAACCGCTGGTAGGTTGTTAAAGTTTCGTTGGTGAAAATCAGTTTCAGATTGATATTTCTGACACCTTCGGAGAGTAGCAGCGACCACGATTGTACCATTAATCCAACCGAGGTGTATTCTGCCATCGATAGGGTGTTGCTATCGCTCTTTTTTCCTTTCTGGTCGAATAGGGGGTATGCTGTTCCTTCACCAACAGGAGCATCGATGAGGGAACTGAGGTCTACTTTTTTCAACGCGGTGACATGTCCAAACCATGCTGCCGGTTCAATAATTTTGTCTTCTTCTTCGTAAAGCCCCAACACCGACTTGAGTTCAATGTCGTTTACAATCAGGGGTTCGGTTGTGAAGAATTTCACTTTTTCGCGGGCTACAAATGTGGTTCCGGGAGTAATTTCGAGCCACTCTTTTTCAACATTCTTTTTGATTTGAAGAACCGTGCTGTCGGGTATTGCCTGCGAAGGCCGGGCTTTTAATATTTTATCGAGGTAGAACTGGCAGTATCCTTTCCATCGGTCGTTAAACTGGTTGATGATTTTGTTGTGGTTTTGCAGGAACGCGATCATAACGGCAATGGCCGGGTCGATGTAACCCGAAGTATAAACTTCTTTTTCATAGAGGGAAATATTCTTTTGCAGGAACAGGATCGAATTGAGGAATTTGTAAAAAGCCGACTTGTAGAACCGCAGCGGGTTGTCCAGGTCGCTATGGCGTTTCTCGGTTTCCCAAATGGTACTCAACTCCGGAAGGGTAAACTTTTTGAAGTTCTTTCCGATGTGGGAAAAAAGCTGTGAGGTGGTTCGGCTGAGATTCACAACCACCTGGTTAACGAGGTCGTGGTGAAGGGTGAGCTCATAATCGTGGATACTGAAGTAGGAGGTTACTCTGAGCCAGGAGTCGAAAAGGGTAACCAGTTTAACGATTTGCCCAATCAGCCGTTCTTCTTTGATCCTTGTGGCGTAGAAGTTGTTGTTCAGGAGCGACAGGAATTCATCCTCCTCTTTTTGAGGATTGAATAGCCGGATGTTTGAGGTAACCCGGAAAATGCTGTTGCTGATAATCTGATCGAAGGAGCCTTCTTTTTTGTTCTGGAGGTTGTAATAGTTGATGAACTGATAGTAGAAGGCCATCCGTTGCTCCATGATCGGGAGGCGGTCGTCCATCAGCTTCATTTCACTTGTAACCGAAATTTGGTTAATCCGCTGCTGACGGCTGAGTCCATCTTTATTCTTCAGTCTAGCCATTTAAATTCAGATTTGTTCCTTCCCTGAAATAGAAAGGATAAACCATGTTGCTCCTTGAGTTGGTCAGCCGTACGGTGTAGACCAGTTCAATCAGCAGGGTTCCTTCTTTTTCCTTGTCGAAGTTGAACATCACATCGTTGAGTGTAATTCTTGGTTCGAAGAGCAAAACCGCTTTTTCGATGATGTGTTTGAAAAGGGTCAAGGTATTCGAATCCATTTTTTCGTAGACCATTTTATAAATTCCACAGCCGTATTCGGGCCGGTGAACCCTTTCGCCCGGGACGGTCGACAGCAAAATCCGCAGGCTTTGTTCGATATCCTGTTCGCCTTCGACCAGCTCGGTAAAATCGCCCTTTCCGGAAAAAGTAGGAGGAAAGGACCACCCGGTTCCCAAAAACGATTTTGTTCCCATAGCTAGCCTCCGATTAATACAGTTGGGTATCCAAGTACAATTGATCCGCCATGAGCGGTGGTATCGCCCATTCGGGCTGCGGGCTTTCCGCAGATCATCACGGTGGTCGAGCCCATGGCGATGGTGTCGGGCGGCCCAACGCAAACGCAGCTGTCGCCTACAACGGCAGCAGGTAAAGATCCGATCAGTACTGTTGGCGCTCCCGGTCCTACCACGGGTCCTCCCACGTGGGGTATTGGCGACGGAAATGCCGGTGTCTGCATCGGACAGGTGTGCATATCAGTTAATCGTGCAGCTGGTGGCATAACAGTGTTAGTTTATCATTACAATTCCACCTTTTACAGTGGTTTGTCCCGAAGCCGAAAATTCGGCTGTTGCATTTCCTTTCATGGTCATCCCGATATCGGCTGTGCCGGTAATATTCAATCCTTTCAGCTTGGTGTCGGCGGTGCTTTGTGTTTCAATATTCGAGGTGGCCGTGATTTTAACATTGGCTTTGGCGCTGATGGTTACATCTTTGCACGAGTCAATCTTAATTCCATTACTGTCCATGGCAATGGTATTCCCATTCTGGTCGGTGAGCTTGATCGTCTTTTGGTCGTCGCTGATGTATATCTGATTTTTCCCCGGTGTTTTGATGGTAATCTCTTTCTTTTCTTCTTCCAGTTCAATTACCAGCTTGCTTTTGCTCACAATGGCCTTGATGTTGTTTTTAGCAGTTAGCTCATACGGTGGTTTGTTTTTGCTGCTGTACAAACTTCCCAGTATTACCGGGTGCCGCGGGTCGCTGTTGAAGAATCCGAGGATTACTTCGTCATCGACTTCGGGAATGAAAAAGCTTCCCGATTGCCCGGCAGTTGCATAGAAATTAGCCAGCCGGGCCCAGACGGTGGAAGGGTTTTGGTTTAGCACCGGTATTTTTACCTGAACCCGGTTTTCCCCGGCAGGATCGCCATCAAGTTTTACAACCTTACCAATCTGAAGCCCCTCAATCCCTGGCAACAACCCCGATGCCGGTGGTGCGATCACGTTTTCCTGTTCGGAAATAAATTCGGGGTCTATTCCTAACCCGACTGTGGTTTTCCAATCGCCATCGGATACTTCGTGAACGACCTTTCCGATGAACGCATTTCCGTTGAAACGATCACCTAAACCGATAATCTCGATGATGCACCCCGGTTTTGCTTTGGCACTTCCCTGAAAAGAGAGATTTCCCCGGAACATCGATAATCCGTATTTCAGCAACAGGGCATCGGCCCAGTTTTTCAACACGGCAGTTTCAGCCTGTACTCCCGATTGGAGGATAAATGTGTCGGGGCCGATAACCGCTGAAAGATCGGTCTGAGAAAGATTGCCCTGCGCGTTGAGGCTTGGTGCTGAACCATTGGTGGTTACTACCGCCTGGGTTGCGGCATCCCAGGCTACCGCCTGTACCGCACTGTACTGGTCGTAAACCGACACTTCGCCATCAAAATCAATGATGTCGACCCCAAATGTGACGGTTAACACAGCCGATTCGCTTACTTTAGGCTTTATGACCGATAGTTTTTTGTCGTCTGAAATAGCAATCAGTCCGTTTACTTCGGCCCGAGAAAGCATGAAATCCCAGTCGGTGCTGTAATATTGTACGAGTTCTTCGTGTTTATAGGTGGTGGCATCGACTGAAACGGTGAGATCGGAATAGTTGCCGGCGACTTTTTGGATCACCTCATTATCTTTCATCTTTTCGTAGATGGCGTTTTTCCTTCCGTAGGTCGATTTTACGGCGAAGTCGCGGCATTCAATCACCATCAGGTTATCGCCACCCGATGGAAGCCTGAGGCCATGGGAAACAATGATGCCTTCGTAAATCTGTTCGTTGGTTTCATCGTATCCAGCTTCAATTTTGATGGATTTGCCGGGTTTGAAGGTGTCGTCGTTGCTCCCCGGAAAATCTTTGTTGGGCATGTCTCCTGCCAGTATTTCCAGCGTAGCGCTCCCAATCCGGTTAACTTCTTTGGTAACCGTTATCGATTTGAACTCAAATTGGTCACCTACGGGGCTTCCTTCGCTGTAGACCTTAAAGGTGACGAGATGCGATGAATTTGTTCCTGGACTAGTGGCCATAATTAATCATTGGTGGGAACAGGATTTTTGTTCCCGGTTTAATTTTTCTGAAGCTTTTTAATCCATTTGCTTTTGCTACTTCGAGGCAATAATTGCTGTTTTTGTAAATCTTGAAGCAAAGGTTGGGCAGTGTGTCTCCAGCAAGAAATGTGATCAGGTGCGACATGTCGGGCGATTGGGCATTCGCCATTTTGGTGCTCAGATCGTTGCTGGTAAATCCTTTGAAGTTGAGATCAATATTGGCTCTCAGGGGCATCCCGTCGGGGCGGAAAAGGTTGTAATCGACTTTGAGCGAGGTAAGCCTGCCGTTGAAAAGCATACTTCCCCAGATTACCTGCACAAAGTTGGGTTGATGAATGGTTCCGTTGTAGGTGTAAACGGTATCTTTAAGGGCAGTTACCATTTTGTACACACTTTGGCGGGTGCCACTTACCGGAACTACTCCGGTTCCGTCGAGGATGATCTTAAAGCTGATGCTCTCCGAAGGGTATTTGTCGAATTTCTGGGCACCATTTGAGTCGCCCATACTTTCGTTTTCCTTGTAGTTGATCCCGAAAGAGTGCGAATAGGATGCCGGATTAATGAGCGCATTAAATTCCTTGCCTGCCGATGCGGAATATTTTTCGTCGGTATAGGCAATAATCTTTAATTTGACCAATTCTCCCATTATCGTTCTTTTTTGTGTTTCTCACTTTTTCGTTGTTCTCTCCTGAGTTCGCCCAGTATTTCGTCCTTTAGTTTCTTGTAACTAAATGGATCGAAAACCGGGGCTTTGCTGTGCTCGCTCATGGTGGTCCGCACAATGATTTCTTTTACTTCGATTGTCATTTAGCTCGATCGGATTAGGGTGTTGTAAGCCAGCTCAATGGTTTCGATTGCTACCTCGTTTTTGGTTGAATTGAATGCTTCAACGGTCCATTTAACCGGATAGGCATTGTTCAGTGTCCAGGTACGTACCGGATTGTGTTTTTCGTCGAGCAGGTGTATTAACAGGGATGTGGTGACAATTAATTCCGATCGGTCGCCCTCTAAAACGGCAATACACCATTTTACCAACGGCGAGCTATTGGATGTAATCGCCCGTTTTAAGACGATGTTCCCGTGTTTGGTAGCCTTTGGCAGTTTATGCACATACCGGCTTTCTCCACCTTCTTCTACATCTTCGGTTCCCATTTCGTATGAAAGTCCCGACACATCCTGAAAACTGGTATCAACAGAACCACTGTCGGAAGTAAATACTACCTTAAAATGAAAGGCGGGAAGTGGATACGTCGTAGTTGAATCGGCCATGTTGCTGAATTATTAAAGGTTGGCAACCATCAGGCTGAAGGTCGCCAACCTGTTTTACCTGCTATTTGTTTTCAATCTTTATCCCTTCGTGAGCAATTTCAATTGATTCAACAGCAACTTCATTGCCATCGGACTTTAAGTCGGTACTCGTAATTTTGGTGGGCCAGGCATTGGTTAAGGTCCACGTCATTGTCGGGTTGTGCTTTTCGTCGAGCAATTTGATGGTGACTGTTTTCCGTTTGATTGTGTTCATTTGGATTTCGGCGAACCAAGCGAAGAACTTGTTATCCGATTTGAAGACCCCTTTCTTCATGGTGACATTCCCCGATTTTTGGATCCCGGGCATTTTGATTGTCGAAAATTGTGGGCTGTCTCCGTGTCGGTATTCTATCGGTTGGGCTTCGATATCGAGCCCCGAAACTTCCTGAAAAGATACTTTCTCTGAATCCCATTCAACCTGGAAATGAAATTTTGGCAACGGCCATACACTGGTTGACTGAGCTGATCCATCGTCTGCCATAATTCTTATTTTTAATGGTTAATATTCAATGTTTATGATTTTTGCATTTGTTGCTGGAACGTGATTTCAATGAATTCAGCCGGCCTTGTGATAGCAACTAAGACCGTGACGCGGAGAATTCCTTCCAGGATATCTTCCGGGGTCATGGTGTCGCCCAAGCCAATATGAACACTAAAAGCGTCATCGGGAGATGCACCGGCAAGGCCACCCCGTTTCCATATTCCAGTCAAAAAGTTTGAAATCATGCTTTTGATGGTAACCCAGGTGTTGGCAACATTGGGCTCAAATACATACGCTTTCGACGCAATTTTGATCGACTCTTCGAGCATAATCATGGTGCGGCGAACGTTAATATAGCGCCAGTCGAGTGAATTGCCATCGAGGGTGCGGGCTCCCCAAACCAGTGTCCCTTCTCCAATAAACGAGCGGATGGCATTGATCGACTTTCCGTTCAGCGGAACATTCAGTTCTTCCTGGTCATCGTGGGTAATATTTACGGTTGGCGATACAACCGTGCTCATACTCACATTGGCCGGGGCTTTCCATACACCACGCGTGTTGTCGACCATGGTGTAAATTCCAGCCATGGCGGCTCCCGGTGGCAACAGGTTCAGTTTGTCTTTCATCGATCGGATGATTGCATTGAAAGTCGGACTGACAACGGCCAATGTTTTATTCAACAGATTCTTCTCAACATCGGGCAAATCCTCGTTGGTAATTTCGTCGATTTTCGATTGCAGTTCGGCTTTCTTCGCTTCTGCCATCTCTTTCCCGTCAGGAAGAAGTTCCTGCTTGATGATCGATTGAAGGATTTCCTTGTTGGCGATATTCAGGTATCGAAGGTCTTTTTCCTGAATAATCGAGGAATTGATCCAGGGATAGTAAGCGGCTCCAAAGTCGAGGAAATTGGTGCCGATTTTGTCCCTGAAATTAATTACACGATCTCCTTCGGGTGATTTTCGGTCGCGGTATCCTTCCCAAATGTCGAGAATGGCAAACCGGTTGCGCATTTTGTACCCGCAATGGCTGAGCATCTCAGTCTGTACATTGGCACTGGAATCGATATTGGACAGCAGGGTTGTTTCCGGAACAACCACCATTGTTGGTTCCTGCTCTTTGATCAGCTCTTCGATGCCTGCCTTCATTTTTTCTTCATCGATGTCGGTATTATAATCTCCGACTGAAACGATGTAGCACGGGCCGCCACCATTGGCATAAAACATTAGCATACAATAGTACAGGATATACTTTCCTTTGTCCTGGCTGAGCTTGAATTTTTTCTTGCCAAGAGTAAAGTCGGGATAATCCGTCGAATCCTCTGCAATCTCGCTGATTGCGAACAGAGGGGTAGGAGCACCACCAAAATAGGTGTGGAATTCGGCCATTGAGGAGATCCTCCATGGTTTGTTTGCAAGAGATTTGTTGCCATTGAGTGCCCATTCGGTGTAACCGATAAAAGCGGGAACCGCTGTGGCAACCTCTACTACTGAATTAGGAAAGGCGCTTTTTTCTACAATATAAACGCCAGGCGTTTTCATTGATGCCATACTTTCTGGTATTAATTAGAAATATTGATAGATTGAAATGAAATTTCTCTTTTGTTCGTCGTACGAAAAATTGGCCGGGTTGGCTGAATCGGGAAACGATAGCCGGTTAATCAGCAAACTCTGGCCATTATGGTGTTTTTCCCATAACTGTAGGGTAAAGGGATATCTTTCTGAAAGTTTAATCTCTTCGGTAGAGTAGGAGATCCCTACCGGAAGATCTTTCCCCATTTTTGACCATTCGATCGCTGAAAACTCAACCCGATGATTCGTCTCGGTGACGTAAATTTTTTGTTCTTTGGGTGCCCTTGGAATAAAGAAATACTTCCAATAAGCCGATTTAGCCTCGAACAAACAGGTTACATGAAGAGTCTGCTTGTTTTTAACCATTGAATAAATCGTGTCATTGGGTCCTTCAGGGAAATGGAAAGTAATACAAGCCAGTGCCGACGGATATTTGCGGGCAACCAGTTCGTTGAGCGATGCATCACCGCATTGTTCCTGTTCTTCCGAAAAATTGAATACAGCGGGGCTCCCGGTTTCCATCGGAACGAACAGATCGAAGATTTTGCCTCCTGCAAGAGCTTCAGCATTTGCGGTGTACGAGAAGAAGTGGCGGTTTGTGACAATCAGCAGGAACTCAATCAGGCGGGCATCCTCTTTTAAATCTTTCTCCAACAGTCTGGAACGTTCTTCAAAATTCTCGTTTTGTTCAATATAGACGACATATTGACCGGGCGCATTTCTTCGCAGGAAAAAATTGAAATTGTTTTTCAGCCGGGCCTCGTTACGGGCGAAAATCATTTCGGTATCGAGACATTTTCCCCCTTCGAAAAAGTCGTGATCGATGTTGAATTCGATGAGCGGAAAGTAGTTTTGCATATCAGAAGTTCGTTTTGATTTTTTCGGTTGAAATTCCTACGGTACTAATTTCACTTCCATCGATGGTGAGCATTCGTACTTTCATTAGAAAGGATGGCAGGTATTTGCTTCCCAATATGCTCCATAAGTTGCTGAGTTCATGGATACTCAAATTGACAAATTCGAGATGGATTTGTGCAATTGAATGATCCAATCCAGGTGTATTTTCTTTGGTAATCAAGTCGTTTGCCTGAAAGAATTCAAGGGCTGCCGATAAGTATTTCAACGATTCGGGGTAGTTCTTTTCAACAAAACTGGCCGATACCAACACATAAAGGTTCAGGCTTAACGGAGGACGGCTTGTATAATAAGTATTGCCCACACTTTGCGATTTGAAATTGATCCCCATAATCGTTTCCCGTTCAACATTGACGAGGGTCAGCAACATCTTATTGATTACCGATGTGTTGTTTTGTTCGTTTGCCTCAGCCGGGCTCGAAAGCACTAAAATCTTTTCATCGGAGTTGAACTTGTGGTTGATGAATTCGCCCATTTTGGTGGTTAATATGTCAAGGGTCTTAAAAATCATTGGTTAATAGGTGGCTTGCATTCTTTTAATTTTGGATTTCATTACAGCCTCAAACATTTCGAATGGGATCAGTTCCATTCCCAGAAAATCTTGTTTTGGAACACCATCTTGGGCTTTATTAATTGTTGATGTTTTGTTCCTCTCGGCCGTGAGGGAGAAGCTATGGTTCTCTTCTTTATAGTTTTCCAGTTTGTCGATCAGGTACCCATAACGGTTCTTTCGGGCCATTTCGGTTTGGGTTACGATTTGCTTAACCGATTGGATTTTTGAGTCAACAGAATGGTTTCTGTTTTCGATGAGCGAGAGATAGATTTCGATAATCCGGATGTTGATGTGAAGGATGTTGTTGGTTCCAGTGAATCTTGGAAATTGTAAGATCATCTTTAAAGCAGTGGTGTATTGCTCTTTGATAAAAGCAAGGCAGATGTTAAAATAAAACCATTGAGAGGTAATACTTTCACTAATGTTTCCTTTTTCTTTCTTATCGGAAAAAAAGAAAAAGGAAATATTTTTGCATACATCGTAAAGACCTAATGCGAAATAGTTTATAAAGCGTAGGCGAAGATATTCGTAAAAACTGTTCTTTGAGTTGATATCCAGATTTTTGATGTGATCGATCAGGGTCAGGTTTTCTTTAAATGCTCCGTCAGCAATATTGATCTTAACCTTTTGAAGAAGAATCTCGACATACATCTCCGTTGGAATTTTGTCGAGCCAGCATTCGGAATCTGTGATCATTGAATTGTAAATGGTATTTGCTTTTTCGGTTTTACCGGTGTCAATCAGATGTTTTAACTGGGTGAGTTTTGTAAGGCATTTGGTATAATCTCCTTGCCGGGTATCGTTGTTGATTACCGGTAAAAGGTTGTTTTCGATCATCAGGTCGGTTGACCGGGGTTTCAGTCCGTTTAGCCGGATACTTTGAATGAACTGAAGCTCAGATAATACACGGAGTGAATCAATCAGGTTTTTTTCGATCTCTTTATTGCCTGTGCAGGACAGATAATCGCAATATAGCTGGTAATAAATACTTTCCAAGAAGATAAAATTATGATGGTCGATTATTTTTTTCGATTTTCTCATTTTCTTGTAAGCTTCGGGGTATAGCCCATTCTGGAGGTAGTATTGTGCCAGCAATAGTTGAGTGATGGTATTTGATTTATCCAGATCGTAATTTGTGCTGGTTTTAAATTTGCCATAGTTAAGGAGTATGGCATCTTCAATGTCGAGCAGCAACCGATCTTCCAGCTTCTTTAGATTTGTTGGCGACACTTTCCCAAAAATTGCTTTCGATAGCTCCTCCTCATTTTTTTTATTCCCATCTCTCAATAATTTAAATAAAAGATGCTTTTTCCCTGATTTAGAGGAAGAAGAAATATGCCTTTCCACAACTTGAATTTCTTTCTTTTTGAAAGTTTTTATTATTCTTGTTATTCTGTTCATTTTACAGAAGAGTATCTTTTGTTTTTACATTTATGTAATATATGACTTTAGCGTTGAAGTCTAATATTAAGTAAGGAAAAAAATAGACTTCTATTTTGTTTTTTATGTTAATTGGGATTGTATTATTTGTTCTGATAATCAGTGTTATGATTAAAAAAATTGTGTAGTGTTTTTTTATTTTTTCACCCATAATATTTTCAAATATCTTTGAACTTTTTTCAATTTTATTGAGTGATTGACCTCAATTTGTGGATATAGAACAGGAAGTGAGATCGTAGAAGTTTACATGTTTTTTTTTCAATATTTCACCGGTTTATTCCTTTGATGAATGGGAACTTGTGCTTCGAGGCCATCGGCGTTCATTCGATGAAGAAAGATTTATGTTCCTGATGGCTACTTCAAAAACGAATTTTTAATGTTACATTTGAAGAATGATTCTAATAGGAAAGTCGGTTTATGAAGCTGGAAATCTGCCGTAAAATTCTGATTCTTTTTTCTTTTATGATTGCATCGGTCTCTCTTTTTTCGAGCAACGAAACCGATAAGCTTTTAAAGGAATTGGATGATCACCTTTTGAAAAAACAGGAGTATCTGTCAACAAAAGAGCTTCGCATTCAAAAATTAACAGCCGATTTGAACAATGCTGAAATTGCAGGTCAAACCGTCAAAGCCTACGATTTATGTAACCAGTTGCTCGATGAGTATGAATCATTCTCGTACGATTCGGCTTTTAAATATGTGTCGAAAGTGAATGCACTTGCGGTAAAGCTGGGCATTCCCGATAAAATCTATCTGTCGAAAGTAAAAATGGGGTTTTCGCTTCTTTCGTCCGGACTTTTTAAGGAGGCTATCGATACGTTGAAAAGTATCCGGAGTGTGCAGTTGCCTGAAAATATCCGGAAAGAGTATTTCAACGTTTTTGCACGCACCTATTACGATTTGGCCGATTACGACAGCGACGACTTTTTTGCAGCCAATTACCGAAAAACCGGAACCTGTTATCTCGACTCCGCCATTCTTCTGATGGATTCGAGTTCCAGCGAATATTGGGCCGCCATGGGATTGAGAAGAATGAAAACAGGCGATCTGGAAGGTTCCGCCGATGCGTTTAATTTTCTGATCTCAAAGTTCGACATCTCCGATCACACCTATGCCATTGCAACTTCCAGTTTGGGTTATCTTTATTCCCTGCTGGGCAGGCAGGATGAATCGATCGATATGCTGATCCATGCAGCTATTGCCGACATAATTTCTTCGACCAAAGAGACGGTTGCGTTGCGCAATCTGGCAGTTCACCTCTATGAAAAAGGGGATATTAAAAGAGCATACAATTATATTAAAATTGCGCTGGCTGATGCGACAGAGTACAACGCCCGTCACCGAAAAGTAGAAGTTGGTTCGGTGTTGCCGATTATTGAAGGAGTGAGGCTGACTTCGGTTGAGAAACAGCGAAAACAATTGCTCAATTATTCGTTTATCCTTTCGATGCTTTCGATCATGGTGATCTCCTTCTTTGTCATTATTTTCTTTCAGAACCGGAAGCTGACCAAAGTGAAGCAAATTTTGCAGTCTACCAACAATAATCTGAATGAGATTAACAATCACCTGGTTGAAGCGAACAAAATCAAAGAAGAGTACATTGGTTATTTTTTCAATATCAATTCGGAGTACATCGACAAGATGGAAGCTTTTCAGAAGTCGATTCACCGGAAACTCATTGCCAAACAATACAACGACCTCGACAGCATTATCAAAAACGCCGATTTGAAGAAGGAGCGTGAAAACCTTTTTACCAACTTCGATAAGATATTCCTGAAGTTGTTCCCCAACTTTGTACCCGAGTTTAACAAATTGTTCAGGGAAGAGGATCGCATCATACCAGCCAATGGCGAGTTGCTGACAAGCGACCTGCGGATATTTGCCCTCATCAGGCTGGGCATTACCGACAACGAAAAAATAGCCAAATTCCTCAACTATTCGGTTAACACCATTTATACCTACAAAACAAAAATCAAGAACAAGACAATTGTTGACCGCGATTCTTTTGATAAGAAAATTATGGAAATAAGGGCAATTTAATTAGCTGGCTTCTGCGCTTGTTTTTCATTTTTGACTTAAATCTGTTCATATTTCATCTATATTTTTCCTTTTGGGTGTTTTCATCAAATATTTGATTTATTTGTGTTTGTGAGTTATCGTTTCGTTTTTGGATCTATATTTCACCTGAAATAATTCATTGCCGGAAAGGGTCTGGGTAAATTTGTTTAGTTGAAATTCCAGAAATGGGTTTTGCAGAACGAAGGAAATAATTTAACTAAACAAATTCGATATGAGAAAAACCGGTTTACTGCTGTTATGCCTCCTGTTTATCCAACTATTTTTTAGTTGTAATAAAACAGATGATGGCGCCTATACAGCACCAATAACAGTGTATGAAAAAATAGCTGGCTCGTGGACCGTCAGTTCGGTAAAAGAGACTGACCTCATTGCAAAAGCCGCAGGGGCTAAACCGAACCAGCTAACCCTGACAAGTAAGTTAAACTTCAAAACATTCACCATTACCTTTGATGTGGATGAAAACAATAATCCAACGACTTTTGCTGTGGGTGGTACTTCTCCAGCATTATTCCTGCAATCGGGTTATTGGAAACTGAGCAACCCTTATCCCAATACGGACGGATCGGCCCTTGTTATTGAGCTTTATTCCGATGAGGCAAAAACTACGCTGGTCGATGAACTTTCCTTATCGGCATTACCGGGGACAAGAAAGACGATGACTTTCGACCTGATCAGGGAATCGAATGGAGTCTCTTTTGTTGATTATGAATATTCGGTGAAAGCAAAAATCTAAACTGTACGGAAATGAGAAAAATAGTATATACAATATTCATTGCCCTTCTGGCTCCGGTATGGCTGATGGCCCAGGGCACCATCGCCGAGATATGGACTCAGCCTGCGGTTTTTGTTGCCGACGAACAGGTTTCAATCTTTTTTGATGTGACTGGAACGGTTCTGGATGGAGTCGCTGAAAGCGAAGGAGTTCGCGTGTGGACATGGTATCCCAACAACCCCGACGAAAATTGGGCAAACCCATCGGCTAAAACCAAACTGGCCCATGTGAGTGGAAACATTTGGAGATGGGATCTCAAGCCGACCGAATTATACAATCTGCCAGCTGATCAGATTTCAGCTTTTTATGGTCAGTTGCAAAATTATGCCGGCACCAAAATTACCAGTGCTTTTGCTCCCGACCAGGGGAATGCCATCACCATTTATAGCTTGGCTACGATTAAGGCTGATGAGGCCATTATTGATTATTACCCGAAGCAGTTTACGCAGGATCGTCCGTTGTCGATTTTGATCAATGCCAACCATACATGGTCGGGCTGCGAAGCAACTCCCAAACAGGGAGAACTTGCCAAAGCGTCCGATGTTCGCATGCATGGAGGGGTAAATGGTTGGGACGTTCAGGTGATGAATAATACCGATAATCTGAGCAAAACACAGTTGACCAATCTGGGAAACGGAATTTACCGGAAAGATATCATTATCAACGATTACTTTGGCCTCGCTTCCAATTATACGGTTACCGGCATCAACATGGTTTTTGCGGATAAAACATGGGCTTACCAGGGGAAAGGCGTGAATTGTGCCGACTTTTACATTGCTGCCCCCGAAAAGGTGGAAGAAGTAACTCCAACCTTGACTTTCTTTCCTCAGAAAGTGAGTCGGAAGGATATTTTCTGCATCATCAGGGATAATAACGAAAGCAATGTTACGAAGCTGAGTTATACCATCACAGCCGGTTCGATAACAATTGCCGGTGATTTTGAGGGAAATACCACAGAGATGATTGCCTATATTAATCTTGCCGACCAACTAAAAGATACCGTTAGCCTTGAAAAAATCAATGTGGTGATAAAGAATAGTACAACTGGTAAGGTGCTTTCTCAAACCGACATACCGCTTGTCCAATTAAACGACTAAGAAATTCAACCGATTATGAAGAAAAATAAATATATACCAATATTCATCATTCAGGCTGTGATGCTGTTTGTCGGCTTAATCTTCCTGAATGTAAATAGTTATGCACAAAAAACCGCATCCATTAAGGTGAGTGGTGTTGTGGTTGATCAATCCGAAAACCCACTGCCCGGGGCAACAATTATTGTGCACGGAACCACAACCGGTGTTGTGACCGATGTGGATGGTAAATTCCAGATATCCTGCGCCAAAGGCAGTACTCTCGATATTTCTTTTGTTGGTTATAAAAATAGTTCTGTTGTGGCCAATGAAGAGAATGTGAAGGTGATCCTTCAGGAAAGTTTTGTTACACTGGGTGAGACCGTCGTGGTTGGTGTTGGTTATGGCACCATGCGAAAATCCGATTTGACCGGGGCAATTGCTTCCGTTGGAACAGAAGAAATGAAAAAGGGAGTTATCTCTTCCTCAGAGCAGCTCCTTCAGGGTAAAGTTGCCGGTCTGACCGTAATACAAGGTTCCGGCGATCCGGCCAGTGGGGCATCGTTGCGTCTTCGTGGCGGCACCTCGTTAACGGCAAGTAACGGGCCGCTTATTGTTGTCGACGGAATTGCAGGTGTCGATATCAATACCGTCAATCCATCTGAAATTGTATCGATGGATGTGCTGAAGGATGCTTCTGCTTCCGCAATCTACGGATCACGCGGAGCTAATGGGGTAATTATTGTAACCACCAATCGTTCCAATAAAGGGAAAGTGATGCAATACCAGGGTTATGTGGCTGTCGGATCGGTTTTGAAAAACCTCGATATGCTTTCGGCTAACCAGTGGAGGCAATATGTTCGTGAGAAAGAGGTAACCAGTGCAGTCGATTACGGTGGTAATACCGACTGGCAGAAAGAACTGGAACAAACCGCTGTATCCCATTCTCATTCGGTACTTTTCAGCAATTCGGGCGAAAAGAACGGATTCAGGGTGTCGGCAAATTATTTATACAACGAAGGAGTAATCAAGCGTACCAGCCTCGACCGTTTGGGCGCCAGCATCTCCGGTTTCCAATATGGTTTGAAGGACAAACTGAAGATGGAAGTTGGATTAAATGCCAATGTGGACACATGGCACCCGTTGAATGACCTTATCTATGAGCGAATGCTTAACCTGAGCCCGGTTATTCCGGTTTACAATCCCGACGGCAGTTTTACCAAAATTGGCGGGACCAAGTACGACAACCCGGTAGAAATTAATACCAACCGTACAGCCGACAACACACGGCACCGTGTATTGGGGTATGGGAAAATTGAACTTGAAATTATCAAAGGGTTGAAAGCTTATGCCAACGGTTCGTATGAATACAATTCACTGCAAACCCGTCTTTATAATCCGTCCTATTCGGTGATGGGGGCTTCCGACAAAGGTTTTGGACAGCGCACACTGGCCGATTATACCACCATGCAATTGGAAACTTATTTAACCTATGACAAAAAGTTCAACGAAGATAATAAGATCAACCTGATGGCAGGATATTCCTACCTGGATAATACTTACGAAGGTTATGGCGCCCAGCGCAAAGGTTTCGATACCGATTTGTTTGAATACAACAACCTTGCAGCCGGAATCGATTACAGCGCCAGCGATGTTTATTCCTACAAGGGAGAAGCTAAACTGATCTCTTTCTATGGCCGTGCGAATTACAACTTTAAAGAAAAATACATGTTTACCGCGACATTGCGACGCGATGGTTCCTCCCGTTTTGGGGCCAACCATAAATGGGGTCTTTTCCCGTCGGCTTCTTTTGCCTGGCGTGTAAGCGATGAATCGTTTATGGAGGGGACACGGGGCTGGCTTAATAACCTGAAACTTCGTGCCGGATATGGTGTTACCGGTAACCAGGATGGTGTTGGTGAATACAAATCGCTCGATATTCTCGGAACCGGTTCCGCAACGTATTACGATGGGAACACCCAAACCTGGAAACAATCCTATGGGCCTACCCAGAATTCAAACCCGGATTTGAAATGGGAATCAACGGCTCAGCTCAATGTTGGCCTTGACTTTTCAGTCGTTGGCAGGGTGAATGGTACATTGGAAGTTTACCAAAAGAAAACCAGTGACTTGCTTTATACGTATGCTGTACCTCAACCGCCTTATCTGGTTGGAACCATGTTGGCCAACGTAGGCGACCTCAGCAACAAGGGAATTGAATTGTCGCTGAATGCCAACCTGATCAACAAGGGTGGTTTTAACTGGGATGTGAACCTTACATTGGCAAAAAATATCCAGAAGGTTGAAAAATTATCGAATCAGACCTATGAATGCGACTCAATCAACAGTGGTTCCTTACATGGGTTGACCGGAATGTCGGGAAAATTTTCACAGGTTATCAAAACAGGATATGCGGTTGGTACCTTTGTCGGTCCTAAATGTACCGGGCTCGATTCGTTGGGAAAATTCATCCTTGCCGACAATGGGGCCAATCAGGTTTTGGGAGATGTACAGCCCAAGTTGAGTTTTGGCTTTGGTACGAATCTTTCGTATAAGAACATCGATCTCGAGATTTCAACCTATGGAATGCTGGGGCAGAAAGTGTTGAACTGTACGGCAATGGAGTTAAGCAATCCCAAACGGTTGCCAACCAATAATACCACCGATTTGATCTATAAAACGGGGATTACTTCCTCGATGACCTATTCAAGTTATTGGGTTGAAGATGCTTCTTTCCTGAGGATTCAAAGCGTTTCGCTGGGTTATACCTTAAAAGCACCCAAAATCGGTTTGGAGAAAGTAAGATTTTATGTCACCGGAGAGAACCTGTTTGTATTTACAAACTATACAGGAGTTGATCCTGAAGTAAGTATAGATGGATTGGATACCCCGGGAATGGATTGGTTCAATGCTTATCCGCGCCCAAGAACCTTTTCATTTGGAATAAATGTTTCATTCTAATCATTTAGGATTAATTACCATGAGAAAAATAAAGACAACGATAGCAACATTGACGATGGTACTTGCCCTGAGTGCTTGTACCGATCTGAGCGAAAAATTATACGACAAGGTCAGCTCGTCCGATTACGGAAAGACTGCCACAGAGATTGAAACCATTGTTGGGAGCGCCTATGCCAGTCTGAGGGGATTTAGCGATGGCATCACCATTTCGTATCCTACCAGCGAATTTCTTTTCTTCTGCAACGAAACCACTTCGGACGAAGCGTGCATCCCTACCCGGGGAAGCGACTGGTACGACGGCGGAAGATATCAGGATGCGGAAATGCATACCTGGAAAAGTGACAACATGCTTATGCTTAGCTCGTGGAGATACTGCTATGAAGGGATTAGTAAGGTTAATGCCGTTATTTATCAGGTAAAACAATCGACTCTCTCTGATGAAGAGAAGGCAACTGTTTATGCCGAATTGCGAGGAATCAGGGCCTATTACTACTACATACTCCTCGATATGTTTGGAAATGTTCCGTTGATTACCAATTTTGAGGATACTTCGCTACCGAAAAATTCAACCCGTGCCGAGGTGTATGCCTTTGTTGAATCGGAACTCCTCGATATTTTGGATTTGCTTCCCAGTGAGATCATTTATGGCCGTTTTACCCAAAATGTGGCCAATACATTGCTTGCCCGTTTGTACCTGAACTCCGAAGTCTACATTGGAAAGGCACGCTGGCAGGATTGCATCGATGCCTGTGATAAAGTTTCAGGTTATACACTCGAAAGCAACTATTTTACCAATTTCTTGACGGAGAATGAAGTGTCGTCCGAGATTATTTTTGCAATACCGTATGATTACACCAAGCAGGGAACCGTGGGGAATTACCTCATTGCCCTTTCGTTGCACTACAAACAAAAACAGGCAGTTTCTGCTTCATCCACATTTACCGATTGTGTCAATGGTATTTGCGCACAACCGGGCGTGTATTCCATGTTCGATGATAAAGATGTCCGCAAAAAAGAGTTCTTTGCCGGCGATCAGATTAGTAAAGCTACAGGCTCTGTTATTTTGATGGACAATGGGAATGCCCTTTC
Organism: Prolixibacteraceae bacterium; assembly: GCA_035353695.1. Taxonomy (GTDB): domain Bacteria; phylum Bacteroidota; class Bacteroidia; order Bacteroidales; family Prolixibacteraceae; genus CAYMTR01. The sequence goes on from DAOQAB010000004.1 coordinate 28,915, forward strand.
TTATACCGAAGATATTGCCAATTTCTTTAATGCCGAACAAAATGAAGGTGTACGTTGTGTGAAATATGAAGTAAAAGAAGGTCAGACCTGGGAACAGGATCACGATTTGGTCGTAATGCGTTATGCCGAAATTTTGATGATGAAAGCCGAATGTTATATCCGCCTGGGATCGCCTGCTTTGGCAAGGCCCCTGGTTGCACAGGTTCGCACCCGTGCCGGCCTCGATACTCCGGCTGATGTAACGTTGGACTTTTTGGATGATGAATTGTTGAGGGAATTTTGCTTTGAAGGGCTTCGCCGTACAGCCAACATTCGGATGGGGACCTTCCTGAAGCCAAACTGGGTTAAAACCAGTACCGACGATGATTATCGTCTGATTTTCCCGATTCCAAAATATGCAATGGATATGAACAGTAATTTGGTTCAAAATCCTGGCTATTGATATTTCAAAGGTTTATGATTAGAGAAGGGGGGAAAGTGGTTTTTGTAGCAGCCTGTCTGGCAATTGGCTTGTTGAGCGGTTCGTGCGATACGAATGAACCCGATCAACCTGGCCGTTTCAGCGTGGTTGAATATGGTCCGGTGGCAGTTTCAAAATCAAATTCCATCGAAATATGGGCACATATGATGCCCTGGTTCGAAAGCAAGGAAACAACTGGGACTGGAAAATGGGGGATGCACTGGACCATGAATACAAAAAACCCGGATAGGATGGATAATGCTGGGAAGCGAGAAATCGCTTCTCACTTTTATCCTCTTACCGGCCCGTATGCCTCTGGAGATCCCGACATGATTGAATATCAGCTATTGCTGATGAAATATTGTGGGATCGATGGCGTTTTGATCGACTGGTATGGTTCAACCGACTGGAACGACTACAAGGGCAACCGTACAAACTCCGAAGCAATCATAAACGCGCTCGATAAGATAGGTTTAAAATTCGCGATAGTATACGAAGATCGTACCGTTCCCGAGGTGCTCCAAAACGATGCGTCACTCGATCGGATTGGGGTGGCTCAGGCTGATATGCAGTATATTGAGCAAAATTATTTCAGCAATCCACGTTACATGAAGGTGGACGGAAAACCGTTGCTGTTGGTGTTTGGCCCCGAAGAATTTACTCTGCCTTCCGATTGGACAGAAATTTTTAGTTCTCTCACGACTCAACCCTGCTTTCTGACATTGAATGGCGCTTCGGGTAAAGCCGGCAACACGGCTTCCGGAGAGTACATTTGGGTCGATAACAGCTCGCTCGATAATAAATATGGAAACATGAGCCGATTTAATGTGTATGTGGGGGGAGCCTACCCCGGCTTCTACGACTTTTATAAGGAGGGAGGCTGGGGTGATGGCTTTTCATGGAGTATTGCGATGAATAACGGGGAGACTTTCAGGCAAAACCTGGAAATAGCAAAAAAAGCGGGTGTGAAATATGTTCAGCTTATTACCTGGAATGATTACGGCGAGGGAACCATGATTGAACCAACACAGGAAATGGGCTTTACGTTGCTGCAAGTTGTTCAGGATTTTACCGGTGTTTCGTATAGCAATATCGAGCTTGAAAAGATTTACGATCTATACAATTTGAGAAAGAGTAATGCAGCCAATTCTGAAAATCAGAAGCATCTCGATCAATCATTCTATTATTGGGTGTCGCTTCAAACCGATAAGGCCGTTCAGATCATCGATAGTCTAAAAACGAACGAATAATTAGGAAGTTGTAATGAAAATACTGGGACAGAAAATAAGGGTTCATCGTTGTGTCGAGTTTGTCTTGATCGTGTTGTTTTGTTTTTCCGGATTGGTTTCGTGTGCAATAGATACTCCGGATGTTCCTGGTGGTTCAGATGGTGATGGTGAGACCGTTGTTCCGTTTGATAAAGTTCCGTCGTTGTCCGAAATGGTTATTTACGAGGTAAATATGAATGCTTTTGGCCCCGACGGAACCTTTGAGAACGTAACTTCCCGTCTCGATTCGATCAAGGCGCTGGGCGTAAATGTGATCTGGCTGATGCCTGTTTATCCCAAAGGGGAATTGAAGGGGGTTGGTTCGCCCTATTGTGTACGTGACTATTTGTCGGTGAATCCTGATTTTGGAACTGAAGACGACCTGAAAGCTTTGATAAAAAAGGCGCATCAGCTTGAAATGGCGGTGATCCTCGACTGGGTTGCCAACCACACCTCGTGGGACAACGATTGGATCAGCAATGATTCCTGGTATGTAAAAGATTCCGATGGGAACATCGTTAGTCCGCCGGGTACAACCTGGACCGATGTGGCTGAACTCAATTACGACAATCAATCAATGCGGCAGGAAATGATCAAATCGATGAAATACTGGATCTCGGAGTATAACGTTGATGGCTTTCGCTGCGATGCGGTTGATTTTGTTCCCTTCGATTTTTGGAAGCAGGCTATCGATTCGCTAAAGGCCATTCCGGACCGAAGTCTGATCCTTCTGGCTGAAAGCGGGAAAAAGGAAAGTCTTACGGCTGGTTTTCAGATGAATTATAGTTGGGATTTCAAATCCAAAATTCAGGATATATTTCGCAACGGAACATCTGCCACCACCTTGCTGTCGGTTCATAACAACGAAATGAACACAATCCCTTCGGGCACAACCAAGCTCCGGTACATTACCAATCACGATGTGTATGCTTGGGATGGTTCGCCTGCCACTCAGTTTGTGAACAACCGCGGCGCTGTGGCTGCATCTGTTGCAACAACATTTATGGGCGGTGTCCCGTTGATTTGTGCCGGTCAGGAAGTAGGTTATGCTTCTACCATCTCATTTTTTACACTGAATCCGGTCGATTGGTCTTCCGGTCAGGATATCTTCGCTCAGTATAAGAAGATCATGAAAGTTCGGAAGGATTATTCAACCTTAATTACCGGTACACTGAAAACTTATACCACAAAGGATGTGATTGCTTTTACTCATACGCTCAACGATGTACAGTTGCTGGTGCTGGTCAATACCCGTAATGCAGAATCGGCTTTGACCCTGGCCAGCGATTTGAAAAATACCGATTGGGTCAATACGTTCGATCTTTCTGAATTTCATCTTTCGGAGAGTTTGACGATGGAGCCCTTTGAATATTTAATTCTGAAGAAAAAATAGAGAAATGAAAAAATTCTACGCAAATATCGTTTTGGCAGCGCTTATCCTGTCCTTGCTGGAAGCCTGCTCAGCGAAGAAAGAAGAAATATATCAGGTGCATTCTCCCGATGGGAAGGTCAATGTTTCGGTTGGTCTGGAAAAAGGAGAGTTGTTTTATGCGGTACGGAAGGAGAATGTCGAAATCATCAATTCTTCAAAATTGGGTTTCAAGCTAAAAGACGGAACGGTCTTGGGCAACAAAATGGAACTGGTAAAAAATGAAACCCGTTCGTTCAATGAGACATGGGAACAGCCCTGGGGAGAAAAACGGCTGATTGAGAACCGTTTTGAAGAAATAACTCTTTTTCTGAAAGAGAAAAGTGGATTAAAAAGGGAACTCAATCTGGTGTTCCGGGTCTATAACGATGGGTTTGGCTTTCGGTACCAGATTCCGCAACAGGCTAAAATCGATTCTTTTGTGATTATGGATGAATTGACCGAGTTTTCGCTGCCGGCGGCCGACAATGCTTGGTGGACAACTGCTTACAAAGGGGTTTATTACGAAAATAAGACCCATTTTTCACCGGTGAATGAGATGGGTGATACGGTATCGGTACCGCTTACATTAGAAGCTAAAAGTGGAAAATACTTGACGATTCATGAAGCCAATCTGACCGATTATGCCGCCATGAATTTGTATTGTTCGCACGGAACAACTTTGAAGTGTGACCTTACGCCGTGGTCGACCGGAGAGAAAGTTTTTGCTAAAACGCCGTTCCAGTCACCCTGGAGGATGGTGATCATTGCTGAAAAACCGGGCGATCTGATTACCTCTTATCTGGAGCTGAACCTGAACGATCCCTGCAAAATTAAAGATACTTCGTGGATCAAACCGGGTCGTTATATTGGTATCTGGTGGGGGATGCACATGGAAAAATACACGTGGTTCAATGGTCCCAAGCATGGCGCCACTACCGAAAATACCATGCGGTACATCGATTTTGCAGCGAAACACGGTTTTAGCGGGGTGCTGGTCGAGGGCTGGAATGTTGGCTGGGAAAACGATTGGACCAAAGAGGGTGATAAATTCAGCTTTACCAAACCGTATCCTGATTTCGACATTGAAAAGATTACCAAATATGCTGTATCAAAAGGGGTTAAACTAATTGGTCACAACGAAACCGGAGGGGCTACCATCAACTATGAAAAGCAAATGGATGGTGGCTTTAAAATGTATGAAAAGCTTGGGGTTAATTGTGTAAAAACAGGTTATGTAAGCCCGCGGCTCGACGGAAAAGAGAGGCATAGTAGCCAGTATGGGGTTCGCCACTACCGGAAGGTAGTTGAGACGGCTGCCAAATACCATATTATGATCGATAATCACGAGCCGGTGATGCCTACCGGGTTGCGCCGTACCTGGCCCAATTTAATGACCGGAGAAGGAATGCGTGGACAGGAATACAATGCATGGTCCGACGACGGTGGAAATCCAACCGAACATACCACCATCATTCCGTTTACCCGTGGATTGGCCGGGCCAATGGATTATACTCCCGGAATTTTCAATTTTAAAAATGCAGTAAAACCCAATACGCGGGTGCAAACCACACTTGCCCATCAGCTGGCATTGTATGTGGTGCTGTATAGTCCGTTGCAGATGGCCTGCGATTTGCCTGAAAATTATGAAGGCAATCCCGCACTGAAATTTATTGAATCGGTTCCGACCGATTGGGATGTAACCAGGGTAGTCGATTCCAAAATTGGAGATTATATTGTTACGGTACGGAAAGACCGAAACTCTGATAGCTGGTATCTGGGTGGCATTACCGACGAGAATGCACGGGAACTGACCATCGATTTGTCGTTTCTCGATCCGGGCGTGACTTACGAGGCTTCAATTTATAAGGATGGTTCAAAAGCCAATTGGAAAGCCAACCCAACCGATATCTCCATTGAAAAGAAAGAGGTACGTTCGACCGATCCGTTCACTTTAAAACTAGCTCCAGGAGGGGGAGAGGCCATTGGTTTTATGCCCATTCATACGAAGTAAAATATAGGGGGAGGAAAAGAAAGCTTGAAAAAGCTGGATTTATACAGCCCCGGGAGAAACAAATTCCGGGGCTGTGTCTGTTTAATTCCGGCTGTTCTAACGTTAAAATATTTTGATTTTTTGCTAAATTAGAGAATTCTATGTTTAATCACTTTGTTCGCTTGTATATTATTGTCAAATAATTGAATTATTGAGGATTAAATTTGAATGGAATTATAAAATATGATTTTTGTCATATTTCTTGATTAGGGTCGATTGTAGCTTTGTATAACTGCTTAAATTAAAATTGGATGGTATATAATTCATTTGATATAGCAAATAAAATACTCCAAAAGGGGGCACAAAGTGATGGTGGTGAACTTATATCTAACCTGAAGCTTCAGAAATTGTTATATTATATGCAAGGCTTTCATTTAGCTGTATTTGATACACCTCTATTTGATGATGATATTTTCGCTTGGCAATATGGTCCTGTTCTTCCGGAAGTTTATTATAGGTATAAAGCAAATGGTAACAAAGGAATAGAACCTGTAGGTGAGGTTATCGTTTTAGAAGAAAAGGAAGAGAAACTATTTGATGAAGTTTTTTCAGTTTATGGCGAATTTTCTGCAATCGGATTAATGAATTTGACACATGAAGAAGACCCTTGGAAGAATACCCCTATAGGCGAAAAGATTTTGAAAGATAAAATGACAGAATTCTTTAAGACAAGAATAGTATAGGTTATGCCAATAAAGAAGCCTTCTAAAGAAATAAAGATTAGAGAAGATAACTTAAGTGGGGTTGAATATCCCATTTTTTGTTTTAAGTATTTGCAAATGTATTCAATAAAGGACTGTAAGGATCATGAATTCTTCTTTAGATTTTTAGAAAGGTTACAAAAATTGTCTGAATTAGGTTGGGCTGAAATAAGAAAATCCAATAGACATAGTTTTGGAACAGAGCACATACCTATTGATCAGATTAAACCTCAAACTCCTGCATTTATAACGCCTGACGTTAATTATTTAACAGCATTCCGAGCCACAGGAAGTAAGCTCCCTTTTTTGGGCATTCTGGATGGAAAGATATTTCATATCATTTATATTGAATCGACGTTTGGGGATATATATGATCATAATTGACTTTTCTTGTGTAATTCCATAAATCTTTTTATATGAATCGTTGATGGCCGGATATCTTTTATCAAACTGAAATGCACAATTTTTTTTCGGACATACAATCCGCCAGCAACCCTTTCTCCGGAACTCTTTGACTCATTTATCGAAGGCTGAATTTTCAGAATTTTTCGATTTTACACCTTATTCTGAAATCAGGGTTTTCTATTTGACGGTAATGTTTTAAATTTGCTATTTCATTTAAACTGGGAAATGGCTATGATGGATCGTAACTTTAATTACTGCAAAACCCTGACAGAATACCGCAGGGAGAACACGCTGGAAGTGAACATAGGTGGTGTTCCGCTTGGTGGGCTTAATTTGATCCGTCTTCAGTCGATGACCGACACCGATACCCTCGATACCGATGCCACGGTCGACCAGATTGTCCGCATTGTCAGGGCTGGCGCCGATTATGTGCGTATTGCCGTGAAATCGACCAAAGATGCCGAAAATCTCAAAAATATCAGCGATAAAATTCGGGAAATGGGTTTCAATACCCCGCTGATTGCCGATGTCCATTTCAATCCCAAAATTGCGGAAGTGGCTGCCCGCTATGTTTCGAAAGTGCGGATCAATCCCGGAAATTTCTACGACAAAAGGGCCCAGTTCCAGAATTTCCTCTACACCGACGAAGAATATCGGGAAGAACTGGAAAAACTGGAAGAGACACTCACTCCGTTTCTCAATGTTTGTAAGGAATACGATACTGCCATCCGCATTGGCGCCAATCAGGGCTCGCTTTCCGACCGGATCATGAGCCGTTATGGCGATACCCCGGCAGGAATTGTTGAATCGGTGATGGAATTCCTCCGTATCTGTAAAAAGAACGATTTTCATAAAATTGTCATCTCCATCAAATCGTGGAATACCCGTATGCTGGTTTATACCGTGCGGCTGATGAATTACAAGATGCGCCTCGAGGATATGAATTATCCGTTCCATATTGGCGTTACCGAAGCGGGTGAAGGCGAGGACGGGCGTATCCGTTCGGCAGTAGGTATTGGTACCCTGCTCATCGATGGTATTGGCGACACCATTCGTGTTTCGCTTACCGAAAAGCCCGAGAATGAAATTCCGTTTGCAAAAAAGCTGGTCGATGTGGTTACCCGCCGTCGCGGTCATGCCCGTATCGAAGCCCCTGTTTTTGCGCAAACCAACCCGTTTGAATTTGAACGCCGGTATGGACGTCCGGTGCGAAAAATTGGAAACCGCCGTCCGCCGGTGGTAATTGCTTCGCTCAATGGAAATGAAATCCTCGAAGTATCGAACCTGAACGGGAAACTGGAACCCGATTATTATTACGACGAAAGGCACATCATCAACCGGCTGGGGAAGAAATTCCCGATTCTTTCGCTGGAAGATTATCTATACAATGATATATATCAGAGCAGCCACCGGTTTATCCGTATGACCCGGACCGAGTTTGTTGAATTCCGCAAGGAAAACCCCGAGATTGTTCAAAAACTGAAGGTTGAGCGGAAGGCTGTTATCCTGCTCGAATCGGAGAATGCCAACCGGTATGCCGACATGCGGGCCTTCTTTATGCTGATGGAGTCGATTGTTTGCCGTTTGTCGGTCGTTTTGTGCGGCAACTACAACGAGAGAAACCTGCTCGATTTGCAGTTAAAAGCAGCAACCGATTTTGGAGGTTTGTTTATCGACGGCTATGGCGATGGCATATTGCTCACCAACGACAACGACTATATTTTCTATTCCGATTTAAAGAATACCAGTTTTGCCATTCTTCAGGCAACCCGTATGCGTATAACCAAGTCGGAGTTCATTTCTTGTCCCGGTTGTGGCCGTACCCAGTTCGACCTGCATAAAACAACCCTTGAGATCAAGAACCATTTCTCGCACCTGAAACATCTGAAAATTGGTATTATGGGTTGCGTGGTCAACGGTCCGGGCGAAATGGGTGATGCCGATTATGGCTTTGTAGGTTCCGGCAATGGCAAGGTAAACCTTTACAAAGGCCAGAAGGTGGTTAAACGGCATATTCCATACGAAGAAGCGGTAAGCGAACTCGAAAAGATCATCCGCGAAAACAACGACTGGATCGAGATGTAAGAGTTTTACCTCCTGTTTTTCTCCACCACCGCTTTTACGGGGTATAGTATTCGCTGGATGAGCCGCAGGTCATCGGTAATGATTTCGCACTGGCCATGTAGTTCCTGCTGCATTTCGAGGGTTTTGCCGTAGTTGGTAACCAGCACACCGGGTAGTTTAATCTCCACCGTATAGTTATCGTCGACCGGTACCGGCGCTTTTTGCGATACCGTGCCAATAAGCATCCCAAATTCCATATAGGGATAGTTGCTGAGTTTGATATTGACCCGTTGACCGGTTTTTACCTTACCGGCGCCTACGACTGGTATATAAGCTTTCCCAATGATTCCCGAAGGGTTTTGAGGAACCACCGTGAGAAAAGTTTCGCCTTCGGTGATATTCTGGTTCAATGCCCAAATTTTATTGAAACTGCTAATCCCGTCCATCGGGCTGGTCAGCGCATAACGGGTGTACCAGTCGTCGATGCTGTTATTGGCCAGTTGATAAGCCTGAGAAAGAGCCGTGCGGTAGTTTTTCAACTGGTTGTCCTGTTCCAATTTCAGATTGGCTTTATCCTGCAGCAGTTCATAAATGTCCGATTGCGTCGAAACCCACTGGGTTTTGATGTTTTCAAGCGCTTTAACCTCGGTTAACCAGGTGCTTTTGGACTGCTCGTATGAATCGTCCGAAATAGTTTTCTTCAGATAAAGGGCGGAATCTCGCCGAAAACTTTTGGATGCCAGTTCCATTCGTTCTTCTTCAATGTTTTTTTGCGCGCTTAGCCGGTCGAGTAGCTGTTTCTGCATGGCAATTTGCCCTTCCAGCGCATTGATTCGTTCGACATAGTAATGCTGTTCGATAAAATTGTGATAGTCGGAGAGCAGCTTGGTGAATTCGGAGAAGGATGCCTGAACCGAGCCCAGCATTAGTGTGCGGGATGCAACAAACGGGTTGATTTCATCGGGAGTATCAATCAGCCTGCCGATTCCCGAAAGGTAATTCCGAATCAGTTCCACATCGTCAATCCGGGCAGGGTTTTCGATAACGGCCAGAGTTTGACCGGCGGTTACTTTCTCGTTGTTGCCGACGAACAACCCGGTAATTTTTCCGGTGGAACGGGCTTTAATTTCTGCCGGAGGATTGGCTGCTGACACCACCACGTCGGCTTTAATCAGATCGGGATAACGGTAAAGATAGCTGAAAACAAACAGCAGAACCACGGCAACGGCAATGATGGTGGTTCCCCAGCGGATGGTCCAGTGGGGCATCCGTTTCAGGATATCACGAACCTCCTCGGTTCGAAGATCGATATTTTGATCGTTTTCCATTGATGTGTATGAAGGGTAAATCAAAAGTAATAATAATTGTGGAAGTTGCCCTGTGTGGTTGTAACTTCATTGATTTGTCCCTTTCATTTTATTGAACGGATATGGGTTTCACAAATAAATTGCTTTATATTGCGTTAATCGAAGAAATGATCTGCCGTATGGTTCGAAAACTGTTTTTTGCATTGTTGTTTGGTTTGGTGCCAATGATTCCGGCATTTTCACAGAGCTATGGTACAACATTGGGCGTGAGGCTGGGAAATAATACCGATTTCCGGATGGCTGGCTTATCGGTGCAACAGATGGCCTTTAACAAGGTGACGCTGGAGGGAATCCTTCAGACCGATTTCAGTAAAAATACTACGTTTCATTTATTGGCAGAAAGTCACCAGAACCTGATCTCCAAACGGCTGAATTTTTATGTGGGTGCCGGATTGTCAGGCGGATTTGAGGAGTTTTCGCAAAAGACCGTACCCACTCCGCAAAACAAAACCTTTGGTGCCGATTTGATTGCCGGGCTGGAGGTGACCCTGTTGCACTGGAATATTGCCCTTGATTATAAACCCAACTTCAATATTGCAGGACGAGAATCGTGGTGTCAGGGTCAGGTAGGTGTTTCGGTACGTTCGGTTATTGTGAGCAATGCCGATTTGAAAAAACACAAACGGGAAAAAGCACGCGAAAAGAGAAAGAGAGCACGCGAAAAAGCCCGTGAGGAGCGGATTGAAAAGCGGAAAGACCGGCCCACCATGGAGGAGTCGATTAAGGAGCTGTTTAAGAAATAGCGGCAAATTCCGGATAATGAGAGAATGAGACAATGAGAGAATGAGAGAATGAGAGAATGAAGGAATGAGGGAATGAGGGAATGAGAGAATGTACGTAGGTTAGTTGCCCAGTTCCAACTGTTCTTTTACCAGATGGAAGTATTTCCCTTTCTTTTCGGTCAGCTCTTTGTGGGTGCCGCGTTCGACAATTTCCCCGTTGTCGAGTACAATAATCTGATCGGCATTTTTCACGGTACTTAGCCGGTGTGCGATGACAATGACTGTTCTTCCTTCAGAAAACCGATTGATATTTCCAATTACCATCCGTTCATTTTCGGCATCGAGGGCATTGGTTGCTTCGTCGAAAAGCAGGTAGTCGGGTTGTTTATAAATGGCCCGTGCAATAAGAAGCCGTTGCCGTTGCCCCTGGCTCAGCCCGATACCATCCTGTCCGATTTTGGTGTTGTACCCCAATGGTAGCGATTCGATAAACTTGCGGATACATGCCATTTCTGCCGCATGGAACAGCCGTTTTTTGTCGATAAATTCCTGCCCAACGGCAATGTTGTTGGCAATGGTGTCGGAGAAAAGATAACCATCCTGAAGCACAACGCCACATTTGCTGCGCCACAATTTTCCGGACAGGTTTTTTAGTTTGGTCGGACCAATTTTTACTTCGCCTTCCACCGGTTCAAAAAAACCGAGAATCATCTTCATGAGCGTGGTTTTTCCACTGCCACTGGTTCCGACAACGGCCGTGGTTTTTCCCTCAGGGATTTCGAGGTTAATATCTTTCAGTACAAATGGCGACCGGGAGCCTTCGTATTGAAATGACAGGTTGGTCAGGGTAATGGTATGGTTTGAAGGGAAATCTTCGATCAGCGCTTTCCCTTCGGGCTCTTCGTTGTCGAGCCGATGAATTTCGCCAAAACGTTCGAGGCTGATTTTTGCATCCTGGGCTGTTTGCATGAAGTTGAGCAACTGATCGACCGGGCTGTTCATCTGCCCGATGATGTAGGTAATGGCCAGCATGGCTCCGAGGGTCAGATGACCGTCAATCACATAGCGGGCAGCTAAAAAGGTGGAAAAGATGCTTACCAGCCGCATGATAAAAGCCGCGCCCTGATCCTGGGCTTGCCCAAGTGCAAGGCTTTTTGTGTTTACTGCGAAGAGCCGGGCCTGTATGTTTTCCCATTCCCACCGTTTTTGGGTTTCGCAATTGTTGAGTTTGATCTCCTGGATCCCGTTGATCAGTTCAATTAGTTTGCTCTGGTTTTTGCTGTATTGTTCAAACCGCATGTAGTCGAGTTTCCTTCTCTTTTTCATGAAAAGCTGAATCCAAAGCAGATAGAGGATGGTCCCCACAATGAAAACCAGAAATATTTTCCAGGAATAGATAATCAGTACGATACTGAAGATGATCAGGTTGAAAATGGAAAACAGGATATTCAGGGTGGATGTAGTGAGAAAGCGTTCGATGCGCGACTGGTCGCCAATGCGTTGAAGCAGGTCGCCAATCAGTTTGGAGTTGAAAAAGCCGATGGGCAGCTTCATTAATTTCAGCAGAAATTCTGAAATGAGCGAAATGTTGACGCGGGTTCCCAGGTGGAGCAAAATCCAGCCCCTGATCAGTTCAACCGAAGTGATACTGACAAAAAGGATTAGTTGGGCAATCAGCACCAGCGAAATAAAACTCAGGTCGTTGTTGTTGATCCCGATGTCGACCACTGCCTGTGTAAGGAATGGAAAGATCAGCAGGAACAGGCTTCCCAGCACCATTCCCAGGATCAGCTGCCTGATATATTTTTTGTAAGGCTTCAGATGGGCAAAAAGATAGGTAAAAGAGTTGCGGTCGGGTTTTTCATCCTCCTGTGCATAAAAGTCCGGGGTCGGTTCCAGCAACATGCATAAACCCATCTCTTCGGCATTGAAATTAGGTCCCAGCCAGCCTTTCATAAACTCTTCAATAGTATAGGTGATCAGGCCACGACCGGGATCGGCCACCCACACGTTGTCTTTGGTTACCTTGTAAACCACAACAAAATGTTTGTTTCGCCAGTGGACGATGCAGGGCAGGGGAGCTTCGCCTGAAAGCTTGCTGAAAGAAATTTTTACCCCCACATTCCGTAATCCGATGGCATTGGCCGCATCGCTGATCCCCAGCAAAGAGACCCCTTCGCGGGTGATGGAACATTTTTCCCTCAGGGTTTGGATGCTGAATGATTTGCCATAATAAGCCGCAATCATCCGCAAACAGGTTGGACCGCAATCCATTGCATCGAGTTGAAAAAAATGAGGGAACTTCGCCATAACTTTTTAATGATCTTTAACAAAAATACATTTTGTCGGCGATATAAAAAATAAAGCCGAAAGATATGCCAGATTGTATTGTGACAGAGCAAGAATGCAGCAATGAAACTTTTTGATAGTCAGAGATGAAGGTGAATGTTGGCAAAAACCTATCTATCATAAAGCTAGAAGATTACAATTTTTTCACTATGACAAACAGATAAATTATGCAACACTTGATTGTTATCAAATTATTATTATTTTTGAGGTTTTCAAAGCAAAATCAAATTGAAAATCTAAGAAAATTTCAAGTAATTATGAAACGAGCATGATTCGTTAAATACAAACACGGATGAAAATTCATCATGCGAGTTCCATCCGACCTTAATAAACAAATTATTTACGGATGAAAAATTATAAAACTGATCAAATCCGAAACATAGCATTGATTGGTAATGCCGGGGCTGGGAAAACCACCCTCGCAGAAGCTATGCTTTTCGAGGGTGGTATTCTGAATCGCAGAGGCGAAGTAACCAACAAAAACACCGCTTCCGACTACACCGCTATCGAACAGGACTACGGGAATTCCATCTACTCCTCTGTTCTCTACACTGAATTCAACGATAAAAAAATCAATGTTATTGATACCCCGGGAATGAAAGCATTCGCCGGAGCTGTTACTTCTTCCTTAAATGTGGTTGAAGCGGCTGTTTGTGTGTTGAATTCGGCTGATGGGATCGGGGCTGGAACTGAAGGTGCAATGCGTATTGCCCATTCATTGAAAACACCTGTCATCTTCCTTGCAAACGGATTGGATCATGAACATGTCAATTTTGATCAGTTGATTGAAAATGTCATATCAAAATACGGTCACAGCACAACGATTATTCAATATCCTGTAAATGCTGGTATTGGCTTTAATCAGATTATTGATGTGCTGAAAATGAAGATGTACCAATATGGCCCTGATGGTGGGGATCCGCAAATTTTAGATATTCCAGCTTCAGAAAAAGATAAGGCAGAAGAACTGCATAATGCCCTGATTGAAAAAGCCGCTGAAAATGATGAGGGCTTGATGGAAACATTCTTTGATAAAGGTTCTCTCGAAGAAGAGGAGATGCGCCAGGGTATCCGTTTGGGAATGAGGAGTTGTACTTTCTTCCCGGTATTGTGCGCTTCGGCCAAAAAGAATATGGGTGTTAAACGTTTTATGGAGTTCGTTATCAATAACGTATCTTCACCTGCTATCGTTGAACCACGTGCTGAAGAATCAGGAAAAGTAGTGAAATGCGATGCTGCTGGCTCCCCTTCGTTGTTTGTTTTCAAAACCAGTATCGAATCTCACATCGGTGAGGTTACCTATTTTAAGGTGATGTCGGGTGTTATTACCGAAGGTCTGGACCTGATGAATACCACTAAGCAGGGTAAGGAACGGTTGTCTCAACTATTTGCTGTAGCCGGTAAAAACCGTGCAAAAGTAACCGAATTGTGTGCCGGTGACCTGGGGGCTACCGTTAAGTTGAAAGAAACCAAGGTAAACCATACCCTTTCGACCAAAGAGGCCGATTATAAGTTTGCATCAATAATATTCCCAAAATCGTTGACCATAACCGCAGTGAAGGCGGCCAACGAATCGGATGATGAAAAAGTAGGTGAAGTATTGCACCGTTTGCGCGATGAAGACCCTTCTTACGTTGTTTATCATTCAAAAGAATTGAAACAGTTGATCGTTGAAGCGCAGAGCGAATATCACCTGAACGTGATCAAATGGTTCTTTGATAACGAATACAAAATTGAGGTGAATTTTATCACTCCAAAGATTCCATACCGTGAAACCATTACCAAGGCTGCTCAGTCCGATTATCGTCATAAGAAACAATCGGGCGGTGCTGGTCAGTTTGGTGAAGTTCACATGATTATTGAGCCTTATGTAGAAGGAATGCCCGAACCGAAATCGTACAAGATTGATGGCAAAGATTGGCTGGTAACCCTTCGTGGAAAGGAAGAGATTCCTCTGTCATGGGGTGGAAAACTGGTTTTCTGTAACTGTATTGTTGGAGGTTCCATCGATGCACGTTTCCATCCGGCTATTCTGAAAGGTATTATGGAAAAAATGGAAGAAGGGCCGCTTACCGGTTCGTATGCACGTGATATCCGTGTTTGTATCTACGATGGGAAAATGCACCCGGTCGATTCAAACGAAATTTCGTTTAAACTGGCTGGCCGGAATGCTTTTAGTATGGCATTCAAAAAGGCTGGTCCAAAAATTCTTGAACCAATTTATAACCTCGAAGTTTATACACCAAGCGAACGTATGGGTGATGTAATGAGCGACCTTCAGGGACGCCGGGCTCTCATCATGGGAATGGGCAGCGAAAAGGGTTATGAAAAGATTTCGGCAAAAGTACCATTGAAAGAGATGAACAAATACAGCACTTCGTTGAGCTCGCTTACCGGAGGCCGTGGCTGGTTTAATCTGGAATACGATGCGTATGAGAAAGTACCTGCTGATGTTCAGGATGAACTGCTCAAAGCTTATGAAGCCGAGCAGGATGATGAGTAACCAATCAATATTTTTTATTATAACTAAACCAACCAAAAGACCCGGGGATTTTCTCCGGGTCATTTTTTATCAGGGTGGTATAAAAAGAAACCGGTTGAAAACAATCTTCTTTAAATTGCTTTCAACCGGTTTTAGATTCCTGGAGAAGAAAAATCTCCGGTATGATTATTTAACCGGCCTGATCAGAAAGGAATAGGAATATTTCTTATCAAGCAACCGGTATTGATCCATTGGGTAAGCGCCCCAGCTGTCGTTCCCGCCTACGCCCATCTGGGCATAATCAATGTTTACGCAAAGGATATTCCGTTTGTGCACATCGATGGGGTGTTGCTGTTTCTTGGTCAACCCGGGATCCATGTCGTCGTCGAAATTGTTGCGGGCATTGAAACAGATAGGTCCGTCAACTCCTTCGATAATCAATCCTGCCCCTTTTGAATCGGTAAACGTAACCGTGCGGACATCGGTACGGTAGCCATTCTCCTGTGGACGGGAATAATTGAAGTTCAGGTCAGCCACCTTACAGTTATACTCGCCGATGAAAGCCGAAGTTTTCCGGTCGGAATAATTTTCCCAGGGGCCGCGGCCATAGTAGGTTACCTTGTCGAATTCCACCGGCATTTGTGTTTTCATCCCAAAGCGGGGCAATTCGGGTAAATTCAGATTACCCATATCGATGCTTGAAGTGACCTTTACCGAAGCATCATTCCGAATGGTGTAAGTAACCGTGTATTTTACATCAAGACCGAGAAAGCGATAGGAGGAAACCACTTCCACCCCTTCCGGATTTTGTTCTTTGACGTTGATCGATTCGGTGACCATGTTGTTATCGGCAGCCCGCCAGATATTTAACCGCATGGGCATGTTGTTGCCAAAATCGTTGTCGATGGGAGCTCTCCAGAAATTGGCCCGCAACGGATCGGATATCAAACGGGTTCCTTGGTAGCTGTAATTGGTCAGTTTTCCCGATCTCAGGTTGATTCGTCCTTCCACTTCGCCACTTTTGAAGATGAATTCCCTTTCGGTTTTTGTAATGTTGAGATTTCCAGTAGCCGATTCGGTAACAAAGTAACTGTTTTTGGGGAAAGCAAACTGCTCGTTCGCTACCACATACCCTTTTTCAATCAGGTCGGTTGCGTTACGCTGGCAGGCTTCAACAACCAGAAAATATTCATTGCCCGGTTTAAACTCAATGAATGGCAATGGAATTGTGATATTCTTCTCCGTAAGAGGTTCTCCATCGGCTTTGAAGGTGTTTGCTGCAATCGGATGGCCATTTTCAAAAAGTTTCCAGTTGTAATCGTAAGCATTCAGATTGGTAAACAGGTTGTAATTGTGAATACTGATGATCCCTTTTTCAATATCGACCGCTTTGAACCAAATGGGCTGATACACCTTTTTCACTTCGTTTAGAGCCGGATGAATGGTACGGTCGGCATTGATTACCCCGTTGTCGCAGAAATTTTCGTCGTTGGTCCACCGGTAACCGCCCAGATCGCCACCATAGATCCAGTATTTTTTCCCTTCAAAATTATGGGATTCAAGTCCCTGATCGACCCAGTCCCAGATGAATCCGCCCTGAAGGATCGGATATTTCATGTAGATGTCCCAGTAATCCTGGAAATTGCCAGTGCTGTTTCCCATGGAATGGGCGTATTCGCATTGAATGAACGGTTTATTGCTTTTGGGATTGTTGGCATATGCTTCCACTTCTTTTGGTCGCATGTACATCGGGCACATGATGTCGGAGAAAGCATTTCCAAAGGCACGTTCAAACTGGACCGGGCGGTGTGCTTTGTCGTTTTCTTTTAACCAGTTGTAGGTTATTTCGTAATTGGTGCCGAAATCGCTTTCGTTACCCAGCGACCAGGTGATTACGCACGGGTGGTTTTTGTCGCGCTGGAACATACGGATGGTGCGGTCGACGATTTGCCCTTTCCACTTTTCATTGGTTGAAGGATGGAGATCTTTCTGCATCCCGTCGAGGCCATGGGCTTCAAGATTGGCTTCGTCGACGACATAAAAGCCATATTTGTCGCAAAGTTCATAAAGCAAAGGATCCTGTGGGTAATGGCTGGTACGGATTGCATTATAGTTGTATTGTTTCATCAACCGGATGTCGGCTAACCGGGTTTTCGGATCGACGTAACGGCCATTTTTTTCATGATGCTCGTGAGTGTTGGTGCCCCTGATGATGATGGGTTTTCCGTTGATAAGCAGTTGGTTGTTTTTGATTTCCATCTTTCGGAAACCGCTATGGCATCCGGCAATTTCAATGGTTTTCCCGGTTCCATTTTTCAGCTCAACCGAAACAGTGTAAAGGTTCGGAAATTCAGCGCTCCACTTCTCCGGATTGTTGATGTTCTGTTCCAGCGAAAGTATTTCGGAGCTGTTGGCCCCAATGGAAGCTACCTCCATCTTCTTTTTGAAGATCGATTTTTTGTTTTTATCCCAAAGTGCAATTTCAACCGATTGTTTTTCTGATGGTTTATTGCTGAAGTTGCGGATTTTTACATCCATTTTCAGGATGCCATTTTTATAATTTGGATCAAGGTCGCCAACCACGAAGAAGTCTTCCACCGATTGGTCTGGGCGGGCTATCAGCATGACATCGCGTTCAATCCCGGCAAGGCGCCAGAAATCCTGGTCTTCGAGATAAGAGGCATCGCTCCATTTGAAGATCTGAACGGCAAGCAGGTTTTCTCCCGGTTTCAGGAAGGACGTAATGTTGAATTCTGCCGGCGTTTTAGCGGCCTTTGAATAACCCACTTTTTTCTCATTCACATAAATTGTCGCCGCGCCTGCGATCGATCCAAAGTGAAGGATGATATTTTTTCCCGACAGTTTGCTGTCGACGGTGAATTTTGTTCGGTAGGTTCCGATGGGCAAGTCGTTGTTGTCGAGAAATGGAGGGTTTTCGGGAAAAATGTAATTGATGTTGGTGTATACGGGAACACCAAAACCCTGCATTTCCCAGCTTCCGGGAACCTGAATGTTGCTCCAGCCCGATTCATCGAGATTGGTTTTGAAATAGTCGACCGGGCGATTGGCCACTTTGTCGGCAAATAGAAATTTCCAGGTTCCATTTAGAAACTGGATGTTCGAGTTGTTGCGGATGTCGTCTTTCCAGAATTCATCCATTGTCCCATTTGGAACAAAATAGGCCCGTGCGGGTTCTTTGCCTTCATCAACAATGGTTTGATCTTCCCAGAAGTTGTTCTGGGAGAATGTCGTTAGCGTGTTAATCAGCAATAAGAATAAAATGGTTCGTTTCATTATCCTTGATCTTTAATTATTTCTCTTTCGATGGTTTGTAATGGCGACAATGTCGCAGCTTTTTTCTGTTCAAACGAATTTTATATTTAAGCTTGTTAAAGCATCGCCAATTTATACTTTTTGGAAACGGTTTTTCTTTTGAAGCAAGAAAAAAATTACATTCAACCTATTTCGTCTTTTTTTATTCATTATTGGTTTAGCCACCCAATCCAACCATAAAGAACAATGTTCCAAGCACAACCGCAACCACACCAATGGCTGCAAAGAAACCAACGGCATCTTGTTTGTTCCACCGGTAAACTTCAAGCGAAGTATTTGGGAAAAGCAGCACGACTTTTGTCTTTTCGGGATTATTGTACGCTTCTTCCAAATCCTGCTTATCCACTTCGGGACCCAATCCACGAACGCGTGTACGCATTTTCAGGAAAAAACGCTCGGCACTCCGGATGTTGTTGGGTTTGGTAAACAATGAAACGAGAATCAATATCAGGAACGGGAAGATCAACCGGTTCAACATTCGAATGGTTTCATTCAATGCATACGGCAATTTTCGTAAATCGACGCCCATTGATTGCAGCAGAACCAGTTCAGGAAAGATGTATCCCTGGGCTTCCAGTTGTCCGTTATCGTTCATTTTGGGTTGCTGCGACCAGAAGATGGCTTTGGAAGGAAGAATGTAGTTTTTGTCAAATTTTTCGCCCAGCGCCAATGTTTTGGGGCATTCGCTAACGGCTTCGCCTTTTTCGGAGAGGCTCTTCCATTGGGCAATCAGTTTGTTGTTTTCAGCAACATCGGCTTCACGGGCGATGTAGGTGCGGACTACCGGTTTGGGCTGGGTTTGCATCAGCATAAATTCACTGTGGCGCAGTGAAGGAAAAACTTGGGGCAGTGTTACCGGGATCAGGTAGAAGATGAATAGCGTGAGCAATATCGAAGCCCATGCACCTTGGGTATTTGCCCTTCGCCATTTCAATCCGAGCCAGAAAGCGGCAGCAAAAATGACGAAGAATTCCCAGATGAATTTCAATATTTCGAGGATGCTGTCGAACTGGGTGGAGATAAGCGCACCGCCAATCAGGAACAGTGAACCAATGATGCGGCCCGCCCACACATAGTGTTTTTCGCTTTTCCCGGTGAACAGTGGGCGGTAAACGTTGTGCAGGATTAATCCCGAAACGGTTAACATTAGCGAAGCTCCGCTGGCCATGAGCGCGGCCATCATCGAAGAAATCATGAACCCCACCAGACCTGCTTTAAAAGGTTCCAGCAGATCGTGAATGGCATATCCCCATACGAGGTCTGAATTGTGTACTTTCCCGGTATAAAGTAAAACGGCAGAAAGACCGACCATTCCCCACATGATGGTGCAGAACCGTTTGATAAAGCCTCCGCTTACAAAGCCGACACGAGCCGAATATTCATCTTTTGCAGCGCCGTTTGTTACGAGCTGATTGGGCTGGGCTACAACGGTTATGCCTGCCACCAGTGCTGCCGTTGCGATAAAGTACCAGGTAAAATCGATCAGCGTGGGCGATCCAAAAATCTCGAAAAACGATTGGGGCAACTTTTGGTGCAGAATTGACATGGCTGATTCGTGGCCTGTCCCGAAATCGTGTTTAATTCTCATCCAGGAAAAGGGGATCAGCAGAAAAGAGAGGCCGATGATGAAAATGCCCTGAAGCATATCGGTGTAAAATGCCGCTTCAAGTCCTCCTGACACGGCATAAATAATGATAATCAGGCAGACAATCCATGCGACCATCGATTCGTTCAGATAGGAAAAGATGGAGCGGGGTTTTTCAATCCGCAACTGCTTGATTTCTGTTTTTTCTTCGGGTGTCAGGGAGTTATAATCGCGCTGTTCGAGTGAGTTAAGCTCCAGAGCCCTGTCGTACTCCTGTTTTTCGGCAACCGTGTATTTTTCAATCGGTTTGGGGGTTATGGCAGTGATGGTTTTATTCATGGCGGCATAACCAACCGAAAGCAGGCCCATCATTCCAATGGTGCCGATGATGGCATAGGTTGCGGCCATTTTCTTTGAGCCATAGCGTTCTTCATAAAAATCGCCCATGGTCATTACCCGCATCCGGCGCTGCCAGGGTGAAGTAATCCAAAACAAGGGTGTGGCAAATACCATCAGCAGGGAGCTCCAGATTCCTGCCGCACCGTTTTTGAACGTGGTGGTTACAGTTCCCACAGGGCCATCGGCCGAAGTGGCACCTCCAAAACTTGCAAATGTTTGGACAACCTTTCCGAACTTTCTTCCCCCCAGCAAATAGTCTTCCTGATTTTTTACCCGCCGGCTAGCCCAAATACCAATGCCAATGATGGTCGCAAAATAAATGGCTATTACAACAATGTCAATAATCTCTAATCCAAACATCTTATTCTCCCTTCTTTATTGAATGATCGGTATAAATATTTTCGCAATCGGTTATCGTAAAAGATTTTTTCTGCTCCGGGAATGCAGATTCCCCGTTGAATCCGCTTATTTCAAGCCCATTTATCCGTGAGGCAAATAGGGCTGGCCCAAAATAAGGCTGAAGGTTTTTCCCCCAGCGAACCTTGCAGTCGTTCAAACTTATGGCTTTTGCCTCGTCGAAATAGAAACCTGTTGTTTCGGCTTGCAGAATTCCAACCGTGTCGGAAGGCCTGAGGTCATACAAACCACCCTGGTAGCTGGTCGTTTTATCAATTTTGATATCGACATTGCGGAAACGGATGTTGCTAATCTTTCCGGGTTCACCGCCTACATAAACCCCGTTTTCGCTTTGGGCTAGAATGTTGCTGAAAAGGATATTTTTTACTTCGCCAACTTGCCCTGAGGTTTGTCCTTTGGCAAAACGCCAGTTGGCATCGCGGGCGTTACCGGGTTGCCGCTTGTAGGCGGTTACATAAATGGGCTCGGCTTTGCCCCACCATACGTTGTCGAACAGGCGGCCTTCGATGATAATATTTTCAAAAATGATGTTTTCGACAACTCCTTCGTCGCGGTTCTGAATGCCAATGGCCCGGTTACTGCTGCGGATAATGCAGTTCGAAATAACGACGTTTCGGATGGCATCCATGTTTTCGCTGCCCAGTTTGATGGAACATGAAGTCGATTTCAGGATACAGTTGGTTACGGTAATGTTTTCGGTTGGACCATACTCCTCGTATTCACGGCGGGTTTTGGGGCAGATGCAGTCGTCGCCCGATTCGATGTAACAATCGCTGATGCGTACATTTTTGCAATGGTCAGGGTCGATGCCGTCGGAATTGCGGATTTTCAGATTGTTCAGAATTTTAACCCCGTGAATGGTCACGTCGTTGCAGCCCACCAGGTGCAGGTTCCAGTAGGCCGAATCGTTGAAGGTCACATCCCTGATGATCAGGTTCCGGAAGTTGATGGGGGTAAACAGATGTGGGCGGCGGTCGAAGGTGTCGAACTCTTTCAGAATGTAGGCCGCTTTTTCTTCGGGACCCATAAATGCCGGTCCGTTTCCGTCGATGGTGCCTTGCCCGCTAATGGTTACGTTTACCGCATCTTTGCCGCCCATCCAAATACTGCCTTCTCCTTTGTTTTCTTTGAAAGCGCTTTGGGTGTAAACCATCTCATCGGGATTGGCCAATACCGTTGCACCAGCCGAAACGTGAAATTCGACATTCGATTTAAGGTCAAACGGGCCGGTCATAAACGTTCCGGCAGGAATCAATACCTGGCCTCCTCCGTTTTCAGTGCAAGTATCGATGGCTTGCTGAATGGCTTTTGCATTATCTGTTTTTCCGTCGCCAATGGCGCCAAAATTGGTTATGTTGTAGGTTTTCATTCGTTTAAAATTAACCCCCAAGCCCCCTAAAGGGGTGTATTGGGCAGTGGTATTCGTTTTAAATTAATTTCCCATGCAAAACTCGCAGAGGTTTATTTCCATTTTTTTCTTTGCGTACTTAGCGTCTTTGCGCGGTTAATTTATTTCACGCAAAGGCGCTAAGCCCGCAAAGGATTTTTTAATCTATTGTCTCATATCTGGTTTTTAAAGTTTTCCTAAAATTTTAGTCTGAATTTCCGGTTGGAGGGCATTCTTCCCTTCGATCACAAAAAACAGTTCATTGCTGCGTACCGAGCGACGGAAATAATCTGATTCTTTCAGATACAGTTTGTCCCAAAAGTTTTGTTTGGTTTGCTTCCACGAGGCCTTGGTGTTGCGGTACTGTGTGTCGGGACGAAGGTCGTTCATGGCATCGAGTGCCAGGGCTTTGTCGCTTTGCAATTCTTTTGAAAGAGGAAACGACAACAGTTTATCGAAATAGATGGGCAGCGTTTCAAAATAAGGTGGCAAACTGATCTGGCTCCCGATTTTCCCATCGGGATACATGCTGGTAAGCGGAAGGTGATTGGTGTAAAGCCACAGTTCGCAGCGATCGTAATTCAGTTCCTTCATGGCTTGCAGCAGGGCGATTGTCGTCGATTTGTGATCAAAATGGTAATCGAGTGCCGGATATACCGTCAAAATGGCGGTAGGTTGTACTTTTTGCAATAGGTTTTTTAGGTCGTTGACCAGTGAGCGCCAGGTAGATTCCGGTTTTTGAGAATCGGGTAGGGTGGGGCAGTTGGCCGAACGAAACAGATGAATGTCATCGGTTTTAATATAGCGGGAGAAACCATGCGCCGTGGTATCTTCAAACATCTTCCAGAGTACCGCATCGAAGTAGCCAAGGTTGATGCAATGATCCGGCGCCATACCGCCCAGCAGTGGAATGGTCAGGCTGTTCCAAACCCTCATTTTTCCCTTTTTAATGTATTGCTGAACGGAATCGCGGTAGAGCTCATCGTAATTCATGTCACCGGCATCTCCCGCTGTGATAGTGGCAATGAAGGTATTTGCCGGATTCGAAGCGTATAATCCGTACGCGGCAATTTCGGCATCGTCGGGATGAGGCGCAAGGATCAGCATTTTTTCGCCCGAAGGGTTGTTATCCTTCCATGCAAAAACTTTTATCGATTGACTTTTTAGCTTACATCCTTTTAATGTAAGGATTACCTTTTTCTTTCCTTGCTGCACAAACTGGCTGATGTTGAGATACCTTTTTCCTTTTGCACGGCATTCAAAATCCTGAAAAACCGAGAATCCATCGGCATTCATCCCAATTTCGGGTTCGGAGATAAATCCTTTGCCCGTTGTGCGAATGTCGATCTCGGCAAAGGCTGTGGAAAAACCTTCAGGTACAACCGACAGGTCGAGTGCTTTGCCGTCAAATTTTGCATCGAACGATGAACTGTATTCCGTGTTGAAGAGGTATTTGTAATCGGCTTTCGGCTTGTAGGGATATTCATACGTGCGATGTTTGGCAATGGTTCCCAGCGCAATAATCATTGCGGCAATCACGATGGATGCGGTAATTTTTAAACCTCTTCGTTTCATCTCAAAATGTTGTTATGTTTTGATAACTAATCGGGAAATATTACTTTTCATGCCAGAATACCTCATCCGGGATTTCTGTCTTTTTGAAATTTCCTTCAATTTTGACCATCATTTTCAGATCAAGGGTCATCCCTCCTCCGGCCTGAAAATACTCCAGACGGAAAGGGTGATAGCCTTTGCTCATGTAGGTAATTCCTTCGCGTTCAATATTCCCGTGGCGGCCATCGTTGTTGACAACCAAATGGTCGTTGATATACATTTTGGCTCCGTCGTCGGAGGTGATGGCAAAGTTGTAAATGCCCGGCTGGTCGGCTTTTATGTACCCTTCGTAGACAATGGCAAAGTTGCTGCCCGGATTCTTTTCAGGGAAGACAAGATTGCTTACAACTCCTTCCTGAATGGGTTTCATTGAACGGTAATCAGGAATGTTGTACCAGTTGCCCGAGTAAATTTTATAAGAAAGGCCCTTTACCGGATTCTTTGGTTTTACCGACTGGTCGCCCAGGTTCAGCTGTCCTTTTACTTCCAACGTGATGACGGAGTGAGGGGGAATGGTTACGTTCAGTGATTGTTTATCGAGTTTGAAAGCTGAAAAATTTTGGATAGAAATCTGGTCCGGTTTATCGAAACTGTTGTATGTGTTGAGTTTCTCAGCTGTAATGATTTTTCCGGTGACACTTTCGGGCAGATATCCTTTGAGGTTGCAAGCCAACTCTTCGGCTTTTGTGGCCTGGAGGTTGCAGATGGAAATGTGCATGATCCCGTTGTTGTCGATGGATGACGACATGTTCAATGCCGGAACCGATTCGCCGTTGAATTCGTAGTTTTCGCAGTTGAGTTGTGACGGAACCAGATAAGCGTCCTGATGAACTTTGTACATGTCGAACACATGGTAGGTTGGGGTAAGCAGCATTTTTTCGCCTTTGGTCAGGATCATTGATTGCAGCACATTGACCACCTGTGCAATACAGGTCATTTTTACGCGGTCACAGTGGTTATTGAAGATGTTGAGGTTAACACCGGCCACCAGTGCATCGCGCAGAGAGTTCTGCTGGAAGAGGAATCCGGGGTTTGTGCCGGGTTCAACATTATACCAGGTACCCCATTCGTCTACAACCAGTGCCACATTTTTATCAGGGTCGTACTGATCCATAATGGCAGCATGCTTTTCAATGATCTCTTTCATTTTCAGGGTCGACTTCATTACGTTAAACCATTCATCTTCTTTGAAATCGGTAGCTGAGGCATTGAGCCAGGTATAATAGTGGAGCGACATTCCCCAGAATGTTTTTCCGGTTTCGCGCATCACGATATCGGTCCAGTTATAGTCTTCGGCATTGGGGCCAACCATGATTTGTTTCAGGTTGTTCCCGCTGTAATTTTTCAGGAAAGCAGAAAATTTAAGCGCTTCGTTGGCATAGTACTGGGCTTTCATGCGTCCGCCGCAGCCCCACGATTCGTTGCCAACACCCCAGAAAGAAACTTTCCATGGATCTTCCTGACCGTTTGATTTGCGAAGGTCGGTCATGGGGCTTTCGTTGCCCGAGGTGATGTATTCAACCCATTGCGACATCTCCTGAACGGTGCCGCTTCCCATGTTTCCGCTGATGTAAGCTTCGCAGTTCAGTTGGTTGCACAGGTCCATAAATTCGTGGGTTCCAAAACTGTTATCCTCGGTAACTCCACCCCAGTTGGTATTAATCATTTTTGGGCGGTCGCTTTTGGTCCCAATTCCGTCCTTCCAGTGGTATTCGTCGGCAAAACAGCCTCCGGGCCAACGCAAAGCAGGTATCTGGATCTCTTTAAGGGCATTGACTACATCGGTGCGGATTCCATCTTTATTGGGGATCTTGGAATTTTCGCCAACCCAGATGCCATCGTAAATGCAATTCCCGAGGTGTTCTGAAAATTGGCTGTATATGAAGCGGTTGATTTTATTGGCATTGGTGCTGGTTGCATCAATGGTTGCCGTATTGTTGGTCTGAGCCGAAACGCCGGCAAAAATCAGCGTAAAGATTCCCAGGATTATCAGTTTTGTTCTCATTTTAATTTCTCTCATTATTGTTTCCATAAATTTTTATTCGGAGTCTCACCCATCTTCAGCTCAATTTCAGCTCCGTGGTTGATTTCTGTTTGGTTGATATAGAAATTCTTAAGTAGTTTGCCATTCAGGGTTGCCGATTGGATGTAAGGTGAATGGGCATTGTTGTTTTTGGTTTTGATGGTAAAAGTTTTAGCATGGTAGTAATTGGTATTCAAATGGACGATAATTTTATCGAAAACCGGGGAGCCCAGTTCGTAGGCTGGATTTTCGTCGCAACCACCTTTCATCTGGAAAATACCCATTTTCATCAATACGGACAGAGAGCCCATCAATCCCTGATCTTCGTCGCCATTGTAACCATAAAACGGCGATAAGGCAGAAAAAGCACTGTCAACCACGGTACGGCTCCAATACTGGGTAAGCCATGGCGCTCCGGCATAGTTGAAAATGAATGCCTGCTGACTTGCTGGCTGGTTTGAATAGTTGGTCCATGTGCGGCGGTCGTTCACAAATTTGTCCAGCCCGAGTTCTTCTCGTTCCGGGTGTTCATTGCAAAAGCGGTATAGACGGGTGGCTTCAAATTCGCGGTTTAAACGGATTTCGGCAGAGTCGGCACCACCCATTAATTCAAACAGTTCGGGAAGGTTGTGTGGAACAAACCACGAGTATTGTGCCCCGTTACCTTCGATAAACCCATTGTCGTACTGCATGGGGTCGTAAGGCGATTTCCAGTTGCCATTTTTATCTTTTGGAACCATAAATCCTAATTCGGAATTGTACAGGTTCTTGAAATTTTCCGAACGTTTCATAAAGGTTTGGTAATCGTCGTGTTTCCCCAACGCGTTGGCCAGTTGTGCCAGACACCAGTCCTGATACGCATTTTCGAGGGTAATGGTGGCACCATCCTGGTGGCTTCCGAAAATGGTGTCGGAGACAGGGTAGGGGACATAGCCGTTTCGGATGTAATACTCAATTCCACCGCCTTTTGCTGTGTTATGTTCGTATCCGATTTTGCTCATCAAACCACCGGGAAGGTGATTCTTTTTTAACCCTTCATAAGCCAGATTAATGTCGAAGCCCCGGATCCCTTTTTGGTAAGCACTGACAAAGAATGGGGTGCTTGAAGCTCCGGTCATCACAAAGGTGTAGTTCCCGCCCGACGGGCCACGGGGAATCAAACCTCCGTTTTTGTAGTATTCGAGGAAAGAGTTACAAAACTCTTCGGCCACCTCGGGATAAACCAGTTGCCACAGGGTGTTCAGCGTCCACTGGGCGCCCCAGAACGCATCGGAATTGTGCATATTGAATTTTGGGTTTCCGGTTTCATCCAGCGGAAGCTGACGGATGACTTTCTCTGTTCCGGTCAAGTCGGCATATTTTCCGTCGGCATCGCTGATGATGCGGCGCCCCTGAATGGCGTGCCACAAATCGGTGTAGAAACGGCGCTGCTGTTGCGGAGTTCCTCCTTTGATGATGATTCGCGAAAGCATTTCGTTCCATTTCATCTCTGCTTCTTTCGTTACCAGATTGAAATCCCAGCCTGGCATTTCGGTCTCCATATTTTTTGCTGCTCCCTCTTCGCTGGTAAACGAAACCGCTACTTTCATCCGCAGTTGTTTTTTGATCTTATTGTCAAAAGCAACCAGAATATTTCCATTTATTCCCTGCCATTTCGATGAAGTTGAAATGCCACCGGGTGTTGAAAGTTGAATGGAGCTGATTGGCTGGCTGAATTTTGCGCAGAAATAGACCGGTGTGTTCTTGGGGCGGCGCATGGTTGGGCCGTTCATCATGTATCCCCGAATTTCGGTATCGCTGATTTGTTCAAATCCACCTTCAACCAGATCGGACGGGCCCAGGTGACCCCCAAGTTGGAAAATAATTCCCCGGTTTTTTCCCTCGGGATAAGTGTAACGGTGAACACCCACACGGCTGGTTGCGGTTAGTTCGGCTTTGATGTTGTAACGATCGAGCAGAACGGCATGATAACCGGGTTTGACGGTTTCGTTGTCATGAGAGAATTTCGATGACCAGTTGCTGAATATTTTGTTTGTGTTTTCTTCCGAAAAGGTAACAGGCATAACTGCTACACCCGAGAGTTGCCATTCGTGGATGTGGCTGAAGTCGCGAATGGTATCGATGCCATAACGGTATCCGCTTTTCCATTCGCCATCGATTTTGTTGTCGGGGAAAAGGCTGACCATGCCAAACGGTTGGCAGGCCGATGAAAAATAGAACCATCGGGAATGGGCCGCATCGAGTTGCGGATAGACCATGTCGACCGGACGGGGTTTGAGCGTGGGATGGCAGGAAATAAGAAGGAGTAAGAAAATAACCCCCCATCCCCCAAAGGGGGGGGATTTGATTACTGCAAGTTTGTTATTTCGGTTCATCTTCATTTTCATTTTTTCACGCAAGCCGCCAAGGTTTATTATTCTTTTTCTTTGCAATCTTTGCGTCTTTGCGAGAATCTTTTTTTCATGCCAAGTCGCAAAGCTCGCTTAGAGTACTTATTCTTTAAAATTATAAATTCCTTTTTCCAGACTCAAAGGAAGAATTAAATTTTCCTTTTCAGATTCCTTCACATCCTTTAAAATGATAGTGGGCAAAACCTCTGAATCGGGAATTATTAAACGGTCAATCGTCAAACCGTTCACATCGTCAAATGCCATAGCGGGACGATAATCACTTCCTTTTTTCGATATTTTGACGTTTTTTAGGTTTAACCCGTTTACGTGGCGTACATAGAGTCCCCAAACGGGCAATTCGCCAAACATCGAAAATTCAGGATAACCCGCTTCATTTTCTGTTACGTTGTCTAGTTTTTTCCAGTCGAAGAAAGCAGTTTCTTTATCGCCGCCACCTTCATAAACGATTTCAATATTTTCGAGGGTTACCTCTTCCACCTGATGACCGGGTATCCCAGTAATGGAAGAAGGAAATACGTTATGCAAATACTTTTGCCTCGGACCTTCAATGGGATAACCAATGTCGGGTTTGCCGGCTGGAATTTCTGCATAAAGGTTTCCGATGTAAACATTCTTCAACGAACCCACTTCGCCTTCTTTGTTTCGGTGTCCCAGTCTGATGAGAATGGCGTTCCCTGTATTTTTTGCCACGACATTACGGACGTCGATATTTTCCAACACCCCACCATCGACACACTCGATGGCTACCGCCGAACGGTAGGTGTCGAACACCGTCAAATTGCGGGCTTTGATGTTTTTAAAACCGCCATGCGAGCCGGTTCCCAGCTTGAAGGCGCTGGCGCTGCTTCGGATGGTACAATTTTCGACGGTTATGTTTTCACAAATTCCTTTGATTTCTCCTTCTGATTTCAAGCAGATTCCATCATCGGCACAGTCGACATTGCAATTGAAAATGTGTACTCTGTTGCAGTTCACCACATCAATCCCGTCGTTGTTCCAGTAAACGGTACTGTTTACAGTAAGGCTATCTACTTTAATATCTGTTGAATTTCGGAACGTTAGTACCCAAGTGGCACTGTTTTTTAAGATTACATTGCGGATATTCACATTTGAACACTGTTCAAAGGCAACCAGTTCCGGGCGTAATCCTTCACCCGGGCGTTTCACATTCCATTCTTTTCCGTTTAACCGTCCGGCACGCAGATGTTTGTATAAATCTTTCACCACTTCGGCTCCCTGCCCGTCGATGATTCCTTGTCCGGTGATGGAAATGTTTTGTTGATTTTCAGAATGAATAAGGGCTTTGGCTTCATTTTCGCCATAATCGAGACGGTTGGAGCTTCCCAACAGCCGGGCTCCTTTTTCGATATGAAGCTCCACATTCGATTTCAATTCAATAGTCCCAGAGACAAATTGTCCGGCAGGAATAACAACTCTGCCTCCTCCATTTTCCGAAGCTTCGTCGATCGCCTTTTGAATGGCAGAAGTGTTTATGGTTGAGGCATCGCCAATAGCTCCATAATTTGTGATGTTGAAATTGGGCGAGGAACAGGAAAGTAATAGAAAGCAATGGAAGGCAATCAGAAGCGATCGGAAGCAATTGAAGGTGTTGCTCCAAACGGTTTTCTTACTTGATATGTTCGATTTTTTGCTCATTTTTATTTTTCTCTTTGCGATCTTGGCGTCTTTGCGAGAGATTTTTGTGCCACGCAAAGACGCAAAGAACGCAAAGGGTTTATTTTATATTTGTTTCACCTCCAAAGTGCAAGGTTTATTACTTATTGGTAATTTAATCTCTAATTGGCCTTTGTACCTGCTTTTCGCTTCGGTTATTTTCCCGTTTATCCTGATTTCATATTGAAATTTGGGGTTCATCACCACCAACATGCTCCGTGGATGTGCTTTGGTTGCTTCGTCGAACGATAACGCTGCGGTGTAGCCCGATTGATCCGTGTTGAAGTTTTGTTGTTCGATCCATGTTTCGAAGCCGGTTGAAATAGTGCCGGGTTTGTAATAGGCATCATACCAAATCAATACAGGATCGGACAACGCACCGAACTGATGCCAGCCAGCGCCACGGGCGTTCTTGGCAAACCAGTGCTCATAGGTGAAATAGGTTTCGTCGGTTTCGCGCTTCCACACATTGAGCGCTTTATCGGCAATTTCCCATGCTAAATCGGTTTTACCCAGATCGAGCATGGCCTTCCACATAAACCACTGATGGGGCATCCAGACTGCGCCGTTCCAATAGCCGTCGATGCGGTAATAAGGAGCCTGTTTATCGACTACGCAAATACCAGCCTGGCTCCACATGTGATCGTCCGAGAAGATTTTATCGAGCAGAATGGAATCTTGTTGTGGTGTGCAAATTCCTGAAAATATTGGGTATGCACCGTCAAGTCCCATGTCGAAGTTGGCCCCGCTGACCGGGTCTCGGTAAAACGCTTTCGGATTTCCGTTTTCATCGTGAACCATGTAGCTGAAATAGCCACTTTCCTTGTCCCATGCGATGTTTTGCAGGGCATTACTAAAAGTTTTTATGTCGTTGTCGTACTCTTTTACATCGTTTGAATTGCCCGTTTCGATGGCTGCTTTGCGCAAGATTTTGGCTGCGCGGATCACATGAGCCGTCGTGATAACCGGTGAAACGGTCGATTCGAGATGGTTGTCGCGCACGGCTTTTTGTGGCGGATAATCGTCCCAGCCGCCTGAATTGTAAAAGTAATCCCAGATTTTGAGCAGGTTCGATTTGAACCCGTTGATGGTTGAGCTTTGGGTGTGCCCAGCCATGAATTCATAGTATTGTTTCAACCTTGGATAGAAGTAATTGAGCAGCTCCTTCGACTGGGTTTTGTTCCACAAATCGTAGAAGGCATACATCTGAACCGGCACCGGTGAGCCGTGGTGGATAAAGGCCGACTGGCTTCCAACGGGTGTGGTGTAGGTATTCAGAAACTGAATCGATTTTTCGATATCAATTTCGGCCAATCCGAGAGTGATAAATCCACCGTCCCAGGTATAGAGGCTGTTCCACCACTTACCGGGAGTAAAGTGGCGGATAAATTGTCCCTGTGTGTAAATGGGATAGACAATGTTTGACAACAAGGCGGTTCGCATCATGTTTTGGCTGAACTGGTAGGGTTTGCCCGATTCCAGATTGCCGGCAAAAAAGTTATCGGAAGATTTCTCTCTGGATGAAAAATTGGATGGTTCTTTGCTGAAAGCGGCCATTTGTTGCTCTACCTGTTTCTTGTTGCCGGTACACAAGATGGCATAAACCGTATGTTCTTTCATCGGTTCCGCCTCTACAGGACGCATAAAGACATTGATGTAGTGACCATTACCATCACCATCAAACGTCAGGTAGTTGTGCTCGTGCACATATTTCCGGAAGATGATATCAAGGTTTTCGTCAAGGATTTCGCGAACAAACGATGAAGGGTAATCCCAGGCAATTCCGTAATAATTATCGACATCAGGATATTTCAGCAGCAGGGTTCCTGCTTTCAGGTCTTTGGTAAATTCAGGAGTGAATTTCCTTTCCTGAGGAACAATTTGAATGGCTTTTGAATCGGCTTCGGGGCCAACAAAAAGTCCGTCGAGTTTGATTTCGCCACCTCCGGACGAGGTCAGTTTTATATGAGTTTCATTATTTTCTACTTGATAAGGAATCTGCACCAGTTCAAATTTTCCAGTGGCTTTCAATGGGATGGCTTTGTTTGCCACTCCGCTTACGATCAAAGTATTGGTGCTGTTTTCTTCCAATTTATAACGAAGGGTGAGAATGCCCTTTTTTTCTTTCATCGGAAGGGTATAGCTTACCCAGTCGCCTCTATCTTTTCCAAAGTTTTTGCCGATGCCATTTCCCAGCAGGAAATCGGCATTGCGCTCTTCTCCCCTGATCCAGCCGTCGTATACCAAATGATCGGACGGACGGGGTTTTGCAAATTGCAAATCGTTGTAGTTTACGGCATTAATAAACTGAATTTTTTCAGGACAGATGGCTTTTACATTGGCATAAGGGTCGGGGTAGTTGATAAAACCAGCCAGGTTCAGTTGCAACTCCTGTGGCAACGAAGTGTTGTTGACACACTTCATGCTTACCAAAACGGTTGTGCTGTCGAGGGTGGAGTAGGTGACATCGACAAAAACCTTGTCTTTCCACTCCAGTTCGTAGCGGTAAGTAATTTTTGACAAGTCGGCATTAAAGTCCCAGGGATAATAGCCTGATTCAAACAGTACGTTGGGCACCATGACGCGGTTGCGGTAATAGCCGGGCAGGGCTGTTACATCGAAACGCATCCCTTTCTGAACATCGGGAATGTGCGATATTCCGGCGTATTTCTTGGAATAAGGGCCCCAGGCTGGCAAGGCTATTACATCATGGGTTTGACTGATCGATTCATAAAATTCTTTTGAATCGATTTTTGACTGGCAAACTCCGGTGTTGGCTAATACCGCCAGAAAA
Source organism: Prolixibacteraceae bacterium (assembly GCA_035353695.1). GTDB lineage: Bacteria > Bacteroidota > Bacteroidia > Bacteroidales > Prolixibacteraceae > CAYMTR01. The sequence goes on from DAOQAB010000004.1 coordinate 61,831, forward strand.
AGAATGAGTATCGGACTAAATTTTCTCATTTTGGGTAAAAATTCATACTGAAGCTACGAAAGGGGTTCCCCTTCCGTAGCTTGTTTATCTTTTGTTTTGAACGTTTTTAATACTAAATTGGAGCATAAATTACTCCGATTTTATCCATCTCAGTGTCTGATCTTCCGTGGAAGCCAACAATTTTCCAGCCAGTTGGTGCGGTGTAGGTAACCGTTGAACTGGTTGTGCTTCCACCCGAAAGTGTGCGTCCACTGCTTGTCGTAAATTTAATATAAAATACCCGTGTATGACCACTTTTCTGGCCAGAACACATTTTTACAGATTTTATATATTCTCCGGAATTCAATGCGAGGGAGTAGGCCGTTCCTCCTGTTCCTCCATGGGTGAATGTTGTACCGTTTGAAAGAGTAAGGTTCACCTGGTCGACCCGGCTACCACTGCGGATACCAATGTTGGTAACTGTTGGTGAAGAAGGGATGTTGTTTACATCATTGAAACTTGTTCCGTGTGGACCTCCAAACTGATCGCTCATTTTCAGGTTGTTATTCAGTGAGTATTCAAAATGGGTGAAGACCGGACGATGATCGGACAGCATATCGCCATTTTCGTCGCGGAATGTTGAATCTTCATACGTAAATTCAAGTGGAGTAAGCGTAATAAAGTTATTGCTCCGGTAGAAAATTTTATCAACCACTTCGCACTGATAATCGGTGACAATGTCTTCGCTGGGGCAAACCAGTGCGGTATCGCCTTGTGTAGGGGCAATCCCATTTTTGATCATTTGGATCCAAACATCGGTGGTTCCGGCACCAGATGAAACAAGGCGGATATTATCTTCGGTACGGGTGTAGCGGCAGTTCCAGTCGCCGGTTATCAGGACGGCATTTCCTACCGAATTGGTATTGATGTAATTCACCATCTGAATAATGTTTTTACGCCGTGCATCATACGCTGCATCGACATCCCCGGCATTGGTGTGGCAGTTGTACACATCGAGGTATACGCCCTCTTCGAGCCTTACACGATTCCAGGTAAACCCTTTTGGGGTGAGGCAATTTCCATCGGTGCCGCTGCAATCATCCCATTTTACCCGATCAATGTCGTCGGAAAACGGAAAGTTGGAAAGGGTGTTCAACCCATCGCCAATTCCGGCACCACCACTGGTTGCAGTACGGTAGGGATGATAATCGTCGGCGTAAAGGGCGGCATGATAGTTAAAATCTTCCTGTACCTGAACAATGTCGTAATCGTTGACCAGTACCGAGATTTTTGGTGTATTTGCCGAAGGGTTTCCACTCGATAAAAGCTCCGGTAGCCCGGCAATGTTGTAGGTTAATACTGTAAATTCCTTTTCGGTCGATTTCAGATGACCGGAAGCAGAACATGGGTCTGGAGTATTGGTTGCAAGTTCATCTTTCTGGCAGCTCATAAGGCCGGAAACGATCATAATTAAGATAAATAAATTTAATTTTTTCATTAGTGATGATTTAAATTTCGTTATAAAAAAGACAAGAAAGCTTTAAAATGAATCTCTGTTTAGAGAAATTCACCGAATTAATCGCCTGGTGGCATGTGTGTTAAATGATAATAATAAAGGAGAGTACCCGATAGTGGGTAACTCTCCTTTAGTGGACTAAATAACTATTTTTTTGAGAATCGGTGGGTTGTTACTTTGTTTTCCGTTTTTACTTTCAACAAGTAAACACCCTTTTGCAATTCAGAAACAGGTACTGTAACGGAATTACCTGAAGTATTCTGAATTTCCAGTATTTTCTGTCCAGAAATTGAATAGAAACCAACGTTTTCAATTTTGGAATCAGAAGTAATATTTAATACATTGATTGCAGGATTTGGATATACTTTCATGCCATCCTGTAAAATGTCAATGCCTACCAATACTTTGTTGTCAACGGCAACTGGTCCGAATGCTGCAACAGCACTACCGCTCACACCTTTTAAGGTTCCCGGAGCATAGGTTATGTTTACTTTTGCCGACTTGTTTGGAACTGCTGACGAAAGGGTCAGAACGATGTTTTTTGCATTGGCCGCATCGATATTAGCGGAAGAAATGGTTACCGCGTTATCATTTACGATAACAATAAAATTGGTTGCATCAATGGTTGTTCCATCCAGATCAACATCGAAGGAAAGGGTGATGGTTGCACCATCGGTCGATGTGCTGGCTGCGGTTAATTCAGGAATGGCAACACCTCCGTTGAGGATGAAAGTTGCCCGGATATCGAAGTTTGGAACGTTGCTGTTCTGTACTTTGCAAAGATAGGTTCCATTATCGGCTTTCGAAACCGAAGCAATGGTCAGCGTCTCGTCGGATGATACAGGAGTTGCCCCCTCGTCTTTAAACCAGGTATACATTTCGCCATCGGCAACATTCAATTCAAAGCTTACACTGCTGCCAATTGCTGCAGTAACTTCTTTCGGATCTTGAGCATACTGATAATCGCAGGTAAAACCGGCATAGTTTGCTTTGGCATCGTAATATTGTTTTACATCGGCAAAGGTGAAGTAATTGCCAGTGAGTTCCACTTTGGCCTTGTTGGCTGCAGGAAGGTTTACAAATGGTAATCCTGCTTCCAGTTTGTTTCCATGTAAATACAAACGGGTCAATTTGGTGGCATTTGCCAAAGAGGCAGGAACTTTGCCTTTGAAGTTGCTTTGGTGCAAATAGGCTTTGGTCAGGCTGGGAAGGTTGAAGAGTGCTTCCGGGATTTCACATCCCAAATAGCTTTGCTGGAAGTTGATTTCCTGGAGGTTCACCATTTTTTCAATTCCGGCAGGTATATCACCGGTAAGGTTGGTATACTTAAGCTGCAACACTTGGATCTTTGTGCAGTTCCAGAGCTCAGCCGGAATAGACCCGTGAATGTCGACAACCTTTACCGGGTTTTCGTCGCCAATAAGGCGGAGACGTGTCAGTTCGGTCAGCTGACCGATAGAAGCAGGAATGGTTCCCGACATGTTGTTGGAAACAATTTCCAAACCGGTAACACGGCCATCGGTTACGGTTACACCCGTCCAGGTGTTTACTGGTCCGGTTAACCAGTTGCCCTGATCGGTCCAGTTTGGCCCGCCAACAGCGTTATAGAATTCTACCAGAACCAAAGAGTCCGATTCGAGTTGAGTCATGTTCAATTTCATGTTATAAATCGAGCGCAAATCGCAACCCGGCACTAACGATGACTGGGCTTTGCAGGTATAAGTTGCTTCATCGGCAAACGAATTCAGCGTAACTTCCTGTGTGGCATCGGTTCCAACGGGAACGGTTTCGTCGTTTTTGAACCATGCATACCCTTCGGCATCGGCAGCTTCGCCATTCA
>DAOQAB010000004.1:65265-83973 GCA_035353695.1 Prolixibacteraceae bacterium
CGGTTACGGTTACACCCGTCCAGGTGTTTACCGGTCCGGTTAACCAGTTGCCCTGATCGGTCCAGTTTGGCCCGCCAACCGTGTTGTAGAATTCAACCAATACAAGAGAGTCGGCTTGCAGAACCTGTGCGTTAGATTTTAGAGGTAATATCCCTACAACTACTAACAATGTCAATAAAAAGTACAATTTCTTCATCGTTTAAAAATTTAATAGTACATATATTGATTTACTTTTTTATAAAACTAGCCTTGTAAACAGCTCCTTCATAATTTCTTAGGGTGAGAATATAAACGCCCTGAGGCAATTTAGATACATTAATGGCCGATAGGGAGCCGTTATGGTGAGCAACTTTCCTTCCAGTCATATCCGTTATATAAAGTTCGGTGCCATTAAAATCTTCTACTGGCTTAATGTTTATAAATTCATTGGTTGGATTGGGATAAACGATCAGTTTACAGGTTGAATACAAGTAGGGTGATGAGGTCATATTCCCAAAAGTCAAATAAATGGTTTCGTTTCCGGCAACGGTATGCGAACGCATGGTGGGGTCGCTATTTTCCCAGTCACTTCCGTTTTTGAAATTGAATCGGACAACTTCGCCCAGGCTTAAACCACCAATGCTGACGGTCCATTTGTTATCGGAACCCTTTTTCATTTCAATGCCTGTTGTCCAGTCATCATCAATTCCCATCAACATTGGGGCAATCTCTGAACTTCCGCTGTATCCCGACATATCGAGAATGATCGTCAGCGTGTTGTTTTTATAGCCATAGAATGTTGTTCCCGAATAGTTTTTATTAGCAACGGTGAAGTTTAAATTTTTCCCTTCACTTAAATAAATATCATCATTGATAGCAGTAGGGGTAATCACTTGAGTTATTATGCCGTCTGCTCCGACTGTAGATACCGTATCGTAGTCGTAGGTAATCTTTCTTTCATAAACTTCCCAGGTATAGGCTCCGTCGCTCAGATCGAGTGAACGGCTCCAGATATGATCTCCGGCAACCTGATCGCCGTTGGTTCCGTCATCGAAAAGGTTGAAAGGTAAATTGCGTAAATTCCCTTTTATTACCAGATTGCCCAGTTCCTTGGTTCCATCTTCCACCTGTATTAAAACAGCGGTACGGTTTTCTACGATGATATTTTGTGCCGATACGTCGCTGAAAGAAGCCAGCAAACCACCATAGAGTGCGGCAAACGATCCGCGCGTGTAAGACACTTTGATGTCGTCTGTTGGCGTTAATCCTTCGGTTAATACCAGTTCGATTGTTTTTGTGATTTTATCGTCGATTTCACCTTTCTTCAGGATAACCGAAGCAATCTGAGTGGGTGTTGTTGATGAAACCACAAAGTCGGAAACTTTTAAAGTAGCGGGATCGACATATTGATCGAAGGTAATAAAGATCCCAGTTCCATCTTCTCGGGTAATTACTTTGGTCACTTTGGGTTCAACGCGGGTTAGGTTTTGAATCGTCTTCCCGGTAAAACTTTGTAATGTGCCACCATTGGAACACACAATTGTCCCGTTATAATCGACCGTTGCTTCTTCGCCGATCAGCAATGGCGAAGAGAGGGTGAGGAGCAGTCTTTCGTTAAAGCGGCCGGTACGTTTGATGCTCGAAACCGGAATATTTCTACCGTTGCTTTTTACTGAAAATTCGGAAGCCTGAGCGGCCATTGGAACAGCCATTGGCTTGGTGAAAACAATTTCAACTTCTGCACCGTTATAGGATGATTGAATTTTTTTGACAGCTGGTGCTGAAGGTGTAAATCGGACATACGTATTACTTGAGAAAGTATTTACATAATCGGAGTTCAAATCGTTTAGCCGAACGTACTCATTTGTAACTAAAACTTTGTAGGCGCCTGTATCCTTGGCAGCAACATTGTTGATTGTATATGTTGAACCCGTCAGATAGGTGTTGATTCCTTTTTTGTACCAGGTATATCCGCCATTTTCTCCCCCGACATTACTGGTTAAGGTAACCTTATCTCCCGGTTTAACGATGATTTCTCTTTCCCGGCCGATGTCGTGTAACTGGCGGGCTTCGTATTGTACTTGTTTCGAAGTACTGAAGGAAAGCCAGTATTTTACCGAAGCTTCAACATTGGCAAAAGTGAACCGGTTATTGTAGAAATAAAAGCTCTGTCCCCCGCCGGTTGTCGAAAAATGGGCTAACGTAATCTCCGGAGTCAGAAAATCGAAAGTAGGAATGGTATCAAAAAGATTGTACCGGAAGTTTGCATACCACAAGTTCGTACAATTTCTCAGTTCGGTGCTCACTTCCCCTTCAAAATAAACGGCTTCCACGTCAATGTCGGTCAACGCTGGTTTGTAAAGTTCTTTTGGAAGCTCGGTTCCGCCCAGCCCGGCATTTCCGTTTACCTTAAACCATTTCAATGCGGTTAAAAAACCGATCTCACGAGGGACATAACCTTTCAACTTATTGTCGCCAGCCTGGCGGCGACTAACAGTCGGCAGCAGATGTACCACCCGCCAAACCGAATCGGTGGTAGTACCTACCTGTTGTTTTTCAAGAAGCACACCGTACCAGTCTTTTACCGGTCCAATCAACCATTTGCCCATCCCTGAATTGGGATAATCCGTGGTGTGATAAGCAAGCACATTGTCGCTCAGGTTCGCAAGTGAAAAGCCTTCCTGATTGCAGCTCCAGTTTGGGCCATCGGTCGCATTGTAGAAGGCTACCAGTGCCAGAGAATCTTGTTCGGCGCATTTGGTATAACCACTATAATCTTGTGATTTTGCATAAACAATGCTTGCCAGAATAATTAATGCAGTTAAAATATATCGCTTCATAGTTGTCTATTTTTCAATTTGTGTAACAACTTCCATTTCGAGCACATAGCTGGTTCCTTCATACCAATCGCAATTGGCCGGATGGATGGAATTGATTTTCATAATGCCATATTTGTAGGAATTGGCCGAAGCAAAATCCGTTTTAAAACCAATGAAATCGCCAACTTTTACACTGGAAACACTGGTAGCGCCGTTATTAACCTTATCGGTATCGATGAAGTAGGAGAGCGAAGCATTGGTCAGCGTGGCAAAATCGGAAGCAGTAATCGATTCCATTTTTTTTAACTTGGTCTTATTTCTCACCGTAAAATTGGAAGAGAAATTTCCGTTGTACGGAGCCACAAACATGGCTTCATTGTTCGATACCAGAAATATTACATCGATGGCTTCCTGAACTTTCACATTATCGGAAGTAATGGATTCGTAGCCGGGCAGTTTTTTATAAACGGTTCCATCGGCTGTTGAAAGACCATCGGTCTTCGAATTTGAGTTAGTGTACATGGTTATGTTGGTGTACCGGGTAATGCTTGGTACGGTAATTACCTTTGTGCTTGCCTCTTTTTTCCCTTCTTCGTCAATCAGGCTGAAAGAAAGGGTTACTTCAACCGAATCCTGCGAAACAATGTACTGGTATCCGATATCGAATCCTTTTGTCTCCTTCTGAATTGTTCCGTAAGTGTGGTCGATCAACGGATCGGTGCCTCCCTGTTCGATATAAAATCCGGTTCCTTCATTTCCCGAGGTGCTCGATTGCACAATGATCGATTTTAGATCAAAGTCTGACTGAGCTTTGATTTCATAAAAAATTGTGTCACCAATTGCTCCACGTTCCATGTTTAATGCGGTTACCGTAAAGTCGGCTGCTGATTCGGAATAGTCAATCCGATATCCTTCCTCCACATTGTTGCATGACGTAAATGCGATTACGAACATGCCGATTAACAGTATCTTGTTGTGTAATTTCTTTATCATGACTCAATTTATTTATCGTTCATTTTCCACCAGAACATGGTATTCCAGTTCTGATCGTACCAGGATTTGAATGCCGTACCAAATTCGGGATCAGGATCCTTGCCGTCAACCAGTTTGCGCTTTGGATATTCGGCTTTATAATTTGGTTCCTGAAATACCGGCATTTGGAGCCAGCTTTGTCCTTTGGGTTTCATTAACCACATAAGCGCTATATTACGGTCGGCCTGGCCGGTTACCGGAATGTCAAATGCTGTTGCATTGGCATTGGCTACGTTTACACTGTTGGTCGACAATTCTGTTGACGGGTAATCGGCACGGGATGGAAATTTGGTTGCACTTCCTGTGGAAATATACGCACTGGCTCCCGACGAAGCCCTGAGCGGTGGCAACATGGTGCGACGATGGTCGAAGTAGGGCTCCATTACCATCAGGAAACTGGCAATCCATTTCTGCTCAGCAATCAGCAACAATTTGTCGCGTCCGCCATCATAAGCCACTTGATCCTGGCTGAGATATCGTTCAACGGAAGCCAGGGCATCTTCACCAAAAGCGGCTTTGTATTTTTCGCTGGTGAAAGTGGCATTGTAAAAATCGAAGGAAGCCCGGATTGCGTTTTCGTAATAACTTTGTGCGGAAACTTTTTCGGATATCCATTTTTTCTGAACCGCTTCGGCCAGAAACGATTGCATTTCGGAATAGGATGCTAATACCAAAGGCAATTTGGCACAAGCAACGGTCGCCGTTCCTTTATCGTCCTCGGTACGGAAAAAGGTTCCTAATTTGGATGCGTAGTTTGCACCTTCGTTCCAGGAAGAAGCATACGCATTGTCGGTCGTAATTCCGTATAAATGACCGGCATATTTGTCGGTACCTTTATTGGATGGGAGCACATTTTTAGACGCATCGCTATGGGTATAAAGAACCGGGCGGGCGAATACCGGCAACCTGGGATCGTTAAGCGAAATCAACCGTTCAACAAATACATTGCTAAAAGGTGCTTCATCGATCTTCGAAGCGGCCAGTGTATAACAAGGCGCCTGATATTCAAGTCCGTCGTAATGAAACATGGCATTGTCGTCGTTCGATTCAAATATCGGATAGGTGTCTTTGTCATCGAGAATTTCATTCAGGATGGCTTTTGTTGAATCAAGAGCCACATCTGACATATACATGGCATAACGGATGAGCATGGTGTTGGCAAACTTCTTCCATTTGGTCATATCGCCCGAATAAATCAGGTCGGTTTCCGAATTGATCATGCTTCCTTTTTCGATCGATTTCCCGGCATTTCTCAGTTTTGAAATCAGGGTGAAATAGATCTCCTCCTGTTTGTCGTACACCGGATTGATTGGTGCATCGTCGAGGAGGGACTGAGAATATGGAATATCGCCATACAGAAGGGTTAAGTTAAAGAAGGTGTAACATTCCCAAATGTCGGCAATGGCCATATAGTTTTTGTCGTTCATTGCGGTTGCAGCGGCGCGCATCTTTTTGATATAACGAACGGCAGAGTAACCACCATTCCATGGCGAACCCGAATCGTCGAACGAGTGCCATGCCTGATGGCGGTTTCCCTGGCTCAAACTGATGGTTTTGCCATGGTATTCCATTACGGCCGATCCAACATTCCAGTGCAGGTAATCCCACGAATCGATAACTTTCCACACCATATCGAGCATAAACTGGCTTGGATCGTAATCGGTTTGGTTGCTCTCATTTACCGTAGGAGGATTATTGGGATCGATATTGATGTTCTTCTCCCAGGTGTCGCACCCCCCCAGTAAAAGAGTGGAAGCCAGCAAAATCGGCAGGTATATTTTTGTTATTGACAATTTCATAGCGTCAGAATTTAATGTTTATTGAAAAACCATAACTACGTACCGATGGCATACTTGAGTTGGCATATCCGGGAACTTTTGTTCCATAACCAAAGTCACTGCTTTCGCTTGCATAACCAAAAGTTTCCGGGTCAACATGTTTTACTTTTGAAAAAACAGCCAGGTTACGGCCAATGACTGCAATGGTTGCTGCTTGGAGCGAGATTTTCTTTAATACCTTTTTCGGCAGATCGTAAGCGATTCGTGCTTCGCGGAGTTTCAGGTAGGTGTCGTCGATCAGTTCGTTTTCGGGGCACGTCTCTTCCATCATATTGGCCCAGTATTCCTGACCCGACATACCGCCTATTTTTCCAAATTTTTCCAAATCGGCCAGGGTTATTTTGCGGTATTCACCATTTTCTTGCACATATCCATCAGGAATAAGTCCTTCACGGTTGTTTTTTGCTGAGGCTTCCGATAATCCATACAGATTTAACCTTCTTTCAATTTCGTTATAAATCAATCCACCAACCCTCAGGTCGAGTAAAAAGGAGAAACTGAAATCTTTGTACCGAAAACTGTTGCTTAACGATGCCATCCAGTCGGGATTGTAGTTGCCAAGGGCTTTCTTTTCGGTTAACCGGGTGTCGCCCGAAAGGCTGAAGAGTTGATCCCCATTCGGAGTACGTTCATAGCCTTGCCCGTAGAAAGTGCCACGGCGTTGTCCAACACGGTCCTCGATAAATAGGAAGCTATTCACGCGTTGCGATTTGGAAAATGCGGGAATAGAGTCGATTAGCTCCAATACGCTGGTGCGGTCCAAAGACCAGTTAAGCTGAACATCCCATTGTATATCTTTCTTTTTTATTGGTGTTGCATTAATTGTTGCTTCAACACCCTTGCTCTCAATCTTTCCGGCATTCATCATGAAATAACTGTAATTTGATGCACTCGACACAGCTATTTTCAGAATCTGATTGGTAGTGACTGACTGGTAAAAGGCCACATCTAAACCCAATCGATTATCAAAAATCCGTATATCCATTCCCAGTTCTTTACCCAACGTAAGCTCAGGTTTCAAATAGGGATCGGTTCTCGTATCACTGGTGTTGGGATATACATCGCCGGTAGTGCTATTGGTCGACCAGTAGTATTTTTCTTCTGTGACAAAATAGGGCTCGGCAATATCTTTTCCAACCTGAGCCCAACTTCCTCTGATTTTCCAAAAATTAATCACATCGGGTAGTGTGAAAATTTCGTTCATCACGGCCGATAGGGCAAACGATGGATAGAAAAATGAGTTGTTGTCGGGGTGTAACGTCGACGACCAGTCGTTACGGGCGGTTATATCTAAATAAATCTTTCGATCGTAATCGAGGTTTAAGAATCCATATAAACTGTTTCGTTCAAGTTCGGATTTGTAATTGTCGATCGAAATCGGGTTTAGCCGGTTGTTGAGGTTATATAAGTCGGCAAACATTAACCCGGTAATTTCACCCTGCACCTTGTTGTATTCTTTACGGAAATGGGTGCCCCCAAACGACATTTTCCCGGTAAACAGTGAAATGGTTTTGGTGTAGGTGGCCAAAAATTCGGCTGTTTTTTCGTAGTTATTGGCTTGCCCGTTTTTGTAGTATCCTTTCAGCTTTTGAGCATTATACCGGTCGAACATGCTGTATGCATTCTTCTCATAATATTCGTTGTTGGTGTAAACACTTCCGTAACGGCCAATAATTGTCAGCTCTTTCGTTACATCCCATTGGGTCGACAGGTTCAGGATGATTTTGCTGTCGGTGTATGAATACGGTGTTTCGTACAACTCAAAGTAAGGGTTATTCGAACTTCTCCGATAGTTCATCTGCTGATAGCCTTCCATTCCGGGCACCCAATAATCCTTCAATGCGCTGATGTCGATGCTCCTTGGGATGAAGCGAGGGTCAACTTGGCGGTTATTGGCACAATAGGTCCTGGAATAATTTAAACCGGCATGAAATGTCAGGTTTTTCAGTAAGTTAAAATCTGAGTTTAAATCGAATCGGTTTGACTGGAGCCCCGTATTGGGTAATATGCCCCTTTGATCCGTGTTGGTGTAGGAAAAACGGAAATTACTTTTGTCGGCCGCTTTGGTTAACGCAATATTGTTCACGCTGATATGTCCCAACTGGTAAAAATCTTTCACATTGTCAGGATGTGCCACCCATGGGTCTTTCCCGGTAAATTGAGACCGGAGTTTCCCGTCAAAAGCTGGCCCCCAGCTATAGTAAGTATCGTCGAATGTGCCGTTCCCATTTCCGTCGTAGTAACTATATTGTCCGCCTTCACCTTGTCCAAATTGATTTTGATATTTTGGAAGGACCAATGGGCTTTGGAAAGTGATATTCGAATTTACTTCGAGACTGGTGCCTTTGGCTCCTTTCCCTGATTTGGTGGTGATAATTACCACACCTGCACCTGCTTTTGATCCGTAGAGCGCTGCAGCCGCAGGCCCTTTCAGAATGGAGATGCTTTCGATGTCGTCGGAAGCAACATCGTTGGCGCTGCTCTGTATACCATTGATAATAAAGAGTGGGTCGTTGTTGCCAGCCAGCGATGATTCGCCACGAATGACAATACGCGATCCTCCTCCTCCAATGGAACCATCGGCCTGTATGATATTCACCCCGGATACTTTCCCCGAAAGCGCATTTACCACATCAAGTTCTTTTATCTTGGCGATTTCCTCGCCTCCAACTTTCTGGACGGCGTAGCCCAACGCTTTTTCGTCACGTTTTATACCCAGGGCCGTTACGACCACCGTCGAAATTTCTGCTGTTACGGGTTGCATTTCTATATTCCCAAGAGCAGTTTTGTCGCTAACGACAATCTCCTGAGAAGCCATCCCTACAAAAGAGATGAGCAGAACATCGCCCTTTTTCGCAGCAAGTGAAAAAACGCCGTCGATATCGGTAATCGTTCCTGTGGTTGTTCCCTTGATGGAGACATTTACTCCGGGAATTCCCATCTTATCTTCCGACGATATTATTTTTCCCGTGATGGTTTGGGAATATAATGCCGTGACCGTAAGAAAAGACATTAATACAAACAGTAAAATTTTTCTTTGCATGAAAAAATGGTTTAGCTATTATTCACTTAAAGTATTATCAAAACTTCTGTAAAGTTAGATTTCGTCGAAATGATATACATCCGATTTTTTTACTGAATATGATGCTATTTTATCTTTTCTGTGGAAATCTTTGACTTAATAGCTAAATTTTAGGATAGATCTGATCGGAAAGCCATATTCCTATCGGACACCAAAAATGAGCCCTCTTTTTTGATCTGGTTGCCTGAGGTACTGGTGGGGAAATAATATAATTGAAAGTTAGATTGTTGCATTAATCGGAATAGGCTGCTTTGTATTCTGTAGGGGTTAGGTGAACGATTTTTTTGAACTGTTCGTTAAAATGCGACAGGTTGTTGAACCCGCTTTCGTAACATGCCCTGGAAACGGACATCTTCTCTTCAGAAAGGAACTTACAGGCCTGCCCAATTTTGAATTCGGTTACAAATTCGAGAAATGTTTTGCCGGTATGCTTTTTAAAGTAGCGGCAAAAAGCGGTAGGACTCATGCTTACAGTCTTGGCAACTTCTTCAAGTTTAATGGTTTGGTTAAAGTTTCGGATGATGTATTCCTGCACTTTGTTGAACCGGTAAAAGTCGTAGCTGTTGGCTAACTGGGAATATCCCACGCTTGAGTGGTAACGGTATTCGGTAGAATTTGCCATCAGATTGAGCAATAGAATCAATTCGGTTACCCTGAGAATTCCATCCTGTTTGAACATTCTACGGACCTGCTTTCCAATATCTTCTCGGGTTTTACCCAAAAACTGTATGCCACGTTGCGACCTCTCCAGCAAATTTTTGATCGCTGCCATCTCGGGTAGGTTCATGAAACTGGTGCCGAATATGTCTTTATTAAATTGTATAATTAATGCTTTTGTGTTCAGCGAGCTTTTCTTTTCAAGATAGATGGGATCGCTTTTCCACCAGTGGGGAATATTCTCCCCAATGATGCTGATCTCACCTTCTGTAAAACGACTAATTCCATCGCCAACATACACGGTGCCAATGCTTTTTATTACCAGCAAAATCTCAATTTCCGGATGAAAGTGCCAGGGTACCGTAAAATGGGGAATCTCCTCGTCGATCAGTAATACCGAGTTTTCGGGTTGGGTTACAAGCTTCTGGTAAAATGGTTTCATCGTCTTTGAGTTTTGTTCGATAATATTCTTGTTGATCTTATCAATGGTAATTTGACCTTTTCGACCGGAAAATTAGTAAAAAAGAACAAAATGAATTAGATAATATCCGTTTATTTTCATTAAAAAATTCATTGCAAAAATTAGCAATTAAATTCATATAGATTACAAAAAGGATAAAATACCATTAAATAAAGGTAATAAAACAAACGGCATTTCTAGAGCCATGTTTTAATTTTACTTCTATGAAACAGGATGTTTCTGAGCGTTAAAGAATCTGAAAATGAGACAATCAATTTTTTACCTGTACGAAAAAGCTTATGGCAAATACGGTATTGGGGCATTTAATGTTTTCAATGCTGAACAATTGCATGGAGTTTTTCGCGGGGCAGAGAAGGCTGATTCTCCCATAATTGTTCAGTTTACGCCGGTTGCCCGCAACTACGTCCATCCTGTCATGTTGAATGAAATGGTCAATGCGGCAACAAAAATTTATCCCAGGGTCGACTTTGTGGTTCATCTCGACCACGGTAATTATGACCATTGCATCGATGCCATCGATTCTGGCGGGTATGACTCGGTCATGATCGACGCATCGCATGAACCGTTCGAGGAAAATGTCAGGATTACAAAAAAAGTGGTTGATCGAGCTCATGCTCGTGATATAGCAGTTGAAGCAGAATTAGGCGTGTTGAGTGGCATCGAAGATTCTCTTTCGGTCGATGAACAGAAATCGTATTGTACCGATCCTTTGCTGGCAAAAGAGTTTGTTGCCCGTACAGGTTGTGATAGTTTGGCGGTAGCGGTAGGAACCAGTCATGGTGCGTACAAATTTGGAAACGGGGCAAAACTTCAGCTCAATGTTTTGAGCGAGATACAGAAACAGCTCCCTCATTACCCACTGGTATTGCATGGAGCTTCAGCTGTTCCGGAAGAAGAGGTGATGCGGATTAACCGTGCCGGGGGACAATTGAAAGAGGGTGCAAAAGGAATTGCTGCCGACGATTTGATGCAGGCTATCCGGCTTGGGGTTTGTAAAATAAATATTGCTACCGATATGCGATTGATCTGGACGCGGGTACATCGCGAGTTTTTTCTCAGCGACCCCGGAAAGTTTGATCCGATTGTACCGGGAAAAACCTATATGGACGAACTGGAAAGGTTCGTCGCAAACAAATGCCTTTTTCTGAAAGGCAAGATTAAAATTTGAAATGATGATCAGAGATACAAAATGTCCGTTGCTGATTAAAGCCGACGAAAATAAAGCGAAATACCAGAGTATATCTTCTTCCGAGGCCGGTTGGGAGTTTCTCAATTTTGAGGCCCGGACGATGAAAAAAGGTGAGACATGGGGCGGTAACACCCAGGATGATGAGGTGTTGATTGTGTTGCTGGGAGGTGATTTTAGTGCAGAAACATTGCAGGAGAACTGGCAAACAGAAAACGGTAGGAGAGATGTATTTAGTGGGTTGCCCCATGCCCTTTACCTGCCTCCGCATACCCCGTTTAAGTTAACGGCCCAAAGCGAAATGCTCGATATTGCCTGTGGCTGGTGCAGAACGAACCAACAACATTCGGCTCAGTTTATTACGCCTGAAATGGTTGAAGAGATGGGAATTGAACTCCGGGGAGGCGACAATGCCAGCCGGCAGATTAACCGCATGTTGCCTCCGGGATCCGATTGTCACCGGCTGGTTTGTGTCGAAGTGTACACCCCTTCGGGAAACTGGAGCTCATTTCCGGCTCACAAGCACGATACGGTGAAAATCGATCCGGCAACGGGAAATGTGCAGGAGGCCAAACTGGAAGAGATTTATTTCTACAAAATAGATAAACCACAGGGCTTTGCGATTCAAAAAGTCTACACCGACGATCGTTCGCTCAATGAAATTGCCGAGGTACACAACAACGATGTGGTGCTGGTGCCCCGGGGCTATCATCCGGTCATCGCCGCTCATGGGTACAATGTGTACTATCTTAATTTTCTCACAGGAAGCCATCAGAGCCTGGCCAACACCGATGATCCCAACCATCAATGGATTTATGGCACATGGAAAGGAATGGATCCGAGGCTGCCGTTGGTAACCCTGGATATGAACAATCAAAAAACAGAAACAGAATGAGTATAGAAAAAATATATGATTTGATCACGTATGGGCGATCTTCGATCGACCTCTATTCGGCCAATATTGGTTCGCCATTCGTCGAGATCGAGCAATTTAATGCCTATGTGGGTGGTTCGCCGCTCAATATTGCGGTAGGAGCCAGCCGGCTTGGATTGAAATCGGCTTTGTTAACCGGGGTTGGGCAGGATCAGGTGGGAGAGTTTTTGCTTCATTTTCTGAAGAAAGAAAAAGTAGAAACCAGATATATCGGTATAAAACCCGAAGCCCGTACCAGTGCGGTGGTGTTGGGAATTGAACCTCCCGACAATTTTCCGCTGGTTTATTACCGGAACAATTGTGCCGATTCGCAGGTGAATATCGACGATGTGATCAACGCCAATATAGGTCAGTTTCGGCTGATGGAGATTTCGGCTACCGCATTGAATATGGAGCCTACCCGTTCGGCAGCTTTTTATGCGGCTGAAGAAGCCAACAAAAACGATGTGCCCGTGCTGATCGATCTCGATTTTCGTGCCGATCAGTGGCACGATGCACGCGCATTTGGGGTAACAACCCGTGCTTTTTTGCGGGGATGCAAAATTGCATTGGGAACGGAAGAAGAAATCCTGGCAACCATGCTCAGTGATCCCAATCAGATCAAAATCAAGAATCAGCAGATATCTGCCCCGGAAATCAGAGGTAATGTCGATGAGGCGATCCGGAATATTATGAAACTGGGTGTCGAAGTGCTGATTGTTAAGAGCGGGGACAAAGGTTCGAAAGTATATTTGAAAGATGGCAAAGTGATTGAAGTTCCGTCGTTTCCTGTTCAAGTGGTGAACGTGCTGGGGGCAGGCGATGCTTTTGCTGCCGGGTTCATCTATGGATACCTTAATGGCTGGGACTGGTACAAATGCTGTCGTATGGGGAATGCCTGCGGAGCCATACTGGTCACCAAACCCGGTTGTTCGAATTTTAATCCTACGCTTGAGGAAGCAATGGCATTTATTGAATCAAAAGGAGGATTTTAATTAAGATGAAACACAAAGACACGAAGTCACAAAGAAATAATCTCTGTTTCCTCTGTGAAAACGCTGTTCTCTCTGTGGTAAAAAAGAAAATATGGCAACAAAACGAATAACAGTAGCTCAGGCCGTTGTTGAATTTCTTCAGCAGCAATATGTGGTGCGCGATGGCAAAGAACAACCATTTTTTGCCGGTTGTTTGGGCATTTTCGGTCACGGGAATGTCGCGGGTATTGGGCAGGCATTGCAGCAAACCCCGTCGTTCAAATACATAATGACCCGGAACGAACAAGCTTCGGTACATATTGCCATCGCTTATGCCAAAATGAAAAACCGGCTGGGCGCCTGGGTTTGTACTTCATCGATAGGCCCCGGAGCGACCAATATGGTTACCGGTGCGGCATGTGCTACCATCAACCGGCTTCCTGTGCTGCTTATTCCTGGCGATATTTTTGCCCGCAGGAATGTGGCACCCGTGCTGCAACAACTCGAATCGGCATCCTCGCAGGATATTTCAGTCAACGATTGTTTCAAACCGGTGTCGAAATACTGGGATCGCATTAACCGACCCGAACAATTGATTACCACATTGCCGGAAGTAATGCGGGTGCTCACTTCACCAGCCGATACGGGTGCGGTTACGTTGTCCATTCCACAGGATGTTCAGGCCGAAGCATACGATTTCCCGATTGAACTCTTCAGAAAAAAGGTTTGGACAATTGCTCGTCCGCGTCCCGATTTGTCCCTGTTGAACGAGGCTGTACGTCTTGTTAAGGAGGCAAAGAGGCCAATGATTATTGCCGGTGGTGGGGTAATTTATGCCGAAGCGACCGATGTGCTGAAAAGTTTTGTTGAAGCTACTGGAATTCCTGTAGCAGAAACATTTGCAGGGAAAGGTTCCCTGCCTTACGATCATCCGATGAATCTTGGAGCTGTCGGTGCAACCGGGACTCCCGGGGCCAACAAAATTTCGGGCGAAGCCGATCTGGTAATCGGAATTGGTACCCGTTACAGCGATTTTACTACCGCTTCAAAGACGGCCTTTCAAAATTCTGAAGTGAAATTCATTAACATCAATGTGGCTGAATTCGATTCGTTCAAACACGGGGCGTTACCTTTAACCGGTGATGCAAAAGTGTGTTTGGAAGAGCTTTCCGGCCTTTTATCCGGTTTTAAAACCGATTCTGCCTATCAGCAGGAAATAGCCAAATTAAATGCAGAATGGGATCAGTATGTTTCTTCGGTTTATGAAGCAAAAGGCGAACTCCCGGTTAGCCAGGTGGAAGTGGTTGGTGCTGTAAACGATTTTGTCGATCCGGCCGATGTGTTGCTTTGTGCAGCAGGAAGCCTGCCCGGCGATTTGCACAAGCTGTGGCGAACCCACGATCCGAAAGGTTTTCATCTGGAGTATGGCTATTCAACCATGGGGTATGAATGTGCCGCCGGAATTGGCGCCAAACTGGCCTGTCCCGATCGTGAAATTTGGGTGATGGTCGGCGATGGAAACTACCTGATGATGAACAACGAAATGATCACTTCCATTCAGGAAGGAGTAAAATATAATATCATTTTATTGAACAACAATGGTTTTGGAAGTATTGGGGCCTTGTCTCAATCGGTAGGTTCGCAGCGTTTTGGAACCCGTTACCAGTTCCGGGATCAGGAAGCAGGAACTCTGAGTGCCGGAAATCTGCCTGTCGATTTTGTACAAAATGCCCGTAGCCTGGGCGCTCATGTCATTGAAGCAACCGACATACCATCGTTGAAAGCTGCCATGACAGAAGCAAAACTTCAAACCAAAACCACGGTAATTGTGATTGAAACCGATTTATTTAAAGGGATTCCTGGTTATGCGTGGTGGGAAGTTGCCGTGGCTGAAGTTTCTGAACTGGAAACGGTTCAGGAGGCTTACAAGGTATATCGGGAGAAGAAACAAAAACAACGGTACTTTTTTTAGAAAAAAGTACCAAATGACAATAGGATAGTTTAGTTAGATCAAGAAAAATAGAAAGAGAAAAAGCAAAGAGAACCAGTACGGATCAGAAAACAGGGGGTTTTATCCTTTGTGTGCTCTGAGAAAGTTTTTGATTCTTTTGTGGTTAAAAGAAAATTAATAATCAAGGAGATGAACAATACGGTACTAAAAAATTACATCAACGGGAAATGGATTGAAAGCCAAAGTGAAAAAGTGCTATTGGTAAATAATCCGGCAACGACCCGAACATTGTGCAAAGTCCCGGAAGGATGCAGTGAAGATGTTGACCTTGCAGCAAAAGCTGCTGCGGCATCGGCAAAAGCATGGCGTGATATGCCAGCAACCCGGCGTGTTCAGTATCTGTTTAAAATGAAGCAGGTGCTGGAGGCGCATACCGACGAGGTCGCTGAAATATGTACCAACGAAAGTGGAAAGACATTTGCCGAATCGAAGGCCGAGATGATTCGTGCCGTTGAAAATATTGAGGTGGCTTGTGGAATACCAACCCTCATGCAAAGTGAGTTCTCGGAAGATATTGCCACGGGAATCGACGAATTTATGATCAGGCAACCCATTGGGGTGAGCGCTTGTGTCGCCCCGTTCAACTTTCCGATCATGATCCCCTTCTGGTTCATGCCGTATGCCCTGGCTTGTGGAAACACCTATATTGTTAAACCATCGGAAAAGGTCCCAGGTACCATGACCCGTATTTTCGAGCTTCTCGAGGAACTGGGGCTTCCTGCCGGGGTGCTGAATATGGTTCACGGAGGGAAAGAAACGGTCGATGCCATTCTCGATCATCCCGATATCAAAGCAATCAGCTTTGTTGGTTCTACGGCTGTGGCCAAACATGTCTATCAGCGGGGAACGGCCAATGGAAAGCGGGTTCAGGCACAAGGTGGTGCAAAGAACCCGATCGTGGTGATGCCCGATGCCGACGTTGATACCACCGTAAAAATCATTGTCGACAGTGCTTTCGGTTGTGCCGGTCAGCGTTGCCTGGCTGCTTCGCTGGTTATTTTGGTGGGTGATGCCCGGAAAAAGTTTACATCCAAATTGGTCGAGGCGGCAAAGACAAAAACCTGTGGTTATGGAATGGATCCGGCAGCCGATATGGGGCCGGTTATTTCCATTGAGAGCCGCAGACGTATCAAAAGGCTGATAGAACAGGGGATTGAAGAGGGCGATTCATTGCTGCTCGACGGACGTCATGTTTCGGTGAAAGGGTTTGAAGATGGCCATTTCGTTGGACCAACCATTTTTGAAGACATAAAAATTGGCGGCACCATTCATGCCACCGAGATTTTTGGTCCGGTATTGGCCCTCATGAATGTTGAAAATCTGGATGAAGCAATCAATCTGGTCAATCAGAGCTCTTATGGGAATTCAGCCTGTATTTTCACCAACAGCGGGGCTGCTGCCCGTACGTTCCGTCACGATGCCATGGCCGGAAATATCGGTGTAAACATTGGCGTTGCGGCGCCAATGGCGTTCTTCCCCTTTAGTGGATGGAAAAACAGCTTTTTTGGCGATTTGCACGCTCAATCGCATCATGCCATCGAGTTTTACACCCAAACCAAGGTGGTAGTAGAGCGCTGGCATGATGAGTGGACAAGAAAATTCTAAAAAAAATGATACAGATAGCAAACGCGCCCTGTTCGTGGGGTGTACTCGAATTTGAACTCGAAGGCAAAG
The DNA here is from genome assembly GCA_035353695.1 of Prolixibacteraceae bacterium. Taxonomy (GTDB): domain Bacteria; phylum Bacteroidota; class Bacteroidia; order Bacteroidales; family Prolixibacteraceae; genus CAYMTR01. Next base: position 81,912 of record DAOQAB010000004.1, read on the forward strand.
CTGCCGGTTTTGAACAGGTCCTCGATGAAATCGGGGAAACAGGTTATGCCGGTACGGAACTTGGAGACTGGGGCTTTATGCCCACCGATCCTTCTCTTTTGAGAGCCGAACTGGACAAACGGCAACTTGAATTATTGGGCGCTTTTGTTCCGGTTTTTCTGAAAGATCAATCGAAACATGCAGCGGGTGCCGAGGTGGCAGTCCGTACGGCAAAGCTGATGAAAGATGCTGGTTTTCCCAATGCATTCATTGTCCTTGCCGACGAGAATGGGAGCGTACCTGAACGGACAAAAAATGCAGGACGAGTAACCTCCGGAATGGGATTGACCAATGACGAGTGGAAGACTTTTGCCGGAGGCGCCAATTATGTAGCTGCTGAAGTGAATGCAAAAACAGGTCTGCGCACCGTCTTTCACCATCATTGTGCCGGTTATGTTGAAACACCTGCAGAAATCGAAACACTCCTTTCGCTCACCGATCCATCCTTGCTTGGACTGGTTCTCGACATGGGGCACTATATGTATGGTGGTGGCGATCCGTTGAATGCATTGAAAAAATATGGATCCCGTATCTGGCATGTTCACTTTAAAGATTGCCATCCCGATATTGCCCAAAAATCGAGGAAAGAAGGAATGGATTATTTCCAATCGGTAAATGCAGGCGTTTTTTGTGAACTCGGGAAGGGAGCTGTTGATTTTCCAGCCATTGTGAGTGAATTGCTAAATCAAAAATACGATGGGTGGATTGTGGTTGAGCAGGACGTGCTGCCCGGAATGGGTAACCCGAAAGCATGTGCCGACAGAAACAGACAATACATCAAAACGTTGGGATTATAATCAAAAAGCTAATAATAAACCATGAAGAAATTAAAAATTGGCGTAATTGGTGCCGGACGTATTGGGAAAGTACATGCTGCTACCCTGGTTCAGAATGTACCCCAGGCTGAAGTATTGGCCATCGCCGATATCAATGAGGAAAGTGCCCGTGAGTTGGCCGAAAAGTTTGGGATTGGCCTGGTAACAAACAACTACAAAGATGTTTTGGCAAATCCGGGAATCGAGGCTGTTGTTATTTGTTCGCCTACCGATACCCATGCACAATATATTATCGAAGCAGCTGAGGCCGGGAAACATATTTTTTGTGAAAAGCCGGTCGATTTAACGCTGGCTGCAATTAAAAAGGCGATTGAAGCTGTTGATAAAGCGGGTGTAAAGCTGATGGTCGGTTTCAACCGCCGGTTCGATCCCAATTTCCTGAAAATCCACGAAATGGTGAAGGCAGGGAAAATTGGCGATCCGCATATCCTGAAAATCACCTCGCGTGACCCGGCGCCTCCACCAGCTGAATACAGTGCTGTATCGGGTGGCATTTTCCTCGACATGACTATTCACGATTTCGACATGGCCCGTTATGTTGTTGGAAGCGAAGTAACAGAGGTTTATACAAAAGCGGCTGTTCTGGTCGATCCTGAAATTGGTAAAGCAGGCGATGTGGATACGGCAATCATTACGTTGACTTTTGAGAACGGGGCTATTGGGGTAATTGACAACAGCCGGAAAGCGGTGTACGGTTATGACCAGCGTGTAGAAATTTTTGGATCGATGGGAATGGTTAATGTTGATAATAATTACCCTGAAAATCATAGGTATTACACGGTTGATGGCGTACATAAAACCCTTCCTCTGAACTTCTTCATGGATCGTTACCTGGAAGCGTATGCCAACGAAATGAAGATTTTCTGCGATGCGGTATCGAACGATTCAGAACTTCCCGTTTCAGGGCACGACGGATTGATGTCCGTTGCTATTGCACTGGCAGCTAAGAAATCATATTCCGAAGGACGACCGGTGAAACTGAGCGAAGTTCTGTAATAGTTCCTCGCAAAGTCGCAGAGAACGCAAAGGAGAAAATGAAAAGAACTTGGCGTACTTGGCGTCTTGGCGTGACAAAATAATTCCGCGCAAGGTCGCAGAGAACGCAAAGGAGAAAATGAAAAGAACTTGGCGTACTTGGCGTCTTGGCGTGACAAAACAATTTCGCGCAAAGTCGCAGAGAACGCAAA
>DAOQAB010000005.1:0-74130 GCA_035353695.1 Prolixibacteraceae bacterium
TTCCCGCTGACGATATTTTCCGAAGTGCGGATCAGTTGCTGATTGCTTAACGGCAGCATCTGTCCAAAAGACAGGAAAGTAATGAGCATAAAAATGATTAGTAACGCTGTTTTTTTCATCCCCTCTCTGATTAAAACGTGTTATAAAGCATCATTCTTCTTGTAAAACAAGAAAGTTGTTGCTTTGATCTAAATTTTCTTAAAATCTCTGGAATAAAGTCTCAATTGCTTAATCAAATTTCTCTCCCCACAGAAATAAGTTGGGTAAAAATAGCATTATTTTTTAAAGAACCAATAGCTAAAATGATTAGCTGGAAGTTGAATAAGGGTAAAAAACGAAGCGAATGATTGATGAATGATTCCCATTTTATCCGGTTTTTATGAGAAACAAGAGGAGCTTAATTAAATATTTGGGTTATTCGATTGCGGTTGAATTTTTAATATTTTCGTTCTCGTCATCATTTTCGTCGTCGTAAATTTCAATGATTGGTTCGATAAATGCTTTGCTGGTGAGCCGTTTGTCGAGGGTGAGCAGGAGCGAAGGCAGAACCAGGATGTTGAAAAACATGGCAATGAATAATGTTGCAGAAATTAATATTCCCAATGCCTGGGTTGCGCCAAAACCGGAGAACATAAAAACACTAAATCCCAGAACCAACACGATGCTGGTGTAAATCATGCTGAACCCGGCTTCGTGCAAAGCATTGATTGCCGATTGTTTAATCTGCCCGTTGGTGTGCTTTAATTCGTGCCGGTATCGTGAGAGATATTGTATGGCATTGTCGACCGATATTCCCAGTCCGACACTAAAAACAATCAAGGTAGAAGGTTTTAGTGGTACTCCGGTAAAGCCCATAATGGCTGCGGTGATGAGCAGCGGGATAATATTGGGGATCATGGATACCAGGATCATCTTAAAAGAAGAGAAGAGTAAAGCCATTAGTAAGGAAATCAGTACAATAGCTATCATTACGCTCTCGAACAGGTTCTTGATTAAGAAGTTGGTGCCCAGCGCATATACGACGCTATTGCCGGTAATATGTACTTCATATTTTTCGGGGTCAAAAATACTGTCGGCTTTGGGCTTTATCTTCGCTAAAAGAGCTTCCATTTTTTTGGTGCCAACATCAGCCATCTGGTAGCTGATGCGGGCTGTTTGACGGGTACTGTCGATATAGGAGTTCAGCAGGTTGCTTTTCCCTTCTCCTACATTCTGAGGTAGGTATGATAAAATGAAGGTTCTCTCCATCGAATTGGGCAAATCATATTTGGAGGAGTCTCCACTATAGAAGGCCTGTTTCGAGAATTTAAACAGTTCGGCAATGGACAGTGGCTTTGAAAATTCCGGATTTTGGTTGATTACTTTTTGTAATTCGTCCATTCTGGTCAGTGTAGCCTGTGCAAAAGCCCCATTCTTCTTTTTGGTGTCTATGGATATTTCGAAGGGCATCACTCCACCAAAGTTGTTTTCGAAGAATTTCAAATCGACATAAATTGGATCGTTTTTCTTCAGATCGTCAACCGATTTTCCCGAGGTTTTTATCTCGCTGATGCCAACAAGTCCAATAACCAGAAGAATCAGAGCTGTAACATAAATTGCCTTACGCTTGTGGGTAATCAGCTCGATGATTTTATCAACAATCGATTTAAAAAAACTATTCTCAAGGTGTTTTACATTCTTCTGTGAAGGTGGTGCAAGGTAGCTGAAAATGATGGGCAACAGAACGATGCACAAAACATACAAACCAATGATGTTGATTGATGTAACTACACCAAATTCCCTGAGCATTTTGTTGGGTATCACGATGAATGCAGCAAACCCCAGCGCCGTAGCCGCATTGGTCATGAGCGAAGCAAACCCAATCCGCTGGATGGAATTTGAAAGCGCTCGCGCTTTATTCCCATGGGCACGATACTCCCAATGGTATTTGTTCAAAATGTAGATACAGTTCTCGATAACAATAATTACCACCAGTGAAGGGATTACTCCGGTAAGAATGGTGATTTTGAAGCCGAAAAGGGTAAGGGTACCCAACACCCAAATAATGCTTACCCCCACAACCAGAAGAGAGCTCAAAACTATTTTGAACGACCGGAAGAAAAGGTACATGATGAATGCGGCAATAAGAATACTGCCAAGAACAAACAGAAAAAGCTCTTTTTTAACTTTGTACATGGTGAGGGTTGAAATATAAGGCATCCCCGAAAAGTGCATTTCGAGCTTATTCCGTTCTTTGTATTGGTTGGCCGTCTGGGTAACTGAATTGACAATGTCGATGCGCTTCTTGCTGTTCATTTTGGTTTTGTCGAGCGTAATTGCCATCAACGATGCTTGATTCTGTGGGTTATAAAGGAATCCGTCGTAGAATTTCAACGACAAAATTTTGTCTTTCAGGCTGTCGACTTCAGCCTGTGTGGTTGGGCGTTTATCAATCAGGGGGACGATATCAAACTGATGGGTTTGATTGTTCTTCTTCAGATTGATCATCCGGGTAATACTGATTACACCGTCGACCCCTTCCAATTGACTGATCTGGTTACTCAGATCGTACCATTCATTAAACTGGTCAAGTTGAAAAAGATTGGGGTTTTGGATACCAATGACAAAAAGATTCCCGTCTTCGCCAAAAATTTTCTTAAACTGGTTGTATTCCACTTTGGCCTGGTTCTTTTCGGCCAATAACGAGGCATATTCATAGTTCATTTCAATGTCTTTGGCTTTGTAGGCCATGAAAGCAGTAATAATTGCCAGAAAAATTATAAGTTGAACCCTGTTGCGGAGAATGAACTGTGAAATTCTTACAAACATTTATACGACTTTTAACAATGAAAATACTACCCCCAAAAGTTGGACATCAAAAATAGTCTATTATTTGAATTATTACGTTCGGGGAAGGGGTTTTTTTATGGGCAGGGTTTTGGCGATGCAGAACCACTTCTTTTTTGCAATTCTTTGATTGAATAACCGATGGCGTTAACTGGAAGGTCTGCTGAACAGCTCGGTGGTGATCGTTGATGTTTTTTTGAATGAATTCAAAATATTCAGGGTGTTCCTAATTTTTCCTGCTAATTTTGTGAAGAGGGGAGAAGTTCCACTTTTTCGTCCGGTCAGGAAGGCACCGGATGGAAAATATTTGATTGATCCTTTTCCTGTTTTTTATGATGTCTAACTATTAATCCGAAATGAATGAAAAATATTTTACTCATGGTGTTGCTTTTGCTGTTCCTTCAGGGTCAGTCACAGATCAAACCGTTGGCTGGAAGCAGTAATAAGTATTCGATATCCTGCAACAATTTGTTTTTTGAAGTAAATGCCGATGATGGAGCCCGGATTTCGTCCTTTAAACTGAATGGCGACGAACTGATGTATGTGGCTTTTTCATTGACCGATATGGCCGGATCGACCTTCTGGCCCAGTCCGCAGAGTGTGTGGAACTGGCCACCAATGGCAAATCTCGACAATAAACCGTATACCGCAACCGTAAGTGAAAACCGGATGATGTTTACCGGCTCAACGGATTCAAAATATCAGTTGAGGTTTTATAAGACAATGGTTGCCAGTATGGCCGATACTTCCATTGTGATTGAATATACCATAAAGAATGAGAAGTCAACCGCTCAAACCTGGGCACCATGGGAAGTGACACGGGTAATTGCTGGCGGGTTGACCTTGTTTGGGAAAGGTGACGGTTCGTTGACCGGCGATATGGCTTCGAGGATGGAAGAAGAAGGTGACTATGTCTGGTACGATCAGGATGAAACCGCTGGAGGAAAAGGAAATAAGATTTTTTGTGACGGAAAAGGTTGGCTGGCTCATGTAATCGACGGGGAAAAGTTATTTGTGAAACAGTTTGAAGATATCGCTAACGGGAAAGCCGCGCCGGGAGAAGCAGAGGTGGAGATTTATACCACATCGGATCACGTCTATACCGAGCTGGAAGATCAGGGCGCTTATGCTTCGATTGCAGCCAAAGATTCGGTAACATGGAAAGTAAAGTGGTTTGCCCGGGTGTTGCCTTCGTCGGTCGACGTAAGTGTGGGGAGCGCTTCTCTTACAGCTTATATTGAAAATATGCTGAAGCGTTCGGGGGACATCTCCGGGACCCATAATTTGTCTGTTGCGGCCAATGTGAAGGTTTTCCCCAATCCGGCAACCGAATATCTGGTGGTTGAATCGAACCTGAAATCGTACGACAACACATTAATGTACCTGTACGATTTGCAGGGGCAGATGATGGTGAAACAATCGCTCGAAACCAATAACCAGAAGGTAAATATTCGTTCAGTTGCCAATGGAAATTATGTGTATCTGTTGAAACAAAACGGAAAAGTTTTGTCCCGGGGCAAATTGGCGATCCAGCGATAATTGAAAAGAAACGAATCGAAATAGAAAAGCCATCCGAAGCGAATTCAGATGGCTTTTTTTATCGTGACAAATGTGTTGTTTAGATTTTTTCGATCCAGCTTTTGACATCATCCTGTGAAGGATTGGCCAGTTCCAGTTTGTTCTTTTTATTGAAACCACAGATTTCCTGATGCAGTTTGGCTGGTTTTTCAACTTCTTTGATCTTTGCCAGGGTTTTGTAACCCATTTTTTGCAAAGGTTCAACCCACTCTTCAGGGATCCCAATCTTCAGAAAATCTTCTTTGGTATCCACTTTGGCAATCTTTTCGGGTTTCATCTGCGGGAAGAACAGCACATCCTGAATAGACTGATTGTTGGTCATAAGCATGACCAACCGGTCGATGCCGATGCCCATTCCCGAAGTTGGTGGCATGCCGTATTCCAGCGCACGCACAAAGTCCATGTCGATGAACATGGCTTCGTCGTCCCCTTTTTCTGAAAGAAGGAGCTGCTCCTGGAAACGATCCAGCTGGTCGATCGGATCGTTGAGCTCGGAATACGCATTGCAAAGCTCTTTCCCGTTCACCATCAGTTCAAAACGTTCGGTGAGTTCCGGGTTGTTGCGGTGCTTTTTGCACAATGGCGACATCTCCGTGGGATAGTCGGTAATGAAGGTTGGCTGGATGTAGTTGCCTTCACATTTTTCACCAAATATTTCGTCAATCAGTTTTCCCTTGCCCATGCGTTCATCCACTTCGATGTTCAGTTTTTTACAAACATCGCGAAGCTGATCTTCGTTCATTCCGGAAATATCAATCCCGGTGAACTCTTTGATCGAGTCAATCATGGTGACTCGTTTGAACGGACGTTTGAAATCGATGGTTTTCTCGCCAACCTGAACGGTTGTTGTGCCGTGTAAAGCCAGTGCTACCCGTTCAATCATCTCTTCGGTGAAGTTCATCATCCAGTTGTAATCCTTGTAGGCAATGTAAATTTCCATTACCGTAAACTCGGGATTGTGGGTGCGGTCCATCCCTTCGTTGCGAAAATCTTTGGCAAATTCATATACGCCTTCGAAACCTCCAACAATCAGTCTTTTAAGATATAACTCGTTGGCAATACGCATATAGAGCGGAATGTCCAGTGCATTGTGATGGGTAATAAATGGGCGGGCGGTTGCTCCTCCGGGTATAGGCTGAAGGATTGGGGTTTCTACTTCGAGATAACCTTTTTCATTGAAAAGCTGGCGCATGGTGTTGATTACCATGGTGCGCTTTTTAAAGGTGTCGCGTACCTGCGGGTTGACAATCAGGTCGACGTAGCGCTGACGGTAACGCATCTCGGCATCGGTAAATGCATCAAAAGTTTGTCCGTCCTTTTCTTTTACGATAGGCAATGGCCTGAGTGATTTGCTCAAAAGGGTAAATTCTTTTACATGAACGGTTAATTCTCCGGTCTGGGTAATGAAGGCAAATCCTTTAATCCCAATAATATCGCCAATATCGAGTAGTTTCTTGAAAACTTCGTTGTACAATGTTTTGTCTTCTCCGGGGCATATTTCGTCGCGGTTGATGTAGAGTTGTATACGGCCCGATTCATCCTGGATTTCAGCGAAAGAGGCCTTTCCCATAATTCGTTGGCTCATCAATCTTCCTGCGATTGAAATATCCTGGAAATTGCTGATTTCGGGGTTGAAGTTGTTTTTGATTTCAGCGCACGAATTGGTAATAATGTACTCATTGGCAGGGTAGGGGTTGATCCCGATTTCCCTGAGCCTTTTCAACGACTCGCGGCGAATAACTTCCTGCTCGCTTAATTCACGGATGCTCATGATACTTGGTTTTTAAAAAATTTGTGCAAAGATAAAAAGAAAACGCGATCTGCAGTTGCCCTGAACCTCTCCCAATCTATTTTATATTGGATACGAAATGTCTGAAGTGCGTGAAAAGACGGGTTGCATATTTAAACTTCAATGTATTTCCTTTTCGGTAAACAGCTTCTGTTTTTCTAAATAACGAAGATAGTTGTTTGAGGAATAGCTTCTTGAAAATGGAACTTAAAAAAGTTACATAAGCTTATTTAAAATGTTTTTAGTTGAGGTGGTTTTCTTATCTTTGATGCAACGTGGCGTAGTGTATTCAATTGATATGACGGAAAAGGTTTGGAACTATAAAAAATCAGGAGACATAAATGATGTAAAGCACTTGTCGGCAGAATTGAATGTTGAGATGACTGTTGCCAATTTGTTGGTGCAGCGTGATATACGGACTTATGATGAGGCGAAGGCTTTTTTCCGTCCCCGGTTGTCCGATTTGCACGATCCTTTTCTGATGAAAGATATGGATAAAGCAGTTGCTCGTCTCAGGCAGGCTATCGAGCGGCAGGAAAAGGTGCTGATTTATGGCGATTACGATGTGGACGGAACAACATCGGTGGCTCTGATGTACCTGTTCCTGAAAGATAAGATTAAAAATATCCATTTCTATATCCCCGACCGTTATTCCGAAGGATATGGAATTTCTCCCAAATCGGTTGAATATGCGGCCAATAATAATTTTTCGCTGGTGATCGTTCTCGATTGTGGTATCAAGGCCATTGAGAAAATTGCTTACGCTCGCACCCGCCATGTCGATTTCATTATTTGCGACCACCACAATCCGGGAGATCGGTTGCCCGATGCGTATGCGGTGCTTGATCCCAAACGGCCCGATTGTAATTATCCCTACAAAGAGTTGTCGGGATGTGGCGTTGGTTTCAAGTTCCTTCTGGCCTACTGCACCCGGTTTAATGAACCCGTTGAGCTTCTGCACGAACTGCTCGATCTGGTTGTTGTAAGCATTGCTTCCGATATTGTTCCTTTAACCGGAGAAAACAGGGTGCTGGCCTATTTCGGGCTGATAAAACTGAACTCCAAACCTTCTGTTGGGCTTAAAACGCTGATTGAGATTTCGGGAATAAGCGATACCGAAATAACCATTAATGATATTGTATTTAAAATTGGCCCAAGGCTAAATGCCGCAGGAAGAATTGAGCATGGAAAAAAATCGGTTGAATTGCTGGTTTCGACTAATCAGGAGGAGGCATTGCAAAAATGCAACGAGATCAATTCGTTTAACGAAATCAGAAAGTCACTCGACCGGGACATAACCCAGGAAGCGCTGGATATGATTACCCGGGATGAAAAGCTGGTCAACCGGAAATCGACTGTCCTTTATAACCGCGATTGGCATAAAGGGGTTGTAGGTATTGTGGCTTCCAGGTTGATTGATTCGTTTTACCGACCTACGGTGATTCTTACCGAATCGAACGGAATGGCTACCGGATCGGCCCGATCGGTGAAGGATTTTGACCTTTATGAAGCCATCGATTATTGTAGCGATCTGCTTGAATCGTATGGAGGACACATGTTTGCGGCTGGCTTAACACTGAAGCTGGAAAATGTGAAGAAGTTCTCCGACCGATTTGAAGAATTTGTCCAAAAAAATATTACCCAAAAACAACAGACACAAACCATTGAAGTTGACGCCAAACTGCAGCTTCCCGACATTACCCCCAAATTTGTGCGGCTACTGAAACAGTTTGAACCGTATGGTCCCCACAACATGACGCCTGTTTTTGTGACGGAAGATGTAATCGATTCAGGTACCAGTCGTATTGTTGGCCCCAACGAAGACCATCTTAAACTCGATCTGGTTGAACCCAATGGTTCTTCTGTTAAATTTCCGGGGATTGCTTTCTCTCAGGCCGATAAATTTCCGCTCATTGAGTCGGGCTTGCCTTTCGATGTCTGTTATTCAATTATTGAAAACGAATTCCGGGGGCGTACATCGGTACAATTACTCGTCCGGGATATCCGGAGGCGATAATGAAAAAAGGGAAGATCAAAAGACCTCCCCTATATTTTTAAAAGTTTTCCCTTCTGGCGATAGCTGTTTCAACGCTTTTTACTCTACCTTGACATATATAGGTGTTGTACGGACGTTCATATTGACGTCGACAACGGTTAATTCCAGTTTGTGATAGGATTGGGTAATCTTCATCAATGAGCCATCGTTAAAATAGTAGTTCTCAAGCCAGGGTGTCGCGATCGCATTTTCGGGAACTTCAACCTGGGCCGTGAATGTATAACTTGACGGGTTTAGCGGAATGTCCCCCTCGGGATTTGCAAAGTTGATGTATTTGGAAAACAGCCAGCTGGAATAACTGAGCTCGGCCGTTTTTAATCCAACGTTATCGCTGATTTCAACACTGATTTCGATTGTCACACCTGCCTTCACGGTGATGGTCGGTAGTACAACTGTTTCCAGATTGATTTGAGGAACAACACCCCAAAGAAGCAAATTCACTATGCTATCGTTGACTATTACCTTTTGCCCGTTCGATGAAAGGGTCAGCGATTTGCACTCAGGTACCTGGTGGTCGAGTTTGTTACTCAGGTCTTCAGCCGATTCGCAGGCAACCAACCCAAAGAACAAGATGATCAGGATGCTATTGATTATTTTATTCATTGTATTCGTTTTTAGCTGTCAATTAATCTGTTTTATTCCCAACCCGGGTTTTGGGCAATTGTTTTGCCTGCATTCCGCAATTTTAATATTTCGGTGCGAGGAATCGGGTACCAATACATTTTTGAGTCAAAAGTTCGGGTGTCGGCTTCGAAAGTAGAATAGGTATAATTGCCATTTTCGTCTAACGTAACCCTCATCCCATTGACGGGCTTATTCAGTGCCGTTTCGGCGTCTTTCCAGCGGCGTAAATCCCAGATACGATGTTCTTCAAATGCCAGTTCCAGCCTTCTTTCGAGTTTAATATAGGCTCTCATTTCATCCTGGTTTTTCAGCAGGGTTTTATCCGATGAGTCGAAAGTACGCAGGTTGGCGCGGTTTCTTAGTTCATCGAGCGCTTTGCTTATTTCTGAGAAGTATGTGGTATTATCATACTCGTTGAGCGCTTCGGCATAATTAAGAAGAATTTCGGCATAGCGCATAAAGACCCAAGCCCGCTGGCTGGTATTGCCTTTTGCCAGATCGAGCGATTGATCGATGAATTTACTCATGTAATAGCCGGTTTTTGTGGCTGTTGGCGATGAGAATAATCCGTCCTTACCACCTACGTAGCAGGCAACAATGGTGTCTTTTAGTTTGCTTCCGTTATAAAAAACCGTGTATTTCAATCGATCTTCCCTCTTTTTAGAATTGCTGAGAGAATATGGATCGCTGGAATTGTAGTCGTTGTACCGATTTTTATAGGTTTTTGCAGCCATACCGAAAGCGTTGACCAAATCTTCGGTTGGATTCATGTAACCGGAACCTTCATAGCTGATCGGGTAATTGTATTTCTCGATGTCGTTTCGGTTGGTTGCCCCTGTGGCAAAAATGATTTCGCTGTTATAAATTGAAGTGAAAATAGATGAAAGCGATGTTAACGAATATTTCTTCGAATCGATAATCACTTTAGCTGCATTTGCTGCGCGCAACCATTTCGATTTGTCATTATCCGGATTGTTTATCGGACTGGCCGCATAGAGCAACACTCTGGATTTAAACGCCAGTGGTGTCCATTTAATTGGGCGCCCCTTGTAGCTGTCGTCGGGATAGGAAGCTGGCATTAATACAGCTGACGAATCGAGGTCAGCCACCATTTTTTCCACCGCTTCGTCGAACGTCAATTGCTCTTCGGCAAAGACTTCCTCGTCGTTGAGAGGATCGATAACTGAAGTTACGTAGAAAATGTTCTGATAACGTTTCAGTAGTTCGAAGTGGAAGAACGCACGCAGAAACAATGCCTGTCCTTTGTAATAATTCCGGACTTCGACCCCATCCTCATTTTCTGGGATACTGTTCGAAAGGGTAATCAGACCATCGGGCTGCAGCTCTTTCAGGAAAATATTGCATTTGCGGATGCCACGGTACATATCCTCCCAGACATCGTCGGGGTTGTTGGTCGAGTTGATGGCATTCTTGTTGAATAAATTAATCGAAGCCCCAGCGTCGGAGCATACGGCTTCGTCACAGGCAGCCGCCAGCATGGCACCCTCAAAACGAGAATACCCATCGGGCAGGTTGTTGTAAGCATTATTCAGAAATCCAGGTGCATAATGTGCGTCGGTAAATATCTCCTTATAGGTTAATTGTGTGTCAACTTCAGGATCCTTATCCAAATAATCGGCACACGATTGTGTCATAAGAATCACCGCTGCTATTCCAATTATATTTTTAATATTCCTCATATTCGTTCCGTTTAAAAGTTTAAGCTAACACCCATGGACGTTACTTTGATTTCAGGGTACATTGTTACCCCGGCATTAGGCGCTTCGGCGCTCAGGTTGTATTTTTTCATCCTGTCGAATGAAAACAGGTTGTACCCGTTGATAAAAAACCGGGCCTCGGTAATGTTGGCCTTGCTGATGAGCCGCTTGGGGAGGCTGTAGCCAATTTCGAGGGTTTGAACTTTAACGTAGTTGCCACTCTTTAACCAAAGCGATGAGGCCTGATAGTTGTGGTTGTTCAACTGAGTCGTAAGTCGCGGATACAACGGATTGTTGCTGATACCCCACGAGTTATTTGCCACTTCGTAGGTGATGTTGTTATTGTCCTGCATTCCCCAGAGGACATTGTTGCTCACAAACATACTGCGGTTGGCAATGCCGGTAACAAGAATGTTGAAATCGAAACCTTTAAATTCGCAACCCAGGTTTAACCCAAAGTTCCACTCGGGTACACTTGGTTTTCCAAGAGGGATCTGATCCTGTGAATCGATAATGTTGTCGCTGTTTTGATCAACATATTTTACATCGCCGGGCTGAACGGTTCCATAGGATGATTTTGCCCATCCGTCGATGTCGCTCTGGTCTTTAAAAAATTTGTCGTTGGCAACTTCCAGTCCCCATTGTTGCATAACAGCCCGGTTTGTTTTGTATTCCCACTGGTTTAGACCGGCTACTTCGTCCATTGCTGTTACCGTATTTTGTGCGTACGAAACGGTTCCTTTTATAAAATAGTTGAATTTGCCTGCCGAGTTACGGTGTACAGCCGTAAGTTCAAATCCCCTGGTTAATACCGAGCCATTATTTTCGTATGGAAGATCCTGACCAATATAGGAGGGTAAGGTGTTCCAGCGTCCGGTAATAATTTGGTTCCGGTCGTTGCGGAAAATGTCGAGGTCGAGTTGCAGGGCTTTGTGAAGTTCAATTTCTACACCCAGATTGGCACACAGAGCCTCTTCCCATGTTATTGCTCCGTTTGGAATGCGCCCTTCGTACGAGCCGTCGGAGGTGGCCGTGCCAAAATAGTAGCCATTGCCTGAGTTAAACTTCTCTTCGTAAGGATAACGGTCGCTGATGCCAATATTGGAGTTGCCTGTTTTGCCAAATGAACCGCGTAGTTTCAAGTAACTAATTACGTCGTTGTCGGCCCAAAAATCTTCTTTTGAGACGACCCATGCACCTGAGATTGTGGGAAAGAAACCAAAACGATTACCCTTGACGAAATTTTCGGAACCATTGTAGGCAAAACCCAATTCAGTCGTATATTTCCCGTTGTGAGAATAGGTGGCACGGCCAAAAATTCCCTGATTGCGGTAGTCGGGGTTGTCGCCCACCACGGATTCACTCGACTGCATGTATTTTATGTCGGCTGCAATATGGTCAACACCAAAGGTGCGGTTGTACGAGAAGCCGAACAGGTAGTTCATCATCAGATCAAACGTGTCGTCCCATCCCGAGAAAGTCAGGTCAATGCTTGAGCTTTCGCCGTATTGGGTATAGCTGCCATCCAGGTTTTGCTGATAACGGGCGAAGCTCTGATTTTTTGAACGTCCGTATTGTTTTGATACGTCGAAACCAAACAGTGCATTGGCGGAAAGGCCTTTCAGTATCTTGTCGAGTTTCCAGTCCAAGGTTGCTGTGCCTTCAACGTAACGGGCAAAGCGATCCTGAAAACCGGTTTTTGCAATCAAGCCATACGCATTGGTGTAAATTGAAGTCCCCGCAATGGAGCTGTCGGCATTGAAAATTGGCATGGTTGCCGGGTTTTTCGATAGACTTGAGATAATGGAGCTGGCGCCACTGTTGGGAATGTGACGATTCTCGACACGGCCACCCAGGTTTACCCCAATCTTAATATTGTCGGTCAAATTTACATCGATCGATGAACGGAAATTGTACCGCGAGAATTTGTTTTGTGTAGAGAAACCGGCATTCTCTTCGGTATATTTATAAAGACCTTCCTGCTCCATTACACCTAACAGGATGTAATATTGTGCCACTTCGGTACCTCCACGGAACGATAACTTATACGATTGCTGCGGAGCGTATGATTTCAGGAATGAGTTGTACCAATCGGTATTGGCATACAAATAAGGATTGCTGCCGTCATAATTGTCCGGATTGTTCTTTGGATTGGAAAGGAAGAGCTCATTAAACTCGTTGTCGCTCAATTTACTGTAATCGTTCCTTAACGCAATATTCTTATAGTGAACGTAATCGGCTGCTTCGACATATTCGGGCAACCTTGCTGACGATTGAAGTCCATACTGGGCTGTCAACGAAATAACAGGTTTCCCAACGTAACCTTTTTTGGTTGTAACCAGAATTACCCCGTTTCCTCCGCGCATACCATACATGGCGGTTGCCGCTGCGTCTTTCAATATGGTAAACGATTCGATTTCTTCGGGATCGAGCTGGGTAAAATCGCGTTCAACATTATCAACAAATACCAGAGGGGTGTATCCTCCGCCAAAAGTTTGGGTCCCGCGGATATAAATGGACGGTGAATCCCAGCCTGGTTCAGCGCCGGTTGTATGTAAAACGGTTAATCCGGAACCGTATCCCTGAACTGCGTTGCCCAATGTTGAAACCGGTACTTTTTCCAGATCAGAAGATAAGACGGCAGAAATTGAAGAGGTTAATTCAGAACGGTTGCGGGTTCCGTAAGCCACCTGAAATTCTTGTTCTTCCTTCTCTTTTTGCAATTGAATTTGAACCGGTATGCCCTTTGCAGGAGTGAGCGTTTGTTGCTTGTAACCGAATTTGCTGAAAAGAATGGTTTTGTTGGCTTCGATAATCATTTTGAACTCACCGGTTTTGTCGGTTTGCACCTGGGTGAATTCATCTAAAACGGAAACGATAACCTTTTCAACAGGATTTCCGGC
Source organism: Prolixibacteraceae bacterium (assembly GCA_035353695.1). Taxonomy (GTDB): domain Bacteria; phylum Bacteroidota; class Bacteroidia; order Bacteroidales; family Prolixibacteraceae; genus CAYMTR01. The sequence goes on from DAOQAB010000005.1 coordinate 13,495, forward strand.
AGTATCGGTTACTTTACCGGTGACGGTATAAGTTTCCTGAGCGAACGAAATTCCTTTTATCAGAACCAGAAACGCCAGGATAAGCATTATCGATTTTATGTTGTTGTTTTTCATCATTCTCAATTTTCGCGAATTGCTTAATCGTTTTAATAACCCGGATTTTGAACTAACAGGGTGTTCTTATACATTTCGGCAAGCGGAATCTGGTATAAGTTGTTGTTCGGTTGGAAAATACGGGTGTAATAGGACTCGCGGCTATAGGTAACCTTCGAGCCGTTCGATGTAATGACCATGCGTTCCATTGGCCTGCCAAACCACTTGGTTGCCAGTTCACCTTCGTCGCCGGTGCTCCAGCGCCGGGCATCCCACCAACGGTGTTCTTCGAAGCAAAGCTCAATGGCTCGTTCGTTTTGGATACGTTCGCGCATCGATTTTTTATCGGTTGTTAAAGCTTCCGGCAGGTTCACAACTCCCGAACGGGCACGTACCGTATTTACGGCATCGCGTACACGCTGGGTTGGGCCTTCTGCTTCGTTCATTGCTTCGGCGTAATTCAGATACATTTCGGCCAGACGGAAGTAAATCCAGTTATGGTATGCAGTGGTCGATGAATTCTTTTTTACCTCTTCGGGGACATATTTTCGGACAAAATATCCGGTTAGGAATGTTCCGGATGGGAATTGGGTTGACGTGGTGGCCATGTTCAATGTTGCACCCTGCCACTTGCTTCCCTGATAGAGGATTATTTTGTAGAAACGAGGATCCCGGTTTATATACGGATTGCTTTCGTCGTAGCCAGAACCTGCTTCGTTGATGTATTTGCCGTTTGCCATTTCGAATAGATCGACAAAGTTTTGGGTTGGCTGAACGGCTCCATCGCCCCCGAATTCACCGCTGGGCATCCAAACTTTAATCTGGTCATCGTCGAAACCAACGGGCGCTTCGTGTTTATAGAAAATGATTTCTTTGTTGCCGTGTTCGCGCCGCTTGAAGAAAAGGTTTTCGTAATCGTCGGCTTTATTCGTGGCGCCGGTCTGGTATAACTCGTAAACGAGGTTTCCATCATTATCGCGTAAGTCGATAACGGCTTTGGCCGCTTCGGCTGCTTTGAGCCACCACGATTTGCCATCGTTTTCGTACCAGTTGTCGATGTCGCCATTCATTCCCCATATACCGGTTTGCTTGCTGAAAAGCGGACTCGCAGAAAACAGCAGAAGCCGAGCTTTCAGTGCCATTGCAGCGCCTTTGGTGGTACGTCCGTATTCGTTTGTATTTAATGTAACCGGTAATAGATCGATGGCTTTTTTCAGGTCATCCATAATGAAGGCAAAACAGTCGCGATAGGTGTCGCGTGAGCGCATTAAGTCGTCTCCCGGGACCAGAAGGTCCTCTTCGGTGAGAATCGGCATACCGCCAAACCGTTTGATAATTTCGGTGTAGAAAAATGCCCGCAGGAAAAATACCTCACCCACCATTTGGTTTTTTGTGCCCTCGTCGGGGAAAGGTATCCTTTCTACGTTCTTTAAAAAGAGATTGGCTTTACGGATCGCAGTATAATAATGCGAAATATTTGCGTCAAGGCCATCGTATGTTCCCATATTGAACCCTTTGGTTCCGTGATATCCCATGTACGATTCTGATTCATCGGCTGCCGATGATAAGGGCACTGGCTGGTAACTGCCCAGTGCATTAAAACGGTTTTGTAACCCGCTGTATATGTCGGCCTGAAAAGCCTGTGCATTCACAAAATTGGTAAACACTTTCTCTTCGTCGAGATTTACATCCGGAGCACGATCAAGGAAGTCGTCACAAGCAACTAACCCAAGTGCCAGAAAGATGATAATGTATTTGATATTCTTCATAGTAATCAGAATTAGAATGATATGTTCAGACCCAGGTTGAAGGCGCGTGTTGCCGGCATTTTACCGCCACGAACATCGCGGTTGTCGGGGTCGAGATACTTTTCGACCGACCACATATACAGGTTGTTTGATGACAAGTAAACCCTTGCGCCCGATACACTAATTTTGCGCATCAGGTTTTGAGGCAGGGTGTAGCCAACTTCCAGGTTCTTGATGCGCACATAGGTGCCAGAACCCGCTTCATAGGTTGAATAGTAGCGTTCGTTATTTTTCCAGGTTTTCCCGTAGAAGCGGGTAAACTGAGCATTGTCGGCTATTTCGGGAGCCCAATAATAGTTGTGTTTATCAAATACGTTGGAGTTGTTTGAAAAAGCCCACATGATTTCCCATTGTTTCATGAATAGTGCATGGGTTGATCCTTGCACCAGCATCGAAAAGTCGAAGGATTTCCAGGTTCCGCCAATGGTAAGTCCATATTGGATTTCAGGAACCGTGCCGTAGCCCTGACGGTATGCATCGGCTTCGTCGATCACGCCATCGTTGTTGAAGTCCTCGAATTTCAGGTCGCCGGGAACAACTTCGACGTTACCTGATAAACCACCGTTGGTGCCAATTTGGGTGGGACTGTTCTGTATCTCTTCATAGCTGGAGAAATAGCCCAAACATTTCCACATACGGGGTGTGCCAATGGCATAACCCTCTTCTTTCTGATAGGGAAGAAGTCCTTCGGCATCGGCCTTTTTCAAGATTTTATTGCGGTTGAAAGTAAAGTTGCCATTTACATAGTAGGAGAAGCTATCTGATATTTTTTTCTCATGTTTCAACTCAACCTCAAATCCCTGATTTTGGGTTTCACCAATATTGGCTACTTTGAAATCGGCACCAACATATTCGGGCTTTATCGCGCTGATGTCGGTAAGGATTTTGTTCCGGTATTCATAGAAATAATCGAAATTCAGGCTGAAAAGACCGTTAAAAAAGTCGGTTTCGAAGCCAATGTTTTCTTTTCGGGCCACTTCCCACGAAACATCTTTGTTGGCAATAGCCCCTTGTTGAATGCCTGTGTAATAGTTGTTACCCACACCAAACGTGGCACCGCCACCCGATAAATATTCCTGTAAATAGAGAAAACGTACCGGGTTGTTATCGGAATCGGTGTATTTATCATTTCCGACCCATCCAAGGGAAGCCCTTAGTTTCAATTTTGATACAACTTTTGAAAGAGGTTTCATAAACGGTTCTTCGCTGATGAGCCAACCAGCAGCAAAAGCAGGGAAGAAGCCATAGCGGCTTTCTTTCGGGAAGTTTTCCGATCCGTTGTAGCCAACGTTTACTTCTCCAAAATAGCGTCGGTCATAATCGTACGTCACACGTCCAACCAGCCCCTGATCGGCATAAGCAACTTCGTTGTTTTTGATCAGTTCATTTCGGTTTCCGAGGAGCAGACCAGTAACAGTGTGTTTGCCAAAAGAATGGTCATAACTGAGTCCGCCTTCCATGTATATTTTGTACCAGTTGTAGTTTTTAGCTACGCCACTATAAGTGAGCGGGCGATTTTCACCATATTGGGTATAGGTGTCGGTAGCCATGTCGTATACGTATTCGGCCGTTTCATGGGTCCATGAGCGACCCACTTCACCCTGGGTGTCGAACGAAATTTTTGCCCTGGCAGTAAGGCCTTTGGTAATGAAATCGAGTTTTTCGGTTAGCCCAAAACTCGATTCGAGGGTGCTGGTAACATCTTTGTAGATAGCTGCTTCATTTAGCGCTCTGACAATGTTTACGCTGCCATTTCCGCCATAGGATCCGTCAGGATTATAAATCGGATAGGCGCGGCCCGAATAGGAAAATGCTGCACGGTACACATCCCAACTACTCCAGATGGTGTTATTGGGTGAATTCAGTTTTTCGACACGGGCACCAATACTAAGCGATGCGCTGAGGTTTTGGGAGATATCGGCATCGAGGTTGCTTCTGAAGTTGAAGCGGGAATAGCGGGTCAGGTCGTCGTTTTTATAGAACCCGTTTTGGTTGAGAAAACCACCCGATACGAAGTATCTGATGGTTTTGGTGCCACCCGATACGTTGATGTTGTATTGTTGTTGAGACGAATATTTCTTCATTACCTTGTCGATCCAGTCGATATCGGGGTGTGTCCAGGGTGAAGCGCCCGTGCGCCATAAGATCAGGTCGTCGGCCGTAGTTCCGCCTTTAACCTGGGCCGTGCGGGTGTTGAATTGCCCCCAGTCGGCAAGGTATTGCAGGCACATTGCATCATAGGCGCTCAATGGTTGGGGTATATTAATAGGTTGCGTAACTGCATCCTGAACGGTAATGTTGATTTTGGGTTTCCCTAAAGCGCCACGTTTCGTGGTAATGATGATAACCCCGTTGGCGCCTTTCACACCATATACGGCAGTTGCTGACGCATCTTTCAATATGTTAATGGATTGGATTTCGTTTGGGTCGATTTTGGCAAATTCCGAACGCACAATCCCGTCGACGACATACAATGGTGTGGCATTGTTCCAGGTGGCCATTCCCCTTACGTACACATCGGCCACATCGTTGCCAACTTCACCTGAGCTTTGAACTACCTGTACTCCCGAAAGCTTTCCGGTCAATGTTTGTGAAATATTGGATGCTGGAATACTGACAAGCTTTTTATTGTCGATTGATGAAATCGATCCAACCACCGATTCTTTTTTCTGGAGACCATATCCAACCACCACCACATCGGCAAGTTGCTGGTGTTGTTCTTTTAGCTGGACATTTATTAGGCTGTTGGCCCCAATTTCGGTTTCGTAGGTTTCATATCCGATGAAGCTGAACTGAAGGGTTTGATTTGGCCCGCCAGGGATTTCTATGGTATATTCTCCATTGATATCGGTGATTGTTCCTCTGGTTGTTCCTTTAAGGAAGACCGTAACCCCAACGATTCCCTCGTTCGATTCGGTATCGATTACCTTTCCTGATACTTTCCGGTTTTGTTGAGCATAAGCGGAGGCCAACGAAACGAGAAAAGCCATTATTATTAGAAATGTTATTTTCTTCATAGAAGTTTTGTTTCCAGGTTATCAATAATTTTCTCTTTTGAATGTAAACACGTAAGTTTTCAAAGTCTGAAACTCTTTCCGTATGATCCAATAGTTGTCATCGGTAACCAATTTTGGACTGTAGTTGATCGATCCGCTGCTTACCTGTTTTAATTCAATGAAATCGGCTGGATCGGGTGCGAAAATGAAGGCATATTTTTTCTCGCCAACGAATGTTTTAAGCCGGATCTCCATTACCTCGTCGGTTAATTGCAGAATGGTAAATCTCGATTGAATATGGTATTTGTTCCATTGCTTTTTTACACTGGTGAGCGTGTCGATAATTGTTTGGTTATTGGCATCTTTCTTATACGAAAGGTTCACTTTGCTGCTATCGCTGGTTAATGTGGGGACAAACTGCCACTTGTCGGTCGTAAAATTGATCCATTGGCCATCGAGCATGCTCCATGTTCCATAAAAAGAGGTTGGCCCGTCGCCATTGTTGTAATCTTTAAATGCCTGATGATAATATCGGCATACCCCATTGGGCTCAATCAATATTTTGCATGCTTCCTGTTCAGGGGTAAGAGCCATTTGCTCTCCATCCTCTGTAACCGAGACTTGTTGCCAAAGTCCAGTAGCCGAGCTTTCGGTAAATTCATCTTCCTGGCATGAAGAAAGATAAAATATCGGCAGAAACAGGACCAGAAGTTTATATAATGTCTTCATTCTTTCTTGTTTTATTCAAAAATCGATGTTGGCGATACTTTCGTAATTGATCATTGTTCTGGAGATGTTACCTGCCGAATTGAAGTCAACCCTCTCGAGGTTTAGCTTGTTGTTTCCGGTAGTAACTGTGTAGGATGCAGGAAGATCGGTTGCAATATTTAAGAGACCTCCACTGATATTCCATCCTGATCTGGTGATAATGTTCCCCGTTTTCCGTGTTGAAGCAGTGGAGTCACAAATGATGCAGATGTTGTTTGAATTGATTTGTATGACCAGCCTGGTGCTGTCGATAGAAGACGATTTACCATCGATGGTTCTGGATACCTGCTGCCAGGTTCCCAGCAACGGGGTGATATCATAATCGTCAGATTCTTTTTCGCATGAAAAACCTATCAGTAAGAGAAAAGATAACATGCCGGTTAAAAAGAGCCTGGAACGGAAATAATCTTTCTTTTTAGTAGTCATATAGTTAGTTGTTGCGTTCGGTAATAACTTTAAGAAAAACCTTCAAAAAGATTAGAAAAGGGAGAAGAAAACTCATCTCCCTTTAAAAACTAGAATCTAATCTTACTTATCTAACTAAAATTTTGGAACAAGAAACTATTTTGTCTTTTGAAATGGCTTTAACTAAGTAAATTCCTTTCTGATTAACCGGTATTTCGGTTCTTACGCCGGTTGCGTTCATTTTTCCAATTTTTGCACCGGTCAGGCTAAAGAGTTCAACCGATTGGGCGTTTCCTTCGACAACGATATTTCTGGTCGAAGCATAAATCTTCAGAGAAGAGGTATTTTTTGTAACCACCGATGTTGCTTCTCCAACTTCACGCTGATCTTCACTGCCGTTGATCACTGCATCGTCGAGGTAGAAAATCCCTGCGGGTGAATTGATGTAGTTGTCGGATTCGTCGCGGCGAACATCGAAGCGAACCTGAAATTCGGAAACGTATCCCAAAGACGTAACATCCAATACACAGTCAACCCACTTCCCGGCATCATCAGACCAGTATTTAATTGCATCGCCGCTGTCGATTTGATTTCCGGAGAAATCTTTGGCGTTCAGTTGAACGACATAGTAATCTTTTCCTTCTTCAATGGAAGGAATGTTTACATAGAGATGCAAGAAAGCAGATGTACCATCGGTACCTACCGGGAGAGATCCGTTGAGCACAAAACGCGGGCCACCCTGCCACCAGGAAGCATTTGCACTTTTATTGAATTTCATGATTGAATCGAGTGGCGACTTGGTCGATTGATCGGTGAAAGTGTTGGCAATCATTTCAGAACTATTTTCAGCATTTTGCAGGTCCAGCGTTGCGACATATTGATTGACTGAAGCGCTGTTTCCGAGGTTAACTTCAATTTCCTTTTCGGCGTATAAATTGATGCCGCGGGGCAAATTGCTGTTGTTGAGAACAATTTCGTCCCAGTAGTAGTTGGTTGCCGATTCGGTTTCACTACCCCAGTTCCGGTCGACCAGGAAGTTTACGGCTTCAAGAGATTGACTGTTGTCGATGAACCATTTGAGGTCAATAACAACATCTTCCCAGGTTCCTGCTTTGCTTAAATCCAGGTCGAAACGCCGTGTGCCTTTTTCAGGGTCTTCAACCCAGTCTCCATTGCCTGAAAGGTAGACGGTAAAGCCTTTGTTTAAATTTTCACGGTAATGATAGATGTGTAAGTACCGGTTATCCTCGGTAATAGCAATCGGATTGGTTAACGTCATGGTAAGAAAATCGGGCCACCAGCTATGTCCCTTTAGCGAATACATGTGCATCGCTTTGTCCGTAGTGTTCTTACCTGTTTTGTTTGGATTGTCGGTAACTTCGGTAAATGCAGGCTCTGCGTCGGTACCGAAATTGACGTAATTACTGGCTGCGTCTCCCATTCCCCAGGAGATGATGTCCATGCGGGAAAACATACTCGTTGTTTTATCCCCCGAGAATAGTACCGTTTCTGCAGCAAACGATGCAACTGATAAAGCGAACAGTGCAATTGAGAGTGTAAAAATTTTTTTCATAAGAAATCGTTTATTAATATTAATACAAGTAGTGTTTTTGTTTTTACTAGTTTGATCGCAAATTTCAGAAAGAGTATTTTTTTCTTATTTCACTATTGTAACAAACAGTTTCGATATTGTACCAACTGCTGTTATTCGTCTGAATCTATTCCAAAACCGCTATTTTATTTGTCTGTACAGCTTTGTTTATATTTGTGTTAATTAGATACATACCTTTGGCTAGACTGATTTGAGTAACTCCTTTTGCCGGAATCTTACTTTTTGGTTTTACCAATTTCCCGGTGGAACTGTAAATTGAAATGGAGACGGAAGATGCTCCCGGAAAATTGGTGTAAAGATTTCCGTTTGAATAGTAGATGCTACCGTTTTTTTTTGCATCGAAGGAGGAATTTGTTGTGGTTTGGTTAATCGGAATGATAAACGTTACGACGGATTGGGGTTGCTGATTGTAATCAAACGAGCTCCCGGAAATGGTAAGCAGATCTTTGGAATTTTTAATGCCCAATGACTCCTGTGCACGGGTACGATATTGGGTCACTTTCCCGAATCCGGAGAAATTGGAAAGGTCAATGGTGTAGCTTCGGGAAGTGGTTTCGCTGTTGCTTATTACCAGCACGAGCTCTTTTTGATTGGGGCTTAGTGCGGCCAAACTGTTTTCTTCGCTGCTTTTAATAATTGTATATCCGGTTTTGAGATAACGGCTGAATTGGGCGCGCATATAGAAATTGGTATTTCGGGTAACGGGGTGGAGGTTATCGGTGTAGTCGCTGATAAAGAGTGCCCATGCATTGTCCGGGCTGGTTCCGCTTCCTCCCAGTTGCCAATCGCACCATGCCGAACATTTTAGGTCCCTAAAATCAGTTATGATCCGATCGGCCATGATCATGACTTGCGATTCGTAACTGTCGCCCACATATAAAGGTCCCGATTCTGATTGCCAGAGTTTTTTGCCGTTGTTTTGAGCCCAGTCGCCCAGTAGTTGCCGGTTGTTTCCTCCGTAGGAGTGAACCGATACCATGTCGAGCATTGGCAGAACGTCGGCGGCTATTGCTTTGTAGACCAGTAGTGAACTGTAAGCATTGTCGATTGAATTAGCATCGTTTGCTGTTATGTGGCAGTAAGAAAGCATCTCTTTTTTTTGCAGGCTGGCATAAAGTTCCCTGATCATGCTTGCTTGTTCCGAATTTGAAAAGTGGCAGCCTTCCTGTCCTCCAAGCTCTTTCCACCAGTTGGTTTCGGGCTCATTGAACGGTTCAATATAGTTGAAGGTTATTCCCAAACTATCGTGATAATACCTGACCACTTCGGTTAGGTAATCGGCAAAGTCGTCAAACATCTCCGATTTTAAGTTGCATACATTTCCATCGGCATTACCGGCAGAGCAACCACTTTTGGTCATCCAATAGGGTGGCGAGTTTGAAAAGCCAATAATCTGGATGTCGTTTATTCCCGCTTTTGAGATTCGGGATTCGATCAGTTGTGCCAGTATCTTTCTCTGGTTCGCATCCTGAGTCCAATCGAAAGCTAAAGTGTCAGATGCTTTATATCCGGGCATGTTTCCTCCATCGCTGCGCATGTGATTGTGCGACGGATCGTCTCCTCCACCAATATTGAAGCGAAAAACGTTCATGTTAAGCCCGTTTACCGGATCGGTTATCCAGTCGCAGATTGTTTTGACCTTTGAATCAGGAAATCCACCCATGATATTTGCCCACCAGCAAAGTGAAGCGCCCCAGCCTTCAATGACCGGTCCTTTTTGAGCAGGATCAATCGTTACGGATGTTCCAGCATCTGCATCCGAACTGGCGATTGCCGGTTTGGATACAAACAGGTATAGTAAAATTATAAGAATGAACGATATGAGCGTTGATATTTTCATTATCCAATTTTAATTAGTCTGTTATATTTATCGTTGTCACCGATTCTTTTAGCCAGGGAGAAGAAAACTTTATATGTAACATTCCTGTTTGCCCGGTTGTTTGGATGTAGGCCAACAATCGTCCATGATAGGCGCGTTGTACATGGTCGGTGTAATTGCTCATGTCGGAATTGTTGCTGGCTTCGAGTCCCAGCAGTTTCCCCGGCCCTTCGACGGTACAGGTAATTTCGTCGTCGGAAAGCATGACCGGAATTCCGTTTTCATCAACGATCTGAACCACGACGTGTACCAGGCCATTCTCCTTTTTCAACGTTTTTACATCGGCTTTTGCCGTTAAAGCATACGGCCGGGCAGAAGATTGAAGCGCATATGTGCAAACGATTTTGCCCTGTGCATCCATTCCGACAATTTCGAGCTTGCCGGGTAGATATGGAATGTCCCAGTAAATTACGCCGGTGTTGTCGTCCAGTGGTTTTACATCACCAATTTGCTTTCCGTTCAGCATTAACTTTGATTGGGCTGCATTGGTATATCCTACAACGCGGATCATTTCACCTTCGTTGTAATTCCAGATAGGCCATGCGTCAATCGATAACTGTTTTTTATCGGAAGGAACCGGATAAGTTCCAATATACGTAGCTGGTTTTTCGCTCCACAAAGCTTGGCGGAAATAGCCGCGGGGTTTGAGGAAGCCGCCAAAATCGAGACAACCCGAGTAAAAGCCACGCGACGGCCAAGGGTTCGATTCACCCAGATAGTCGATACCAGTCCAGAGGAACTGGCCAAAAACGAAGTTGTTGTCGCGGGCTGCTTTCCACGATTCCATGCTGTTGCCGCATTCGCTTCCGAAGATAACACGGTTTGGGTAGTTGGCATGATCGGTAGCATAACGGTCTTCGGTGTAGTTGTAGCCGGTGATGTCGAGCAAGTAGGGGTATTCGGTTTCATTCGACATAACTACACCTGCCAGCGCGGCAGATACCGGACGCGAAGTGTCGATGTTGCGGACAACGGAGGTCAGGCGTTTGGCAATTTCTCCAAGTTGCTCTGCATTGGGCGCACTGGGTTTATACCCTCCAAACATAGGCTGATTAATGGATGCGTTGTTTAAGCTGGGGTGAGAATAGGGATCGTTCGGGTAATCGACTTCGTTGCCAATACTCCACATCATGATGGAAGCGTGGTTGCGGTCGCGCAGAACCATGTCGGCCAGGTCGCGGCTGCTCCATTCTTTAAAGAAATCATAAGATCCCTGAAATTCCGGCGTGCCAACATTCCAGCCTTCGATCCATTTGCGTTTTGGAAATTCCCATTCGTCGAAAGCTTCGTCCATTACCAGCAACCCAATTTCGTCGCACAATTCATAGACCTCGGAACTTTGCGGATTGTGGCTGGTGCGAATGGCATTGCATCCCATCTCCTTTAATGTTAATAACCGGCGTTTCCAAACTTCGCGGGGAACCGCTGAACCAAGGCAGCCTGCATCGTGATGGAGACAAACACCTTTTACTTTCAGCCAGTTGTCATTCAGCGCAAACCCTTTGTTCGGGTCGAAGGTGAGCGTGCGCAGCCCCAGTTTTTGTTCGTTCTGTTCTGTTATTTTTCCATCTTGTTTGATGATGGTCCGTACGGTGTATAAATTAGGTCGATCAATCGACCACCGTTTGGGTTTTAAGATGGTCAGTGTTTGATTGGTTGTGCTTTTGGTGTTTGCTTCGGCCTTCATTTTTTTAGAAGAACTTGCCACAACCTTTCCGGTTTCGGGATCGATAATTTCGTGAATAACCTCGGCTGTTGCACTTTTGGGTTGATCATTGTTCATCGTTGTTTCAACCGAAACTTCAGCCTTCTTGTCGGTTATGGAATTGGCTTTGAAAAAGACCCCCCACAAACCGATATGGAGCGAAGAAGCGTAAACCAGATAGGTGTCGCGGTAAATGCCCGAACCGGTGTACCACCGGGAATCGCGTTCCTGTGAGTGGTCAACTTTGACCGCAATCACATTCTCTTTTCCAAATTGGATATACGGAGTGAGGTCGTACATAAACGAGATGTATCCATTGGGGCGTTTCCCTGCCGATATTCCGTTGATAAACACCTCGCTGCGATTGTAAACACCTTCGAAATAGATAAATACTTTTTCGCCTTTTTTGTTTTCGGGCACTACAAATGTTTTGCGGTACCAGCCAATTCCTCCCGGCAGGAAACCGGTGCAGCTTGCCCGGTCGGGACTGAATGTTCCTTCAACCGACCAGTCGTGGGGCAGATTGAGTATTCGCCATTCGGAATCGTCGAAGGCTGCGGTTTGTGCCTCTTTTACATCGGAAAGATGAAACCGCCAGTTTGTATTGAAAAGTTCTGCTTTGCCAAATTGTGGTTCTGCTTTTGTTGTGGTTGCTGCCAGCAGGAGCAAAATTGCAACCAGGATCGATCGTGACTTCATATTCTGTTTCTTTATTTTATTTGTTTCTTACCGAATGAAAAATTTTCGGGAACTTGTTGTTCCATTGTTGTAAATGGTGCGTTCAATGTAAATTCCCCTGTTCAGTTTATTGTCTTTTTTTACTTGTTTACCGTCAATCTGGTAGTACCCGGTTGAAATGACCTTTCCTTTTTTTGGGGAATTGATCATTTCATCAACTCCTTCTGATATTGCACCAACCGTAACGGGCTCTATTCCCTGAACGGTAGGTTGTACTTTTTTTATTGAACCATCGGTATTGAATTCCAGTTTGTCAATGCACACCTCGCGGAAATAACCGGCTGAATCGCCTTGCATGGTGATACCCCTTGGCCGGTTGAAACGGTGATAAACAATGTACCATTCGTCGCGTCCGGGAATTTGGATTACCGAATTGTGACCGGTGCCATAAATGCCGGATGAAGCATCTTTTGAAAGTATCAGATTGTTTGCTGGAACCGTGATTGGGCCAAGCGGCGAGGTAGATGTTCCGCAACGCACCCGGTAATCGGCGCTACGGGTATCATTCTCCGACCAGAAGAAATAGTATGTTCCGTTGCGTCGGATGACATAGACACCTTCCCGGAAAGTTCCGCCGGAAGGGGTGATTACTTTCTTGGTCGATGTGTTGATTGAAACCATGTCGTCGTTCAACTCGGCGGCATAAAGTGTCGTGTTCCCCCAATAGAGATAACTTTTCCCGGTAATGGTGTCGGTATATACATCGGGGTCGATATTGTCTGCCAGCTTCTTTCCCGAATCAACAAACGGCCCGGTTGGATCGTCGGCTACAGCAACACCCACATTGCCGGCAGCCACAAAATAGTAGTAATAGTTGTACTTTCCGTTCACTTTCTTCTCGGTGATACTTGGAGCCCAGGCATTGTAGGTTCCCCAGCTTACGTTGGTTGGCAGGTTGAGGATCACCCCTTCGTCGGTCCAGTTTACCAGATCATCCGAAGAAAAGGTTTTGAAATAGTAGCCCGACCAGCCAACAAACCCGTCACTGGTTGGGTAGATGTAAAATTTCTTTGTTTTGTACGAATAGAGTATTTCCGGATCGGCATAATAACCTTCCAATACCGGGTTGTTATCTGCTTCAACCGTTGCGGCATAGGTTTTCGATCCCAGCCCATCGATCAATGCGGTATAATTTACTGGCCCGGCAGAGAAGTCCTGCGGACCGGAAGGAGTGACCGTGCATCCGGCAGAAGCTACAAATTCAGGATCGAAATTTGTAATATAGGTACCATAGCGAACAGGCAGATAAATGGTTTTTGCCGTTTGGTTGAAGCTGATGTTATTTTTTTTGATCGATTCCGATTTCGAAGACAGAATCTGAACATCGGATTTGTTTCCCCATTTTCTCATTAAAGCAGCCGCTTCTTCCGTTGTAATGGGTATAATGGTTCCGTGGCGCGGGGTGAAATTGAAGGAAACTTTCTGATCGGCTACCGAGAAACTTTCAAGATCGGTACTTTGGGTAAACTGGTAAGCTCCACTGGTGTACATGTCATAAATCAGTAGCCAGGTGTCGGTATCGTACATCCTAAACACGCAACCACCTTCTACCGAATTGTTGGTCGATTGCAGGTATTTGTCTTTCATTACATATCCACCGGTCAGGTTGGGTGAAACCGCTTTTTTAATGCCGTTCCCGTTGCTTTCTGTTTTGAAAAACAGATAGAAGAGGCTGTCCTTTTCCACAATGTCACCATCGATAACGGCTGAGCCTTCCGGATTTGCAAACAACTCTTGTGGCTCGGTTTCCAGCGCGGTAAAGCTGTCGTTGGCATAAGCATAATAAAACTTGTCGGCATCATTGTTTATGCTCATCGACCAGTAAACCATGTATTTCCCTTTTTCTTTGTTGTAGATCGTTTGAGGTGCCCATACCCGCTGCGCACTGGCAAAAGCAGGGAATGTGTTTGGAATATTGATCACACTGGTTTGCCAGTCGGTGAGGTTATCTGATTTCATCAGGATAAAAGCCCGGTTGGAATTCCATCCCAGAGCCGAAACCATATCGGTAGCCACCATGTAATACGAATGCCCATCGGTGCCGCGTAATATGTGCGGGTCACGGATTCCGCCGGTTGAACTGATCACTTTTGAATCGAGGATTGGGTTGTTATTGTTCAATGCTTTGTAACTGAAACCATCGGTGCTGACGGCAAACCGCAATGCCTCCTGGCTCTGTGAATTGCCCGTGAAATATGCGAACAGATAAGCAGCGAAACCCTCTTTTTCGGCCACATAAATTTCGAACTGGCGGGTTTGGTGGACGTCGCCTTTGGTAATGGTCGCCGTCATCGTGACTTTCGTTTTGCCGGTTCCTTTTTCGGGATGATACATCAGGTTTCCGCTGTCCGATAGTAAATCAGGGATGCTGGAACTCCAGGTAATGGTCGATCCTTCAAAGCCTGATGTTGGCAGCGTAAGGCTCGAGTGCAGATTATTCAGATTTCCGGCGAGCGTTAAATTTTCAGCATCGAATGCAACTGCTTCGGCATTGGAATATTCCGGGATAACGGTTAGATTAAAATATTTGATAACGGTTACTCCCTCTTTAACTGCCGTTGCCGTAAGTATGACCACCTGTGGTTCCGCACCAATGACTGGTCTTATAACCACCCCGGTATTTGAAATGGTTGCTGTATCCGAAGAGCTCCAGGTAATACTGATCCCGTTTTCGGAAACCGGAAGTGTGAGATTGGAATTGATGCGTTGTCCGTCTTTCAGATTGAACGATGCCAGCAAGGTGTCGATTTGTGACCGGTACCATGCCATATTCAGGTCGGGCAGCAATGCGCCTAATTGAACAACCTGTGAATCGGACAGGGAAACGTCGTAAATGCGGAAATCGTCAATCAATGTTTTAGTTAGGTAGGCATCGCCATTAAGAGCATACGATGATTTCCCGATGAAATTATAGGTGGGGGTTCCAAGATCTTTGGGTGCTAAACGAACGTTGGCCGATGTGGCAATAATCTTCCCATCCAAGAATAGTTTTACCGTTTTGGCACTCGAATTATAGCTAATGGCAAGATGTTTCCATTTTCCTTTCTCCATTGCCTGATCGGTGGTTGCAGCTTGTTCGCCTGTCCAGTTGGTTAAGCTAATGGCATACCGGGTGTTTTTTGCCGAGAAGAACATACATCCATTGGCATCGGTTGAGATTTGTTCTGAATTGCCGAATGAAAACACGAAGTTCCCGTTGTTGGTGATCACTGCATCTTCGGAGATGCAGACAAATGTCGAGATGGTAAAGTCGGACAATGTGCTTAAAAATTGGCTGCCAAAAAGTGTCCCCAAATCGAGGAACCCGTTTGAAGAGCCCAGATTGAGAACGCCGTCAATTTCTCCGCTTGTTGAAATGGTGGCTTCGTTCTTCAGGGCAGCTGTCCAGCTATTTCCGCTTACGTCGGTAATGGTTGTGGCGCCAGGGGTGTAATTGTTGAATGAAAACCATACCTTCAGGTGGTCGTCGGTGCTATCCTGAGCGGTTGCCGCGATGCTTGTCAGTATAAAGAATGAGACGAAAAGTCGTGTTACTAATTTTTTCATGATTATTCTTTTCTGTTTTGATAAAAAATTACCTCTCGCCAACGAACGTGATAACCGAGCGGGCAGGGATAGTTAGTCTTTTAGCATAATTCACCATTGGTTGCAGCGCCATGTTTGTGTTCGGCGAATCCGAGGTAAGATAGGATTTCCATGCTGTAACCTTATCTCCGTTCCATACCAAATTGAAATTTCGCTGCTTGTTTTGATAGTTTATAGCAACCACGACAGGCGTTCCGTCGCTGTTTTCATAAGCTGATACCATGAGAGCATAAGGGTCGGTATCGCCTTCCGATATCTGTTCGCCATTTGAGTTGAAAGCTGAAACATCAATCCGGATGGCTCCGGGACGGATGAAGCGGCTATAATTTCCTAATGTCCACATCAGTTTTGAGTCGGTAAACGTTCCGTCGAGGTTGTTCGGATTGGGCTCGGCATAAATCAGTCCGTCTTTGTAATCGGTATTAGCGACAGCCCGCCACCAGTGCCAGGCCGAGGCATTGGCATACACCAGGTCGTGATGAATCACTCGGGCTATGTACAAGGCTGTCTTCATGGTCAAATCTTTTTTGCCTCCGCCTCCAATTTCTTCGTCGTTGTTCATAATGCAAACTTCGGTTTGCCAGTAACGCACGTTTTGCTTTTTCAGAGCCTCGCCCATTTCCATGCGGATTTTTCGTAAATCAGACAGGGGTGTGTCGGTCCAGTAGCTATGGGCTGCCATTAAACGGGAAACATTGGGTACATCCCCAATGTAGGAGCCGATGCTGTCGGGTGTGAAGTAGGACTGGATTTGATACCCTCGATCGGATTGGGTGTATTGGTGCGTACGGTACATGCAGTTATAGTCAAATGATTCGGGAATAAGGATTTTAGTTCCGATTTTCTGATTTTCCAGCTCTTTTCCCAGTAAGCGCACAGTTTTGGCAACTTCGTATTTTGTAGCTGCCGTTCCCTCCTGGCCCGAACCCGTCCAGTTCCAGTGTCCATCGGGTTCATTAAATGGGCAGATATAATTGAAACAAATACCTTCCTTCTGTTCCACTCCCTGGATTACATCGGTCAGAAACCGGACGAAGTCGTCATATTTGTCTTCTTTTAAATTGAATGTGGCACCACGTCCGGTGTTGGTTGCCAGCCCATTTTGAGTCCAGTATACCGGCGATGAAAGAATGAAACCCAAAAACTGATTAACTCCTCTCTGTTTGGCCAGTTGCATAAAATGGAGTTGGCCTTTCTGCTTGTTCCAGTCATAAGAACCATCGGGCAGTAAAAAACATTCCGAACGCCTCCATATATCCTCAATTCCACTGGCTTTCCCCTGTTCAGTGCTTCCTGCCCCAATGTTAAAACGCCAAAGCGACAATCCGATGCCTTTGGGGTTTCCCTGTTCATCGGTTTCGGTGCTGAAAAGCCATTCGGCCATTTGTTCCTGTTTTTCTTTTGGCCACAAACCAATGTATTGCATGCTCCATGCATCCGAGGCTCCAAAGTTGTCGATGGTTTGATGTTTTTTTTGTTCATCAACAACAAAAGTTGAGACATCGGGCTTTGACGGGGCGTGTTTGCCATTTCCTTGTTCTTCGCTTTTGCATGAGAGTGAAAGAATGGAAAGTGTTGTCAGCGCAACATATTTTAGGCTAAAGCAATTTTTCATATGAGTCGGGTTGTTCACAAAATGTTCTTCAATGGAAATGGCTCTGATTAGAGAGTCAATTTTTTTCAATGTTGTACTGACAAATTTTCAAACAAACGAACGAAATCACTTTCTCTATTTTTCCTTTTCCTTTCGTTATTGTAACATGTTTTTGAAAAAGGGAACGGTAACGTGTTCATCCTCTTTTAAGACGGTATTTTTGTTCTTTTTGCGAACAGGGCTTATGCCAATAAATAACATTCGAATGAGGCGAAACATTTTTTATTTTTACGTATCAAATTCGAAGGATATGAAAAGGTGGGCAGATGAATTTAAGTGGTTTTTTTGGGTGGTTTTCTTGCTGGGTGTTAACTCTTCTCTTTGGGCGCAGAAGATTGAGTCTCCGCTTATCTCGAAATTGTCGACTGAAGAGGGACTTTCAAGTAATACCGTGTATTCGATTCTTCAGGATGATAAAGGATTTATCTGGATTGCTACCGAGTTGGGTTTAAATAAGTTTGACGGGAAGGATCTCACCTGTTTTGCGACAGGCAAAGGCCGCTATTCGCTTTCACATAACCGCACTCAAACCATGCTGATGGCACCCGATGGAAATATCTGGGCCGGGACTTCGGATGGGCTTAATATTTACGATTATGCATCCGACAGCATTATTCAGGTTCGGACTACCACGAAGCCATTGTTTTTGGTCTATAACGATATCACAGTTCTTTCACCCAGTATCGATCAATCAAAAATCTGGATCGGCACTTACGGCGCCGGTGTAAATTATTTCGATTGGAAAACGAAGGAATTTCATTCATTCCCATTGCCCAAACTGAATGATGTTTCCGATCCGTTGAATATTATGAGCTTGCTCGAAGATGACAACAACCGGCTTTGGATTGGTACCCAAACCAATGGGCTCTATCGTTACGATTTGAAGGAGAAGAAGTTTGAATATTATCATTTGCCTGAGAACGGACGTTTTGTACGAGTGATTTATCAGGATAATTTTCGTAGAATCTGGATTGGAACATCAAAGGGGTGTTATATTTATAATGAAACAAACAATCGACTCGATCTGGTCACTTATCCTGAGCGGTTGATCTCCAGTTCGATTGGGACGATCAGGGAAGATCGTAATGGAAAACTCTGGATAGGGACCGAAATGTTTTTAATGGATTTTTCCGTAAGGGCTTTTTCGTTGACCGAAAGTTTTTCCTATCAAATGTTTGAGAGTGGCGAATCAACGTCCCGGCTCAGTTGTCCCTCGGTAAACACGGTATATGCCGATCTGGAGAACAATGTATGGATTGGTACCGCATGGGGCGGTGTAAACATGCTAAAAGGATCGCCGGCAAAATTCTTACTTTTTAAACATGATGCCGACCGCCAGAATTCGTTGCCCAGTTCTCCGGTAACCAACATTAGTAATGATGGGAATAATACGCTTTATGTTGTTACAATGGGTACCGGCAAAGTGGGACTTTGTTCGATGAATATTGTTACGGGTGAAGTGGCCGAACTCCCAATCGACCGGAAACTTCCGGGGTATGTTTATGAATCGGTTTTGGTCGATTCGGACCGGGATCTTTGGATTGGAACATATAACCAGGGGCTGATCCGGACATCGCTCAATCGTTCTGATTTTAAACAGTTTTTGTCCGACCCTTCCAACCCGGCTTCTCTTCCCGATAACGATGTCAGGGCGATTTATGAAGGCACCGACAAGACCATCTGGATTGGTACAAACAACGGGTTAGCCCGCTATGACAAGAGGACTTCGCAAATGTCGACCGTAAAGATTTCAGAAAACAGACATATTTCCATCCGGTCGATCAAAGAAGACAAATCAGGAACCCTGTGGCTTGGAACCTATGGTAATGCCGTAATTACGTATAATCCCCGAACCGGAGTCGTGAATAATACTCCGATGGATAGTGTCATGCCCCACATTGTATCCAATATCATTTTTAATAACGATGTGGTGTGGATTGCCGCGAATGGGGAAGGCGTTTTAAAGTTCGATACCAAAACCAAAAAACATCGCTATTTTAATGAAAAGGATGGTTTGGCCAGCAATTATACCGTTTCGGTTCAGTGCGACCGGCAGGGAAATGTTTGGGTTGGACATGGTAAAGGCATTTCGAAAATCAATACGACAACAAACGAAATTGTGAACTTCAATTCTGGTGATGGGGTGCAGCCTCGTGAGTTTTCAGAAAATGCGGCACTAACCCTTCCCAACGGATTGATGGTTTTTGCTGGCTTTGGGGGGATAACTGTTTTCGATCCAATGAATGTTGTCAAAGACGATAAATGCCCACGGGTTATTTTTACCAAACTGTTGGTTTCGAACGAAGTTGTTGCCCCATCTGAAAATAAGCGAAAACACTCTCCGATAAAGGAAAATATCTCTCTTGCACAACGGATTGATTTACGTTATGACCAATCGGTCTTTACAATCGAGTTTATGGGCGTGAATTATAATGCCAACCAGAAGATTCAATATGCCTACTTGCTCGAAGGATCGGATAAAGATTGGAACCAGCTTGGTAATCAGAATAGTGTAACCTTTCGTAACCTGAAATCGGGAGAATATACCTTTAAAGTGAAAGCGTCGAGCCCCGATGCCGTGTGGACTGATTCCAATATTATTTCTCTGACCATTGTGATTCATCCTCCTTTTTGGGCTTCAGTCTGGGCCTATCTGATTTATTCGGTGCTATTACTGGTCCTTTTTTATTTTATTGGCCTGTTTATCATTGTTCGGATTGAAGCCGCCAATAACTTAAAAATTGAGCGGGCTCAGAGGGAGAAGGAAGAAGAACTGCATCAGGAAAAATTGCAGTTTTTCACCAATATTTCCCATGAACTCCGAACTCCGCTTACCCTGATCATCGGTCCGTTGGAAACGATGCAACTGGAAGAATCGGATGAAGAGAAAAAGTCGAATATTAAGTTGATGTTGCACAATGCCAAGAGATTACTGTCGATGGTTAACCAGTTGCTCGATTTCCGAAAAGCAGAACGGGGACAGATGAAATTAAAGGTTCAGTATGCCGACATTATTGCTTCCTTTCGTGAAATCGTGATTTCTTTTGAAGAGCTGAAAAGGCAGAAGGCCATTGAGCTCGCTATTCTTTGTCCTGAAGAAAAAATCATGGCATGGTACGATGTCGAATTCATCAATAAATCATTAATAAACCTGCTGTCCAATGCGTTCAAATTCACTCCACGGGGAGGCAAAATAACGATTGTACCCGAAGTCGTAAACGATGCCGTAGGAAACCGGATGTTGTCGGTCTCTGTAATCGATAATGGAAACGGGATCTCCGAGAAAGATTTGCCGTTTGTTTTCGACCGCTTTTATCAGGGAGAAGAGAAAAGCAGTTTGCAGCAAGGTACGGGCATCGGATTACATCTGGTGAAGAATTTGATCGAATTGCACCACGGAACGATAGAAGTAGAAAGTGTACGAAACGTTCAGACAATCTTCAAAATGACGATCCCGATAGAAAAAACAGCCTATCTGAAAGATGAATTTCTCGATCAACAGGAAATGCCTTTCAACCCAATCCCTGATGTTTCCAGCCTGGTGAATGTGCCGGTAGAAGAAAAAATACAGGAGGCTACGAACCGGGAAACACGCAAAAGGATTCTGGTTGTTGAGGACAATGCCGATATCCGGAATTACATCAAAAGTATACTTGGACAGGATTATACCATCGAAGAAGCCGAAAATGGTTTGATCGGCTGGGACTTGGTTGGATTGAATGAATTTGATTTGGTTATCAGTGATATCATGATGCCGGAGATGGATGGTATTGAAATGTGCCGGAGGATGAAAGCTTCAGTCGAAACCGATCACATCCCAATCATTTTGCTCACGGCCAAATCGGATATTGAGAACCGGATTGAAGGGTTAAGCCTGGGTGCCGACTCTTACATTACCAAACCGTTCCACCCGAAACACCTCACGGTTCGGGTGGCCAAACTGATTGAGCTCCGGGAGCTTCTGAAGGAACGTTATAGCCGGAAAATTTTGTTGGGAGAATTTCATGATCCGGATAAGAAAACCGATTCGACCGAAGAACTTTTCCTGAAGAAAACGATCTCCATTATTTCCGAAAAAATGATTGAATCGGAGTTTAATGGCGATATTCTCGCTTCGGAACTAAATATCAGCCGAATGGGGCTGCATCGTAAAATTAAGGCGCTCACCGGACAAACAACCGGCGAATTTATCCGGAATATCAGGCTTAAAAAGGCTTGTGAGTTACTGAGTGTTGATGGAATGAATATTTCAGAAGTTTGTTACAGCGTTGGGTTTAATTCTCCATCCTATTTTACGACCTGTTTTACGGAATTGTATAAAATGACGCCAACCGAATACGTGAGAAACCTGAAATTGAAAGGTCCGAAATAGCGAATTTTGTTATTGAGGAGTGTAATTTTTTAAAGTGAAGTGATCATCTCCAGCCTTTCAACCACGGTGGCTTTCGTCTCCTTCAACCTTTTTAAACTCTGGTGCCCGTTGCCAACCAGGATACATTCGCATCCAAGCGCGGAGGCAACTTCAAAATCGTGCGTGGTGTCGCCTATAAAACAGGCTCTTTCGGGCAAGATCTGGTAATTGTGGAAAAGTTCCTGCCCAAGTTCGGTTTTGGAGGTGGCCAAATGGTTGTCGAGTCCGGTAAAGGTTTCGAAATAATCCCTGATTTTGAAATGATCGATAGATTCTTCCAAAATCCCAAGTTCCGAGGCCGAAAGAATCATCTGCCGCTTCCCCTGATTTTGAAAAAAAGTAAGCACCTCAATGGCGAAATCTTGTAGGTTACATTCTTTTATTTTTGAGGTGTAGAGGTCGATGTATTGATGGGCTGGTATTTCAAAAGGCTCTTTCTGAAAATCGAAACCAATGCGCCGATAGTAATCAATTACCGGAAAACCAAACAGATCGAGGTATTTTTGACGGCCGATCTCTGGTAATTTCCGGTCTGAAAGAAGCTGGTTTATCGATTCAATGCAAATGTCAATGTCGTCGAGCAGTGTGCCATTCCAATCCCAGATAATGGTGTCGAAATGTTTCATTGCCCAATGTTTTTCTCAAAGTTTACGACCGGGTTGGCATACATTTGAAGGTACATTTCGGTCGCTTCAGCCTGATCGAAGGCAATAGAGGCAACTTCTGATTTCATCCGCTGAACAAACGCTTCTTTTTCTGAAGCACAGTATTTATCGGAATGCGTTGTCGTGTTTAAAAGTAAATCGTACGCGATGAAATTGTTCGGCCAAAGTTTGTAATTTTTGTAAATGGTTTTATTAATGTATTCCGATATAGCCTGGATCGATTCGTTCATGTTTTTCCCGAAAATGAGTTCAACAAGCCGGGTGTTTAGCGGGTCTCCAAAGGCAAAATGAATTCCGCCTTTGGGGGACATGATCCCGTTGGCCATGCTTTTTAAATCGTCCTGCTGGGATTTTTCGAAGTTGGGATTATATTTTCTTTTCAGTAATTCTTCCACTTTAGAAATTCCACAGGGTTCAATCTCATACGAGATGGATAAAGGAACAATGTTTAGTTCGAAGAATCCTTCGAGAAGGGAACCTGAATTGCTCATGTTCAACATTTTCAGGATGGCTGGTTGGGTAAGGTCGTTGCCGTTTTTGGTGCGTCCTTCGCGCTGAGCCAGCCAGATTGATTCCCCTTTTTGGGCCAATGTATAACGGATATACGAAGAGAGTTTTTTTGAGGCTTCGAGCTGTTCCCGTAAGCCCAGGTTGCGTTTTACGATAAACGACCGGTTGATGCGAACCATTTTTTTAATCCAGTCGTAAATGAGCAAATTGTCGCCAATGGCAATTTCGGTTTTCCGGATTCCCCTTTTGTGCATGATGAGGTTCAATAAGGCAGAATCGAGGATAATATCCCTGTGATTGGATATAAAAAGGTATTTCTCTTCCTGATGAAATTGCTCAACTTCGCTGAATGTGATGCCGTTGGTGCTGATTTTTTCGATGTAGAGCAATAACGGGCAAATGATCTTTTCCTGAAAATCATCTACATTGTCGATGGTTGAGAGAAGCTTTAGCAAGCCTTCTTTTTCTCCGGGTTGATTATATAGCCGGTCAACAATTGATACGAACATCGGATCAGAAACCAATTCTGAAATGGCTCCGGGTATTTCGTTTTTGTTATAGGGGCGTATATCATCAAATTCGGTCATGTATATATATTTTTGGAATTGCAAAGGTATAGAAATCCATTGAAGCTGAAAAGATGACCAGGGTCAGAATTGAAACCTTACTTGTAGTTTTATCTCCGTTTTGTGGTTTTTATCGATTTGACTGTACCCTGATCCAATTGATTTTGTGTTGTTTAAATAGCGTGTTTGTGAAAGTTTAAAATAGAAAGAAATCTTTCTGGAGCTCTTCAATCTCAGGTTCACGTAGTATCTCAACCCGTTCAGGTAATAGGATGGTATGTAGAAACTGGATGGAACATCGTTTTCGTAAGCATAGATCCTTGAATTGTAATCTTTGGTGTCGAACCATGCCAGGCGGGCTGTTGCCGCAAAGCGGTCGTTGGATGTATGAAACGAGGCGTCGGTAAGAACGAGCCATCCCTGATCCAGGGAATCGCTTTCTTTCATCCCCGACCATTCGGTCCTGAACCTGAAGTTAAAGTTTTCGCTGGCATTCCATTCTACGTTCAGTCGTACCCGGTTGGTCTGGTTTGTTTCATCTTTTTTGATGATGGAAGAGTTTGCGGAATTCTGGTTGCGGGTTTCGGTTCGGTACCGTAACGAAAGGGTGATTTTTTTTGACAACGAGAAATCGGTTTCAATCAGGAAATCAGCTCCTTTAATTGGAGCCAGCGAAGTGTACTTCACCCAATGCGATTCATACAGGTCGAGATAGGAATTGATGGTGACTTTCGGAATGGCGTAGCAGGTGAGGCTGGCGTAGAGACCCCGTTCGTTCGAGACGGATCCAAATTCGGAAAAGGAACTTCCATTGATGGAATGAAAATCTTTTTGATAATTCCGGTAAAGAAGGTTGAACGACAATTCATCCGAAGGGCTTGCCTCAATGCCTGAAGTAAAAGCAAGACCTCCAGATTTGCTGACAGCAACTTCACCAAAAAGGTGGATGTTGTTTAAGATCAGCAGATAATCGGTGCTTAGATTGTAATTGGTTTTTCCACTGAAATAGAATTGGTTGTAAAGTTTTGGGGTTGGTTCAATCGGAAGGCTGAAGTGCTGAAATCCTCCGTTAATCCCGGCAGTGAAGCGGTTTTTGGTGTATTTGGCTGTCATTCCGGTGGTTTGGGCGTTCAGTGATTTTTTGTCCGCAATTTCACTTTCGGTGCGGTGGTATCCCGATGTTTGCAGCGACGAGACGGCAGAAGGGAAGTTATTTTCGTCGTACTCCGAGATATTGGCATCACAGTTTTTGTTCGAATAGAAAGCGATCAGATCAATTTGGTTGAATTTGAATTGGATGGCGGTTCCCCGGAAGAAGCCATATTCCGAAGTGGAAGCATAGGGGCGGATTCCCTGGCCGGAGAAATGGATGCTGGTGGCTTCGGCTGTTTTGCGGCCACCGTAACCCGACCAGAAAATTAATCCCTGACCCGTTTTTACCTGAAAGTCGCCCAGGTAAATTTTTCGCAGGGTTTTAGTCCCTTTCCAGCCCAAAAAACCCGAGTAGAAATCAAATCCAGCCGGGTTTGAACCCGAGAAAAACTCTTCGCCGGCGTCGTTCTCGGCTGTTACTCCCCATTCAAATTTCCCGCTTTTATCGGCATGATATTTCAGGTATAGCTTGGGTTCGATACCCGCAAATTTTCTGACACTGTCTTCATTTTCAATAAAACCGTTTGCCTTCTCAAAGACGTACTGGCTCCGCAGGTTCACTTCATTTTTGAAATAGTTCCCGACAATTTCGGGTGGGGAGAAGATGATAAATAGGGTTAGGTCGTCTACCACCTTTTCGTTGAAACCATCCACATTCAGCAATTCCTGGGGCGAAAAGAGTTGTCCCATTTTGTCGCGGTAGGCGAGGAGGTTTTCAATCTGATAATCATTCAGAATCAACAGCTTTTCCAAATCATCGCGTGTTGCCGTGTTGAGGTTCATTGGTGATTCCATATAGTGCTCAAGCTCTTCGAGGATGTCCGACAGGTCGGCATCGTCTTCCGTATCGCCGGTATAGGATTCTGCAATACATTCGAGTACCCGGTCTTTTGAAAAATCAGATGGTTCCTGCGCGTGTGCTTTTGCATAAAACAGGATGATGCCCAGAACAATATGAATGGCCCGGATTTTCATTTTGAGCGGAAGGTAATGGACACCGAAGGGGTAATACCCAACTGCTGATGATCGCAGAAGGCTAAGTTGGTTTCGATGAAACGGTAACGGTATCCCAAACCGAAAAACAATTTGGTGGAGCCGGTATTATAACCTGTCCGGATGAACAGACCCGAAATTACTTGCCATTCCAACCCGACTTTCAGTAAAGGGGTTACTGCTTCACTTTTTTCGGCTTCGGCACTGATTTTTAGGTTATCAGCAATCATGGAATGCAACCCCAGCCTGATCCGGTACGGGATTTTTTCTTTGTAGTTACTTGTTTTTATTGGTACAGAAAAAGGATTTGCCAGATGGATGCCGGCAAAAGTTTTTGAGGTGACCTGGTAAATAAATCCCACTTCTTCACCAACCGTTGAAACGGTTCTGTTTTCCTCCGGCAGTTTCATCCCGAAATAATTGAACTGAATGCCTGCCGATAGTTTGGACGATAGCTGTTTGGCACAGGCCAGCGAAATAACCGACTCACGCCATTCTGCCGGGCCGAGAGAAAAATAGGATAGCGCAAATTTGGCTGTTTTTGTTGGTATGCCAACCAACAGGCCTTGCTGAGAAAGCTCTTTCAACAGAAACTTATTTTCATAAAAAAGAGTGACCGAGAGGCCTTCTATTTTGGACAGTCCGGCCTGGTTGTGAAATGCTGCAGACAGGCCGTACTGGCTGACAAAAGCATTGCCCATGCCCAGCGGGTGGCTTCCGGATGGATTGACAGGTGTTAAAGCCTGTGTCGACAACGAGATAAATCCGGCAGACAGGAATAGTATGGTTTGTTTCAGAAGCAATTTCATGGGTTGGTTTTTGAAAATGCACTGATGGTATTTGTTTGTTATCCCAAAAGTTAAGACATTTTTTCAAAGAACTCAACCCCTTTGTTGGATTCGTATTCGAAAATTCGCCGTTAGGTTCTGATCCGTTTAATTTGGGAGTAAACAAAAAAGAAGTTTCTCGGGTGGAAAAACTTCTTTTTGAAAAAATAGCGTAGTTAAAAATTGGTCAATTTGTTTTGAATTTGAACTTCACTTCGGCCAGCTCCTCATTGGCTTTAATGATCTTTTTCTTCAAACCTTCTTTGTAGTTGCCCAGCCTTTTCGCGATGGTTTCGTCGCTGAGAGCGAGCATTTGTGCGGCAAGGATACCCGCATTCATCGCTCCGTTGATGCCAACGGTCGCAACCGGTATTCCCGGAGGCATTTGCACAATAGCCAGCAATGCATCCATGCCGTCGAGGCTGGCATTGATTGGGACGCCAATCACCGGGATGGTGGTCATGGATGCAATAACACCGCAAAGATGGGCAGCCATGCCCGCGGCGGCAATTATTACCTTGATTCCTCTTTCACTGGCTCCTTTGGCAAATTTTTCAACCTCTTCGGGGGTGCGATGAGCCGATAGAGCGTTCATCTCGAAAGGAATTTCAAACTCATCCAGAATTTTGGCCGCTTTTTCCATTACCGGTAAGTCGCTGGCACTGCCCATAATAATGCTTACAACTGCTTTCATCTTGTCTTTTTTTACAGGTATTCATTCATTTGGTGCCAAGATACAATTTTTTCGTTTTTCCTTTCCTTTAAGTTTTGGTTTTCAATTTCAGGAAACTATTCGTTTTTTCATTTTTTTGACAGTTATTTGTACGATTAATTTTCATTCATCAACAACAAAAAAATGGACAGAATAAAACTAATCGACAAGGAATTCGAGATATATATTCCGTTTTCCCGCATAAAGGAAGCAATTCGTAATATTGCTGATCGAATCAATAAAGACCTTGCTGGCGAGGATGTGTTATTTATTTGTATTCTGAATGGTTCCTTTATGTTTTCGGCTGAGTTGATGAAGGAGATAACCATTCTGGGCAGTGAGATCACTTTTTTGAAGCTCTCTTCGTACGAAGGAACCGATACGACCGGACAGGTGAAAAAATTAATCGGACTTTACGAACCCATCGAAGGGCGTACGCTGGTTATTTTGGAAGATATTATCGACACCGGGATTACCATCCGCGAGGTTATGGATATTCTTAAATCGCACCATCCCAAGAGCGTTAAAATTGCGACCATGCTTCTTAAACCTGAAAAATTTGGGAATAAGATTCCAATTGATTATGTGGGGATGGAAATAGGAAACGATTTTATTGTTGGTTTTGGACTCGATTACAATCATAAAGGAAGAAATTTGAAAGACATTTATAAAGTTGTAGAATAATTTAATCAATCGTTTTCCATGTTAAATCTTGTACTTTTTGGTCCTCCGGGAGCAGGTAAAGGAACCCAGGCTGAATTTTTAGTTGAAACGTTTAAATTGGTGCATCTTTCAACCGGTGATTTGTTGCGTAGCCAGATTGCCAAAAAAACCGAGTTGGGTTTGCAGGCTGAAGTAATCATTGGAAGAGGTGAGTTGGTGCCCGATGAAGTGGTTGTCGGGATGATCAAATCAAAAATTCAGGAAGAAAAGGGCTGTAATGGTTTCATCTTCGATGGCTTTCCTCGTACGGTGAAACAAGCCAGGGAATTGGATGTGCTGCTTCAGGAGCAAAACACCGCTGTTTCGGGAATGCTGGCCTTGGTGGTTGAAAAGCAGGAATTGATCAATCGTTTGCTCGAAAGGGGAAAGACTTCGGGCCGGGCCGACGATCAGGATGTTTCGATCATTGAAAACCGAATCAATGTTTACAACCAGAAAACAGCTCCGCTAATCGATTTCTACGAAGCCCAGAAAAAATATTATCCGGTTGAAGGTGTTGGCTCAATCCCGGAAATTGCTGCCCGACTGAAAGCAGTAGTGTGTCAATTTTAATCGGCTGTTTTACATTCAATAATATAACCCACTTTGGGAATATTGCTGATCTGAACCGAAGAATCTTCGGAGAGGTATTTGCGAAGTTTGGCGATAAACACATCGAGGCTCCTGCCAATAAAATAGTCATTGTCTCCCCAGATGGAGAAGAGGATCGAATCACGGGTGACTATTTCGTTTGCAGAGAGGCAAAGTTGCCGCAAAACTTCGCTTTCCTTTTTAGTCAACCTTCTTGGTTGTTCCCCAATCGTCAATAACTGGTTTTTATAATCGAAAAGGTATTTCCCAATTTTGAACAGGTCGGTGCTGTTTTTTTCAGTGGGCTGTATGTTGTACCGGTTGATGATGGCGTTGATGCGGCAGAGCAGTTCGTCTTCGTCGAAAGGTTTGGTAATGTAGTCGTCGCCACCCAGATCGAACCCTTTGATTTTGTCAATTTTCATCGAACGTGCGGTGAGGAAAATAATCGGAATAGTTTTGTTTTCAGCCCGTACCCTTTGGGCTAGCGAAAAACCGTCGATACCGGGAAGCATCACATCGAAAATGCAGAAATCGAAATGATTCGATTTGTACCCGTTCAAACCAGATTCCCCGTCGCGGTAGAGTTTTACTTCAAAACCATTCGATTCCAGAAAATCAACAAGAAGGAATCCCAGGTTGGTGTCGTCTTCGACCAACAATATTTTAGTTCGTTTCATTACTTAATGGTAAACAGATAATAAACGTGGTGCCTGCATTTTTAGAGCTTAAAACTTCAATTTTCCCAGCATATTGTTCAACCAGTTTTTTTACATAGGTAAGGCCCAGTCCGAAGCCTTTTACATTATGGACATCGCCCGTCGAAACGCGGTAATATTTTTCAAAAATGTTCCCGATCTCTTTTTTGTCAATTCCAATTCCATTGTCCTTCACCTTTATGATCAGTTCATTGGTTGTGCTTTCCGAAGAAATAACGATGTGTGGGGCAACTTCAGAATATTTGATGGCATTGTCGATCAAATTGGAAATAATCAGTTTGATGTGATCGGGTGCGGCTTGGATGGTGTGTTTGGATGCAGTGAGTTTTAACTCTATTTTCCCCTTTTCACTTTCCAACCGGGTGGAAAACTCGGCAACGGTTGAGGCAATAATCGAATGAACATCAACTTCTTCGGTGTTGATGTGGTTGTTGCTATTGCAGGTTACCTTCAGGATCTCATCCACATGTTTCTCCAACCGGCTGTTTTCATTCTGGATTACGGTCAGGTACTCCAAGATCTTTTCATCGTGAATGGATTTTTCTTTTTTTCGGATCAGGCTGGTTGCCAGACGAATGTTTGAAAGTGGCGTTTGAAATTCATGAACCATGTTGTTGATGAAGTCGGATGTTTGTCGTCCCATCATTCGTTCTTTTTTAAACATCGTAAAGGTGATGATGAAGGAGACCATTACAAAAATGACAGCCAGGAACGCCAGTAAGAAGGCGCCTTTGAGTTGGGCCAGCAGAAACTTGTTGCGGTCGGGAAATTGTAACCTGATCTGGATCCCGTCTTTTTCGAGCATCCCGTTCAAACTTTGAAGATAGCATTTGGATCCGAAAATTTTGGAAGGGTTTTTCCTCAATGCCGAATCGGTAATGTTGAACGTGTATTCCAAATCAATGTGGTAAAGATTCAGCTTTGATTTAATGATGTTGTCGAGTTCTTCAATTTTTTGTTGTTTTACAGCGTATTGGCAGGGGTGTCCGCACAGGTAGTTTTTCATATCGCTGCATTTGGATACCGTATTGCCAATTTCAAGCCGGGCTTCAATCAATGCTTTATTGACCTGCTGGTTGAAGTTCTCCTCCTCGAGCCTGGCAACTTTGAAAAGCCAGTAAACCTGAACAGCAAGCAACACGATTAACGCAATAAAAGTGAGTATTGCCAAATATCGTTGTCGGTTATCTTTTTTCATTGGTGCAAAAATAAATAAAAAAATAGCGGAATCAGCTTATTTAACAACGTATTAACACGGAATAACAGCGCTATAACATTCGGAGAAGATGGCGAGCCTTATCTTTGTTCTCGTTAATAACCAATAAAAATTAAAAAGTTATGAAAAGACAAATCATTTTGGCAATTGTCGTTCTGTTTACAATAGCCCTTTTTGCCCCGGCAGTTTCGTATGCAACACAAACCCAAAATCAGGTGGTAACTGTTGATAATAAAGAGAAAAAGGAGGTAACAAAAACAACGACTGAAACAGCAAAACAGGATCAGTCGACAACCGGTGCAACCAAACCATGCTGCGATAAACAAAAGGCTTGCTGTGATAAGGAGAAAAAGTCGGAGTGTTGCAAAAAGAGTGATGCGAAACAATGTGCAGGGCAGAAATCTTGTGCCGACACAAAGAAGACAAAATAAGATTATTGATTGTAAAGTTCATACACCCTGTCTGAGAAGGCAGGGTTTTTTATTGCTGTTTTTAGTACCTTTGGCCAAATTATAAGAGAGTATATGGCTGAGACCAATTTTGTTGATTACGTAAAAATCTTTTTCAGATCGGGCAATGGAGGTCCCGGTTCGACTCATTTCCGCCGCGAAAAGTTTGAACCCAAAGGTGGTCCCGATGGGGGCGATGGCGGACGCGGAGGGCATATTATCCTTCGGGGCAACGCTCAGATGTGGACCTTGCTTCATTTGAAATACCGGAAGCACATTTTTGCCGGACATGGAGAGTCGGGTGGACGTCAGTGCAGCTTTGGTGCCGATGGCGAAGATATCATTGTGGAAGTACCGCTTGGAACCGTGGTGAAAGATGCCGAAACAGAAGAGTTCATCATGGAAATTACGCAGGATGGCGAAGAAAAAATCCTGATGCAAGGTGGCCGTGGCGGGCAGGGAAATACCCACTTCAAGTCGGCAACCCACCAGGCGCCCCGCTTTGCTCAGCCCGGCGAGCCATTGGAAGAGGGAATGAGAATTCTGGAGCTGAAAATATTGGCCGATGTTGGTTTGGTCGGTTTTCCCAGTGCGGGAAAGTCAACGCTGCTTTCAGTGGTTTCGGCTGCAAAACCCAAAATTGCCGATTATCCCTTCACTACGCTGGTTCCTAATTTGGGAATTGTCTCTTATCGCGACAACCAGTCGTTTGTGATGGCCGACATCCCCGGGATTATCGAAGGGGCACACGAAGGCCGTGGCCTTGGGTTGCGGTTTTTGAGGCACATCGAGCGCAATTCCATTTTACTCTTTATGGTTTCAGCCGACAGCAAAGATCATTTGAAGGAATACAACGTTTTGTTGAACGAATTGGAAATGTATAATCCCGAGCTGATTGATAAACAACGGTTGCTGGCCATCTCAAAATCCGATTTGCTCGACGACGAGCTGATGAATGAAATTAGTCAGGAGTTTAAGCATGTTCCGCACATTTTTATATCTTCGATCACTGGATACAATATCACAAAGTTGAAGGATCGTATCTGGCAAATGTTAAATAGTTAGGATGATGGCTTTCCCTGGTTGGTTAAACAATATTGACACCCAATTTTTTCTGTCAGTAAACGGATGTCACTCAAAATATTTTGATGCATTTTTTACGTTGTTTACCAATATGGTAACCTGGATTCCCTTTTACCTTCTGATCTTGTACCTGATTATCAAGAAATACAATCAACACGGTTTTTGGGTCGTTCTGTTTCTGATTGCGTCTCTCGTGTTAAGCGATCAGCTATCGGTTTTGATCAAGGTATTGGTCGAACGGTTACGTCCTTCGCACGAACCGCTGCTGCTGGGTAAAGTGAATTTGCCTGTTGGTGAAGGTGGAATGTATGGTTTTGTATCGTCGCATGCTGCCAATGTATTTGCCTTTACGGTTCTGTTGGGATCGCTGGCAAAGAACCGCCGTTTAGTAGCCCTTCTGGTTGGCTGGTCGCTGGTCACCATCTATTCCCGTGTCTATGTGGGTGTGCATTATCCGCTGGATGTTTTTTGCGGCTCTCTGCTGGGGATCCTGGTCGGGTGGGGGATGTACAAATTGCTGATGTGGTTCGATTTTAGGTTTCAGGGCAAAAAAATATTCTATTCCGGGCATTGGAAAGACAACGAAGTGAAGCCGGCTTTAATGGCCATGTTGTTTATTGTTGTAACACTTTTGCTTGTTTCGAGACTGATTGTACGTTATTATATTCAGTAAAATTCATGATGCCTGATCTATTTCAACTCTATTCTTCTCGGATTGAATCGTTTAAAAAAGACTTAGCAACGCTGCGTAAAGAAATCTTCCTGATTAATTCCGGAAGATTGATTGCTTTTTTAATCCTGGCGATTTCTCCATTTAAGCTTTATCCGGTCAATCATTTGTTGGGGATTGTTGTCCCGCTTCTTTTCCTGATTGGTTTTCTTATTCTGGTAAAAAGAAATAGTGTGGTAATTGAGAAGAAACGGTTTTTGGAAAATCTCATCTGCATCAATCAAAATGAGCTGGATGGTTTGTCGCATCAGTTTTCAATGTTTGCTGATGGTTCCGAATTCATTAACCCCGATCATATCAACTCTTACGATCTCGATCTTTTCGGAAAGGGGTCGTTATTCCAGTTTATAAACCGAACGGTTACGCTGAATGGGAAAAAGCGGCTGGCGAATCTGTTTGAAAACCCTTTTACCGATCGGTCGAAAATTACACAGCGGCAGGAGCTGATTGCGGAACTGGCTTCTGATTACGAATGGAGGCAACATTTTGCTGCAACCGGAATGCTGTATGTGGACGATGCTAGCGAAACGGCAGTGTTTGAGAAGTGGGGCAGGGAAAAATATCAGCTTCGGCTGGAGAAGGTTGTTCCTGTCGTATTGGTCATTCTGCCAGTCATTTCCCTTCTGACAATCCTCTATTGGATTTTTTATGGAAGTGCGGCTCCTTTTATCTTTTCCGGGATTGTTCAGTCCATTGTTTGGTCGGTTGAAAAGAAAAACATTCAGCTCATTTACGCTCAATTTGGTAAGCGTGCCAACCGGTTGTCCCAGTCGGCTTCCCTTTTGGAAAAAATAGAAAAGCGCAATTGGCAATCGTCAGAGGGTACCTCTATTGTAGCTGAATTGAGAAACAATGGGCTTCCTTCCCAGGAAGTTTCAAAGCTGAAAAGCATCATTTCTGCTTTTGATAACCGGAACAACATTCTGGTTGGTTTGTTTCTGAACCTTACCTGCCTGTGGGATGTTCTCTGCTCGTATCGATTGATCCGGTGGAACGAAAGGAACCGGACCAATTTTCAACGATGGGATTCGTATATCTCCTTTTTTGATGCGGTCAGTTCTTTTTCCAATTTTGCATTTAACCATCCCCAATATGGCTATCCAGGTTTTTCTGATCGGCCTTTTTCGATAGATGCTGAAGCGTTGGGGCACCCGTTGATTCGTCCCGAAAAGAGGGTTACCAATGATTTCCTGATGAAAGATCCCCGGCAACTGGTGATTGTAACCGGTGCCAACATGGCTGGTAAAAGCACTTTTTTACGAACAGTCGGTGTAAATATGATTTTGGCTATGAATGGAGCTCCTGTTTGTGCCCGACAGATGACCTTTACTCCGGTTGAGGTGTTTTCCAATATGCGGACAACCGATTCACTTTTTGATGATGAATCCTATTTTTTTGCCGAGCTTAAGCGCCTGAAGTCGATTCTGGAGGCTTTGCAGAAGGGAACTCCCACGCTCATTATTCTTGACGAAATTCTGAAAGGGACCAATTCGGTGGATAAGCTGGCGGGTTCTCAAAAATTGCTGCGGAAATTAATTGCGCAGAAAACACCGGCTATTATTGCCACACACGATTTGAAACTGACTGAAATGGAGAGCGAATTCCCGGATCTTATCCAGAATAGCTGCTTTGAGATCGCCATTGAAAACGACGAAATGCACTTCGATTATACACTCCGTGCCGGTGTTACCCAAATGATGAATGCCACTTTCCTGATGCGAAAGATGGGGATTATCGATTAGGTATTATTGAAAAAACCATTTGGAATATCGACACTATTTTGTTTCATAACCTTGGTTGTCCAAAGCGCGCCTCAATATATCAAACCTTATTATTTTTAGTTCGATCATCAAAATTTTATCCTTCCTAGCTTTCCGGATAGATTCAGAATCATTCTGTTTCAGAGTTAAGCAAAAAAAAGCATCACGAATGTGATGCTTTTTTAAATATCTAATTGTATATTAATTAGTAAGCTGTGTACTGTTGTAAATTGCCCTGGCTTAAGTCAATTTCACGCTGGGGCAGTGGTTGGTATTCGTTTTTGCCTCTTTCGAATACTCGGTTCTGGAAGTTGCTGTACGATGGTTTGTTTAACAGGTCGTAAGCCATATTCCAGCGAACGATGTCATAAAAACGATGTCCTTCGCAGGCAAATTCTAACCGGCGTTCATGTACAATGTCGGCCAGTGTGATGCTGGTCAGGGCTGCTGGTTTACCGGTGTTTCCGCACATGCGGGCACGCTCTCTTACTTTGTTGATATAACCAAGGGCTACATCGGTTTTGTTAAGGGCTAATGCAGCTTCTGCAGCCATGAGGTACACATCGGAGAAGCGGATCAACTTAATGTTGCAAGGAGCAGAGTTCCATGTTTTTGAAACTTTCTCGAATTGTTCTGCTGAACATTCCCATTTCCGTTGATAGGTTTTGGTTACACTGTTTTCGAAAGAGATGGGGAATGTTGCCCCGCTTACAATTTGGTATCCAATGCTATCGCCACCTTCCCAAGTCATGGTTGTCCTCAAACGGGGATCTTCCAAACCAAATGCGGTGATCAAATCGGGATGAGGTAATCCAAGGCCCCATTCGGTCGTTGAGGTTTTTACCCCTTTTTCATTGATGTAGTAGCGGGCACAAGTCCAGCGGGTAAACGATGAACCACGTGAATCGTTATAAGCTTCACCATCTTCAAGCGAATTGATTTCAAATACGTTCTCGGGACAGTTGTCTCCTTCTACCGTGAAGATGTAACGATAACCATCGGTATTGGGACCACGCCAGGTGTTGTATTTTTCGCCATTGATACCAACTAATTCATATTTACCTGAATTGATTACTTTTTCAGCATATTCCAACACATCGCTCCAACGTTCATTCAGTTTCGTGTAACGAGGATCGGAACCGCCATAATATTTGGCATACGAAGATTCAAAAAGATAGGTACGGGCCAGTAATGCCTGAGCGGCACCTTTGGTTGCACGTCCAATTTCCCAATTGCTGGCACCTCTTTCGGGCAATAGTTCTATGGCATCTTTCAGGTCTTTTTCAATCAGATCGTAGATGTCGCGCAGGTTTGAACGGCCCATGCTGTATTCCGATGAACCCAATACATGATCAACCAGAGGTACTTCACCAAAAATTTCGGACAGGTAAAAGAAATTGATGGCACGGATAAATTTGGCTTCACCAATTCGTTTGTTCAATAAATCTTGGTCAAAATTATCCGGATCCGTTTCTTTGGTAATATTTGGAAGCTTTGCAATACAGATATTGGCAAAGTTTATCCCCCGGTAAAGAGTCCCGTATACATCATCCAAATAGGTTATGGATGGTTCAACTCCGAAATAGTCTAATTTCTCTGCGTCAGGAACTTCATTGACATAATCGCCTCCGGCTTCACCGTCGTCAGATGTTACGTCGCCAAAATAGGTGAGAATATCACGATCCCATACGGCGATGTTGTTGAATTGAGAGTATGCAGCTGTTACAGCCTGTTTGGCATCCTGCATGGTTTTATAGAAAGCGGATTCGTCGCTTGCAGCGACCGGATTCAGATCAAGATAATCACTGCTACAACTGTTTGCGATTAAACCCCAAAACAGCAGTGACATGTAAATTAATATTTTATTTTTCATATTGAATTATTTTTCAAGTTTATACAATGAGCTACTGTTAGAAACCGATATTTAAACCCACGTAGAACATTTTCGTAGTTGGGTAAACACCCAGGTCAACACCCGATTCGAGTACACTGGTAGAACCACTTTGTGGCTGGATACCTGCAACCTCCGGGCTAAATCCGGTGTATTTGGTAAGGGTGAAAAGATTCTTGGCACCCACATAAACGCGAACTTTTTCAAGTTTGATCTTTGAAATGATGTTCTGTGGAACAGAATACCCCAGTACCAGGTTTTTCAACATCAGGTAAGAACCATCTTCAATAAAGAATTCCGATAACATGGAATAGTTATCAGAAGCATTCCTTGGAATATCGGTGTCGAGATTCTGGTGCAGAACAACCATGTCGTTGCCATTGGCGTCTTTCTTTACGAGATCACTTTCTACATACCGGTTGGCAAAATCTTTACAGTGGTTGCCGTTGCCTTGCAAATAATAGGTGTATTGTCTTGTGCCGTTTAAGATTTTATTGCCCAGTGTTCCGTTGAAGAATGCAGACAAGTCAAACCCTTTGTATTCTAAGTTGATAGAAAAACCATAGATCAATTTTGGAAGTGGACTTCCTAAGTTCACGCGGTCATCGGTGCTGATTTTTCCATCACCAGTAACGTCTTTATAACGAACATCACCCGGTTTTGCATTGGGTTGGGCAAAGGTTTTCTTACCATTGGACTCAATGTACGGTTGGTTGGTAATGTAGGTGCGGGCTCCAATTTTTTCCTGAGGGTCAGTCTCCCTGAACAGACCATTGCCCTGGCTCCTGTCCCAAAGATAGCCATAGAACTGTGCAATTGGTTGTCCTACACAAGTAATGTTGGTTGGTTGTAATACGTGTACGCGGCCAACAAGCATGGAGTCGGTCGATAACGATAATACTTCATTTTTTACTCCGGTTAAGTTCAGATCGATCGATCCTTTCAGGTCACCCTCTTTCTTGCGGGCAGTAATCGTAATTTCAAAACCTGAATTCTTGATGCTACCAACGTTTGTTTCAGGATTGCTACCATTGTAAGTTCCTGCTGTACGTGAAACTTCTGTGAGCATCAACATACCATCATTTACTTTCCTGAATAAATCTCCGGTGAATGAGAGCCGGTTGTTAAAGAAGGAAATATCGACGCCTAAGTTTGACATGTTAATAGATTCCCAGTGGATATCAGGGTTTGGAATCTGATAAGGGCCTGTACCAATTTCACTGGTTGAATTGTCGAAAGAATATTGGAAATTGCTCCTTGATTCTACCTGAGCTAAGTATGGGAACCCAGACTTGGCGTTGGCACCGGTCTGTCCGTAACCGAAACGAAGTTTACCGAAGCTGATGGCTTCAATGTTTTTCATGAAACTTTCTTCCGAGAATTTCCATCCCAATGAAAATGATGGGAAGTTACCCCAACGATAATTGGGTCCAAAACTGCTCGATCCGTCACGACGGATATTTACGGTCAAAAGGTATTTGCCTTTGTAATCATAGTTTAATCGGCCAAAATAAGCTAATCCTGCTGAATTATTACCGGTACCCTGAACATTTTGAATATCGGATGTTCCATCGGTTGATGTATTAAAATACAACATCCAGGGGTCTGTACTTGGAATGCTTGCACGTGTTCCGCTGATATCATAATACCACCATTTGTTGGCTTCCATACCAACCATGGCCGAGATGTTGTGATCATTGGCAATGGTGGTTTGGTAATTGAGGATGTTCTGGAAGTTATAGGAAAGATCCCTTCTCATGCTTCCAATCAATAAGTCAGCTGTATTGTTGATGGTTGCTGTATAGAAATACTTTGCCTGATACTCTTTTGTGTCTCCGAAATTAAGTTTTCCGTTGAAGCGGCTGGTGAAATCCAATCCTTTAAGAATGTTGATTTTCACGCCAAAATTACCTTCAAAGTTGTTCTGTTTTGCAATGCGGTTTTGCATATCGAGATCGACCAGTGGATTTTCAAGGCTCCAGTTGGAAACGCCCCAATTCTTCGTTGTGTTACTGCTTGGATCATAATCGGGTACACTTGGGTCCATCCTCAATGTGTTGTACATCGGGTTTGAGTAGTAGTTGTGCCACATCCATTCCGGCATGCCTTTGTTAACCGTGTTTACGAACGATATTTTTTCATCGAACGTAATGTGTTTGGTGATTTTATGTTCTGAATTGATTCGGAAAGTAAAACGCTGATAGTCGGTGTTTTTAACAATACCTTCCTGTTGGCTGTAACTGGCACTGATCAGAATGTTTGATACGTCATTCCCTCCCGAAGTTGAAATGTCGTAATTTTGGCTGATTGCAGGATTGAAAACCATGCTTTGCCAATCGTAGGTTTTCAATGTGTCGGGGCGTGAATTTAAGGCTACTTTACCTTTTGCATCGATTTCTTCGTTTACGCCCATCCATTCCTGAGAGTTCATCATTTCAATTTTCTTGGCAACCGATTCAATTCCGCTGTAAGCATTGAAACTTGTTTTCATTTTACCTGCATTTCCTTTTTTGGTTGTAACCAAAATAACGCCATTACCACCGGTTGAACCGTAAATAGCGGCAGAAGAAGCATCTTTCAAAACTTCGATAGAAGCAATATCGTTAGGGTTAAGAGTATTTAAATCGCCGGAAACACCGTCAACAATTACCAACGGTTGTGTTCCGTTGATTGAACTGATACCACGGATTTTGATGTCGACACCTTCACCCGGGCGACCAGATTTTGAGGTAATATTAACACCGGCAGCTTGTCCCTGCATGGCTTGTTCAATATTGGCCATTGGCATTTTGGTGAGGCTTTCTCCGGATACGGAAGAAACAGCACCTGTGAGGTCGCTTTTCTTTTGTACACCGTAGCCAGTTACCACCACTTCGTCGAGGCCCATGACATCTTCGCTCAAAGCAACATTAATGGAGGTTTGGCTTCCAACCAATACTTCTTTTTTGGTATAACCGACGAAACTGAAAACCAGTACATCTTTATCGGATGCCATGATCGAATAGTTCCCGTCGATATCAGTAACGGTACCAACAGCGGTGCCTTTTACCATAATGGTCAAGCCAGGAAGAGAATTGGATGTTTTTTGGTCGGTGACAACCCCTTTAATTAACTTTTTACCTTGCAATGCGTTGTCGTTTGCAAAGCTAACCGTGGGACTAAACAAGCTGAAGCAAAAAGCTATGACAGCTACGATTAGCACCCCCTTGTAAGCAAGAGAATTTAACAATCGATTTTTTTTCATAAAATTAAGATTTAAAACATTATTGTTAGTTTTCAAAATTATTTGAATCATTTTTAAATAATGGCAACTTTTCTCTTTCTCATTGGTATGAAAGTTTTCTGAAAGAAGGATAATATACAAAAATTACTTCAAAAATTCTTTGTTCATCGGCTTTCGTTTCTGAGAAAGCTCTTAAGCTTATTAAAAGCCTCGTTGAAACATCTTTTTTGATGCGAACATTAAATTTATTCAAAACTAGAATAATTAAAAAAAAAGGAATTTCATTTATAGAGCATAGGCTTTCATTTCTGAAGCATTCGTCTCAATTTTGAACGAGGTTGTTTAATTTGACTGACTTTTTATTTCCGAAGGTGATTTCCCATAATATTCTTTGAAGCTGCGGGTAAAGTAGGATTGGGAGCTGAACCCTACGCTGTATGCAATTTCACTGATGTTCATATTTCCTTCGGAGAGAAGTTTCAACGATTTTTTTAATCGGATTTGCCGGATAAATTCATTCGCGGTAAAGTCGGTTAGCGCTTTTATTTTCCGGTAAACCTGGCTGCGGCTAAGGTTCATGTTTTGGGCCAGCATGTCGACCGATAAGTCGGTGTGCTCAATATTGGCTTCGATGTAGTTGATTACCTTCTGAAGGAATTCTTCATCCATCTTGTTGGTCGACAACTCGCTGGGTATGATGATGTTGTTTTGTGAAAACGCTTTGAACATGTTACTCCTTTTTTCAAGGATGTTTTTGGTCAACACTTTTAAATATTTCATGTTGAACGGTTTTTGTACGTAAGCATCAGCACCGGTTTCCAACCCATCGATCTGGTTTTCTATTTCAACTTTGGCGGTGAGGAGGATTACCGGGATATGTGATGTTTCGATATTCCCTTTCACTTTGCGGCAAAGTTCCAACCCATCCATTTCGGGCATTACGATGTCCGAAATGATCATGTCAGGTAGGTTTTTGGTAATGATGCGGAGCGCTTCTTTTCCGTTGCCTGCTGAGTATGTTTTATAGTATTTGGAGAACTCTTCGACCAGGTAGGAGCAAATCTGTGGCTCATCTTCTACAATCATGATGGAATATTTGATGTTCTTCCGTTGGAAATCGTCGTCGGGTGCCGGTGCTTGTACCGGTGTGAACGGCATTGGCGCCAGCGGCATTGGCCTGGTATCTTCAATATACACTTTCTCCAGTCCATTATAAGCTTCCACTCTCGACGGGATGACTAACCGGAAACAACTTCCTTCGCCTTTTTTACTTTCCACCTCGAGTTTTCCCTGATGAATTTCGGAGAGTTCTTTGCAAAGGGCCAGCCCGATACCTGTTCCTCCCTGATTGATTGCAGCTTTCCCCTGGTAGAAACGCTCAAAAATCATGGGGATTTGGCCTTCATCCAAACCGGGG
Organism: Prolixibacteraceae bacterium; assembly: GCA_035353695.1. Taxonomy (GTDB): domain Bacteria; phylum Bacteroidota; class Bacteroidia; order Bacteroidales; family Prolixibacteraceae; genus CAYMTR01. The sequence goes on from DAOQAB010000005.1 coordinate 54,355, forward strand.
CCATGATCGATTACTTCGACCGACAGATTGCCTGCGGTTTTGTTCTCAATGATACGGATGAAAATGAGTGAATTATTGGGCGAGAACTTTACGGCATTCGACAAGAGGTTGTGGGTGATTTTTTCAATTTTATCGATGTCGACGTAAAAAAGATCTTCCGTATCGAGTGGTTCAAATACCAGTTCAATGTTCTTTTCTTCGGCTCTTAAGCGATGTAGTTCAATAATCTGTGATATCAACTGGTTGAACTTCACTTTCGAAAGGTTCAGGTCCATTTTGCTGTTGTCGAGTTTTCGGAAATCGAGCAACTGGTTTACCAGTTTCAACAGGAATTTAGAATTATCGCTGGCATAACGCACTTTCCTGCGGGCACCTTCGCTCAGTTCGGGAAACTGAATTACTTCTTCCAATGGGTTAATGATCAGCGAGAGGGGGGTTCTGATTTCGTGCGAAATATTCGTGAAAAACTGTAGTTTTCGGTCTTTTAACTCCTGAAGGTTTTGGTTTTGAATTCGTTCGTTGCGAAGTTGTTCTTTCTCGATGGCTCTTTTCTTATAAAACTTCATGACCATATAGAATAAGGCCGAAAGTAATATGATATATCCGGTTAATGCCCACCAGGTTGCCCAAAGGGGGGCTTTAACACGGATGGTCAGGGTGGTGGGTTGCTGGTTCCAGATTCCGTCGTTGTTCGATGCTTTTACCTTGAATACATATTTCCCCGGGAAAAGGTTGGTATAGGTTGCCGTATTGTTATGCCCCGAATAATTCCAGTCAGGTTCAAACCCTTCGAGGTAATAGGCGTATTGGTTCTGCCCGGGCTCGGTATAATTCAGGGCCACAAAATCGATCGATATGACCGATTGTTTGTGTTTGAGGACAATGCTTTCGGTGGAAGAGATGTGTTTTTTTAATGGTGAGTTTTTCTTCCCTACCTGAACCGACTGGTTGAACAACCGGAAATCGGAGAAATAAACGGATGGAATATTCTGATTTTCTTTGATCCTGCGGGGATTGAAGCAGATAAACCCATTACTTCCCCCAAAATAGAGGTTTCCCGAAGGGTCGATGGTCGTTGAGCTAAACAAAAATTCTCCCATGTCCCTAACGGTTTTACTTCGGAAGGTCTTTATTTTGTATGTGTTGGGATTCATACAGGCGATACCCAGATTGGTGCTGATCCAGATGTTATGTTCGTGGTCTTCGATCAGCCCCCGTATGGAGTTTTCGGGTAGTCCGTCTTTTTCAGAAAACTGGAGGAATGTCTCGGTTTTCATGTCAAAAAGGTTTAAACCACCACCAATAGTGCCAACCCATATTTTTTTGTTGATGTCTTCGAACAGGCTTACAACAAGGTTGTTGCCTAGTGATAGTGAGTCGTTGGGGTTGTATCGGTAACGGGTAATCGATGGCGAGGAGTAAGGAGTTTTAATCCGATAAAGTCCATCCATTGTTCCCATTAGCAAATCGCCCGAAGAAGCCTCTATGATGCAATGGATGTTTTCGGTGTCAAATACCGAGTTGCCGGCATCGCGACCGCTGAAATGGATTATTTTATCTTCGGATGGAGAATAGTAATTGAGTCCGAATCCAAAAGTTCCGATCCAGATCGTACCTTTCCGGTCTTTGCAAAAGGCAGTTACGTGTTCAACTTCAAACTCTTCGTGAGCACTGAAAAATCGGTTGTAATGCTTGAAAGTTCCTCTCCCGGTGTCGAAAAGATTTAATCCGGCATCCCAGGTTCCCAGCCAAATTTGTGACCGGTCGGGCAGTAAGCACATAATGGTGTTGGAACTGATGCTGTTCGCTGCTGGGTTCTTGGTGTAGTGGGCCGCTTTTTTGGTATTGATGTCGGCAAGGGTTAATCCTCCTCCATCGGTGCCGATGATTAATTGGTGATCTTTGTAGCTGATGCACTTAATGATGTTGCAATTCAGGAAATTCGATTGGGTTGGGTTCTGGAAATAGTGTTCAAACTCAATTTTATTAGGGTCGTAGAAGCACACGCCCTGATTGTATGTGCCAATCCAAACGATCCCGTCTTTTGATTGGAAAATCGTGTAGATTGAATTTCCTGCGATTGATTTTGAGTCAAAAGGGTCGTTCATGTAATGAGAGACCTTTTGGGTTGAGGTGTTTAGGATATATAAACCTCCATTCTCGGTGCCAATCCATAGGTTGCCGTTTCGGTCACAAAGTAAAGAGAGTATCGAAAAACCTGGATTGTAAGAATAAAAATCTTCATAAAAATTGACTCTTTCAAATCGGATAAGTCCATTTTCTTCGCGCACCTTTTGTAAACCCATATTGGTGGTTGCAACCCAGATGGTTCCGTTGTGGTCTTCGGCGATAGCTGTAATATAGTTACTTGTGATCGATTGATTGTCGTTTGGGTTGGAAAAGTAGTTTGAAACGTGAGCCCCGTTTTTTTCAATAAGGCTTAATCCATTGCGGGTGCCAGCCCATAGCCTGCCTTTGGAGTCATATTTGACCACATTGATTAAATCGCTGCAAAGACCACCATTATTTTTGTCGTTCCGGAACGAAGTGGCTTTCCCCTGCCGGGTGTCGAACAGATAGAGTCCATTTGAAAGGGTCCCGACCCAAACTTCACCGGATTTTCCGTTGACAATCGAAAGCACATCCCCGAAAACCGGTTTGGAATCAATCGGGTAGAAGTGGTTGACATCTCCAAATTTGAATTGTTGGGGGTCGAAAAGCGACAATCCATCGTAGGTGCCAATCCAGAGGTTGTTATCGTTGCCAATATTAATGGAGTTTACCAGATTGTTGATCAGTGAGGTCGAGTCGAAATTTTGATGATGGAATGCAACAATATTCACTCCGTCGTATCGGTTCAGCCCATTACGGGTGCCAAACCACATAAAACCTTGTTGATCCTGATTGATGGTAATCACATTTGAATGGGAAACCGGAACATCCAACCGTTCAAATGTATATTCGCCAAAAGCGTTCGAAACAGCAACCAGCAATAAAATAAGGATTGTTATAACGGATATATGTCTATTCATGGAAAAACCCCGAAACTATTTTCTACAAACTTATCAATTCTGAATGGATTTTCATTTAATTTTTGAGGGGGTTTATAACACGAAAGTGAGCAATTTTTCATCCTCATCACGATCGATTCCATTTATGTGGGAGGTGTCTGATCTTATTATTTTTAGTACAAATTTTCCTTTTTTTTCCGGTGATGGGAATATTTTTCTTTTACCGGGCTGAAACGTTTTTAAATGTGTTAAGTTGCAGTTAAACAAGAATGAAGCCTGTTGATAAAAGGTTTCGGAACAAAAATCCCTTTTTGGTATATTTGTGGAAATTTGAAAAAAAAGATGCAGGAACTAACAAACTACGACGAAGATTCCATTAAAACGCTCGATTGGCAAGAGCATATTCGCCGCAGACCCGGAATGTATATCGGAAAGCTCGGAGATGGTTCTCAGGCCGACGATGGCATTTATGTGTTACTGAAAGAGGTGATCGACAATTCCATCGACGAATTTATGATGGGGAATGGCCGAAAAATTGAAGTAAACGTTTCGGATGCGCAAGTTTTTATCCGGGATTACGGGCGGGGGATTCCGTTGGGCAAACTGGCCGATGCTGCTTCAAAAATGAATACTGGTGCCAAATACGATTCAAAAGTTTTTAAGAAATCGGTTGGTCTGAATGGTGTTGGTATCAAGGCGGTGAATGCGCTTTCTTCGAATTTTGTTATCAAATCGTTCCGCGAGGGCGAGGTGAAGGAGATTGAATTCAGCAAGGGGCTACTTGTCAGGGAAGAGAAAGTAAAGCCATCGGCCGAGGCCAATGGAACTTCGGTTGTTTTCAAACCCGACGAAACCATCTTCCGGAATTACCATTACATCAAAGACTATGTGTCGGCGATGATGAAGAACTACTCTTTCCTGAATTCGGGGTTGGTTATTGAATTCAACGGTGAAAAATACCATTCAAAAAACGGGTTGCTCGATCTTCTCAACGAAAACATGGACACGGAACCGATTTATCCGGTCATTCACCTGAGAGGGGAAGATATTGAAGTGGCAATGACCCACGGAAACCAATATGGCGAAGATTATTATTCGTTTGTAAATGGCCAGCATACTTCGCAGGGCGGTACACACCTTATGGCATTTCGGGAGGCCATTGTAAAGACCCTTCGCGATTTTTACAAGAAAGAGTTTGATGCTTCCGACATTCGGGCATCGGTGATTGCGGCCGTCAGCATTAAGGTGGAAGAGCCGGTTTTCGAATCGCAAACCAAAACCAAACTGGGATCGAAGGATATTGGCCCCGATGGCCCGTCGGTTCGAAACTTTGTTGCCAATTTCGTTCAGAAGGAACTCGATAATTACCTGCACAAGAACCCCGAAACTGCCGACCAATTGTTGAAACGGATCCAGGAGTCGGAACGTGAAAGGAAAGCAATTTCGGGGATTAAGCAATTGGCCAAACAGCGGGCAAAAAAATCGAATCTCCATAACCGGAAGTTGCGCGACTGCCGGGTTCATTACAATACGAACGATGAACGAAAGGATGAAAGCAGCCTGTTTATCACCGAGGGCGATTCGGCAAGTGGTTCAATCACCAAAAGCCGCGATGTCAATACCCAGGCCGTTTTTAGCTTGAGGGGAAAACCATTGAACAGTTTCGGCCTGACGAAAAAGGTTGTATACGAAAACGAAGAGTTCAATTTGTTACAGGCAGCGCTCGATATTGAAGAGGGTCTCGACGATCTCCGTTACAATAAAGTCATTGTTGCGACCGATGCCGATGTCGACGGAATGCATATCCGCCTATTGTTGCTTACGTTTTTCCTTCAGTTTTTTCCCGATCTGGTGCGCAAAGGGCATGTTTATATCATGCAAACGCCGCTCTTCAGAGTGCGGAACAAGAAGACGACGCTGTATTGTTATACCGATGATGAACGTCTCGATGCCATCAAAAAGTTGGGAAGCAGTGCTGAGATCACCCGGTTCAAAGGTCTCGGGGAAATTTCGCCCGACGAATTCAAAGGGTTTATCGGTGAAGATATTCGCCTCGATCCTGTGGCTATTCACAAAGGGGATTCCATCAAACAAATTCTGGAATATTACATGGGCAAAAATACACCCGAGCGGCAGGATTTCATTATTGAAAACTTGCGGGTAGAGGTAGAAGAAGAACTTTAAGTTAAATTACTGAATTACTGAAAGATTGAATTACTGAAATAGTTAAGTAAGTATTTCAGTGGAAGAGGCAGATGAAACAGAGATGTGGCTTGATCTTTTGATTGGGTCGAATATTAGTAATAAATCTGAAACAAATAAGTTGCATGCCGAAAGTATGGAAATATTGAAAATTATGGCAAAAATTAGGAAGAATTCCCAATAGTTTTTTCTTAATGGTATGTTCGTACTTATTTTCAGTATTTCAGTTTATTCGGTCATTCAATACATCAAAATATGACGGAAGAAATAAATACACCATCACCAGAGGAAGCTCACAAAGGTGAAGAACAGCAACCAGAGACACATGAGTTGAAAACCTTGACAGGAATGTACCAGTCGTGGTTTCTCGATTATGCATCGTATGTAATCCTGGAGCGTGCTGTGCCGGCCATTGAGGACGGGTTTAAACCTGTTCAGCGGCGTATAATGCATGCGATGAAAGAGATGGATGATGGCCGTTTCAACAAGGTGGCCAACATCATTGGACAAACCATGCAGTACCACCCGCACGGTGATGCATCCATTGGCGATGCGCTGGTGCAGCTTGGTCAAAAAGATTTGCTCATTGATTGTCAGGGTAACTGGGGTAACATTTTAACTGGCGATGGAGCCGCAGCTCCCCGTTACATTGAGGCCCGCTTGTCAAAATTTGCCCTCGACGTGGTTTTCAATCCCAAAACGACCGAGTGGCAGCTTTCGTACGACGGAAGGAAAAAGGAGCCGGTAAGTCTGCCGGTCAAATTTCCGTTGTTATTGGCGCAGGGTGTGGAAGGTATTGCTGTTGGTTTGTCTTCAAAGACATTGCCCCACAATTTCAACGAGTTGATCGATGCTTCCATTGCCTATCTTCGGGGCGAACCTTTCGAATTGTATCCCGATTTTCCTACCGGTGGTTATATCGATGTGTCGAAATACAACGATGGAGCCCGCGGTGGCAATGTGAGGGTTCGTGCCAAAATCGAAAAAGTAGATAGTAAAACGCTGTCAATAACCGAAGTGCCGTTTGGAAAGACAACCTCTACGGTTATCGAATCGATTATTAAGGCAACCGAAAAAGGGAAAATTAAAATCAAAAAAATCGATGACAATACCGCCGCAAATGTTGAAATCAACATTCAACTGGCTCCGGGCGTTTCAAGTGACAAAACCATCGATGCACTTTATGCTTTTACCGATTGCGAAATTCCAATCTCACCCAATACGGTTGTAGTTGAAGACGATAAACCCAGGTTTGTTGGTGTAAGCGAAGTGCTGAGAAAGAGCACCGATCAGACGGTCCAACTATTAAAGCTTGAGCTCGAAATACGCAAAAGCGAACTGGAAGAGATGTGGCATTATGCTTCGCTCGAAAAGATTTTTATTGAGGAACGGATTTACAAGGATAAAGAGTTTGAGGAAAGTAAAAATATGGACGAAGCAGTGAATCATATCGATTTCAGGCTTACTCCATGGAAACCCAAACTCAAACGGGAAGTAACCCGTGAGGATATTTTGAAGCTGATGGAGATCAAGATGGGCCGTATCCTGAAATTCAATAAAGACAAGGCCGATGAAAACCTTCTGAACATTGAGAATGAAATTGGCGGAATTTTAAAGGATATTGCCAATATTGTCAATTACACCATTGACTATTTTCGCAGGATAAAGAGCAAATATGGTGCAAAGCGCGAGCGGAAGACCGAGATTCGGAGTTTTGAAAATATTGAAGCCAGTAAGGTCATCGTTGCCAATGAAAAGCTCTATGTCGATTACGAAGAAGGGTTTATGGGTACAAGCCTTAAGAAAGCCGAGTACATTTGCGACTGTTCCGAAATTGACGATATTATTGTCTTCCGGAAAGAAGGAACTTATTTTGTAACCAAAGTCTCCGACAAAGCTTTTATTGGAAAGAATATTCAGCACATTTCGGTTTTCAAAAAGAACGATAACCGGACCATCTACAATGTGGTTTACCGCGACGGTAAGGCGGGTGCTACCTATATGAAACGTTTTGCGGTTACTGGTGTTACCCGCGATAAGGAATACGACATAACACAGGGAACTGCCGGCTCGAAGATCCTTTATTTCAGTGCCAATCCCAATGGTGAGGCTGAAGTGTTGAAGGTAACCCTGAAACCAAAGCCCCGTCTGAAGAAACTGGTCTTTGAGGTTGATTTGGGAGAGCTGGCCATTAAAGGCCGGCAGTCGATGGGAAATGTGATGACCCGGAATGATGTTCATAAAATTGCCTTAAAAGAAAAAGGTATTTCTACCCTGGGTGGACGAAAAATTTGGTTCGATCCCGATGTGAAGCGGCTCAATGCCGATAAACGCGGAGAATACCTGGGCGAGTTTATGGGCGAAGACCGTTTGCTCATTATTACAAAAAATGGTGATTTTGAAATCTATAATTTTGACCTGTCGAACCACTTTAACGACGATTTGCTGGCGATCGAGAAGTTCGATCCGGATAAGACGTTGTCGGTGATCTATTGGGACGAAGAACAGGGATATTATTATGTGAAGCGTTTCCAGATTGAAGCCGATACCCCAACAAATAAACCTCAGAATTTTATTGGAGAAAATGCAGCCAATAAGCTGATTAGTATTACCTGGGTTCATTATCCACGGTTTGAAATTGAATTTGGAGGGAAGAATAGCGAACGGGAAAACGAAATTGTTGAAGTTGCCGAATTCATAGGGGTTAAGTCGTTCAAGGCAAAAGGGAAGCGCTTGAGTACTTATCAGGTCGAAAATATTGTTGAAATAGAGCCTGTTGTTAAAGACGAAGATGATCACCAACCGGTATTGGAGGGTGAGGAGGAAGAGAAGAAGTCGCCCTTTTTCGATGATATTCCTTTTGAAATCGACCGGGGTGACAAGGAAGATGAAAACCCGAACCAAATGTCGTTGTTCTAGTTCCGACACTCGATGCTGGTTACTGGTTACTGGATACTGGATGTTGGATTCAACCGCACTTCAGGTGGAATTAAGTTTTAGGGGAAAAGGAATAATCAATAATAAATAAGGAATCAGAAACAAATCGCTGTCATTCTCGAGACCGAATCTTCGATTATTATCGGACCAGAATCCAGTATCGAGCATCCAGCATCTTTGATCAATTTTTATGCGCATTTATTTAATTGGCTACATGGGTAGCGGCAAATCGACTGTCGGGAGAGAACTTGCCGAAAAGTTAAAGCTTCAGTTTATCGACCTTGACGGTTATATCGAAGAGCGGAATTTCAAGACAATTCCTGAGATTTTTGAGGAATCAGGTGAAGAAGGCTTTCGGAAGGTAGAGCAACGGGCTTTACTCGAAGTTTCAGAATTTGAAGATGTGGTTATTTCGACGGGTGGGGGAGCGCCCTGCTTTTTCGACAACATGGAGTTGATCAATCGGACCGGGATTTCGCTTTACCTGAATGGTACCCCCCGCATTTTGGCCGAACGGTTGATGCAATCGAAAACCGAACGTCCACTAATCAAGGGGAAAAGCGAAGAGGAACTGATCAAATTCATCGATGAAACGCTGGAGAAACGGAATCATTGGTACAAGCAGTGCCATTTTGAGATCGGATTCGACGATGATATTCAAATCTCGGAAGTGTTGGACGTGTTGAAATTAACTTAGCGGTTTATCCGGGTTGAACGAAGGGCTATCTTTTTCTCTTTTTTCCTGTGCTTGGTTTTAATTTTTGATCAGTTTCTTATAAAACTTTAAGTTCCCATTTTTAATTTCAGCAATATAAATTCCACGTTGAAGTTGGAAAACATCAATGTCATTCTTTAAGCGGAGGAGCTTCTTTTTTATCACCATTCTTCCGTCAATACTATATAATTCTAATTCAGTTAATCCAGTCGGTAGATGGTTAAATTCAACCGAAATCAAGTTTTTTCCAGGGTTGGGGTAAATATTGACGTCAACTGCTTCTGAAAAGTTCTCGAATCCGGTACTCGAATAAATGGTGAAATTTTGAGTGAAAAAGATCAAGTCGAGCAACGTATCCCTGAATCCGATCTGATAATCGGAACCAACGAGCTGATCTAACGGAATGTTCCAGCTAAAAGCTGTGACATATGCATCGGTTGTATAACCCAGTGTGTCAGTTAAGATATTACCTTTGTAGAGCAAAAGCAGTAAGGTGTTGTATATTTTGTAGTACCAGGAAACTTGATTGTTCTCACTGCCAATTTCCCATTTTGTATCAATTGTTGGTGCAGAGACTATAATGGTTGGGTTTTCTATTGAAAAGTAGGGGCTATTCCCTGATATACCCGAAACGGGATCCTTAACTACAATGTAATAATCATTCCCGGGAATCAAATCTGGATTTACATCCCACAAAAACGAAAATTGAAAGGTATCTGATGTTTTAAAGATCGTGTCAATAAAGACCTCATTCTTATACAATAAAACAACCAGATTTTTAGCCAAATTGTCGGACCACGAAATAAGGTTGTTTGTTGAACCACGGTAGATTTTTGTTCCGGCTTCAGGTCTTACAGCGCTAATGTTTGGTCTCATTATCGAAAATTTCCCGCTTTTCCCTGTAATATCTGATAAAGTATCCTTTACTACAATTAAAAAATCATTTCCCAAAAGCGTTGGATCCGTAATGGTCCATTCTAAATTATTTTGGTACTCGTCGATGGTAAATCCAATTGTATCAAGTACAGTAGCTCCCTTGTATAGAAGAACCAGTAAGTTGTTGTCGATGTTGTCAATCCAGAATATGGAAATTTTATCGCCTGGGAAGTAACTACTCCAACTTGATGGTGTGCTGATGTTTATGTATGGCTTGCTTTGGGTGAAGAAATTCCCTGTTTCAGACCATCCACCTGAACCACATGAATTAAAAGGAGTAACATGCCAGTAATAGGCCGTTGAGTACTCCAGTAAGGTTTCTATCGATTCGCTTGTCACCGTTGTGTCGATAACTATTTGGTTAAAAATTGAGTCTTTTGAAACCTGTATTCGATAGTTGGCAGCATCCCACCTTTTAGACCATTCGAGGGTTGTCTGAATGGCATTGGATAGAGGGGTGAATTTATAAGGCCAATTAAGATAGATGGATTCGGCAGATGGAGGGCTACAGGTTATAAAGGTAAAGGAGGATGCCCAGTTTCCGGTGATTCCTTCGTTATTAATTGTCCTCACACTCCAGTTGTACCACGAATTGGCCTCAAGGTTTTGCAAAGTCACAGAATCCGCAGCAACCTCTTCAAACACAATTGTGTCATTGTCTTTTAATACGTTGAGTTGGTAATGAAGGTCCTTATCGGTTGATTGCCATTTTAATACCGGATTCAGATTGACATGGGAGGTGTAGTTTTCAGGGTATATCAGGTTGGTTTCTGGCAAATTGACCATTGGCATTACATTTCCTCCCCCGTTTGTCGTTTTTAAAATGAGGCCATTGTATCCGATGACCCATCCGGTTGTTGAATTTGCAAAACATACGTCTTTAAATTCATTCTGATAGTCTGTTTTTACTATTCCCCAAGAATTTCCGCCATCGTTTGTAATCAGTATTTTACCATTCCCGGCTGAAATATAGCCAACCTGATTGTCGAGAAAATGGATTTTAAATAAATAACCGTAGTCATAATAATCCATGTCGAACTGTTTTGACCAGGTTAATCCGCCGTCGGTGGTTTTATAAATCGCTCCACCAACAAACCATCCGGTGTTTTGATTGGTAAAATACAAATCGTTACAGCCGTCGGTATTCCCAATGTCAATGGTATTCCAGGTGTTTCCACCATCGGTTGTGTGTATAATCTTGTCCCAGCATCCTGCCCAACCATTTAACTCATCCAGAAAGAAAAGAGATTCTAATCGGTTGGTGATTCCTGACGTCTGACTATTCCAGGTTGTACCGCCATTGGATGTGTGCAGGATTGTACCACTTTCTCCAACGGCCCATCCTGTCGTTGAGCTGATGAAATAAATGGAATACAGTGACTTGGTTGTTCCACTGGTCTGTTGGGTCCAGGTTGTACCACCATCGGTTGAATTCAGAATAGTTCCGTAATATCCGACACACCATCCTCTGTTTGAGTCAATAAATTGAATGTCCTGAAAGCTGTTTGTTGTTTTGCTTTTTTGAACCTTCCAAAAGTTTCCTCCGTTTGTTGTATTGATAATCGTTCCGTTTGATCCGGTAGACCAACCTGTTGAGTCATTTACAAAGCAGATGGACTCCAGGGTGTTGGTGGTTCCTCCGTGTCCAATTTGACTCCAGGTTAAACCTCCGTCGGAGGTTTTCAGAATTGTGCCGTTATCCCCTGCAATGTATCCGGTGAGTGTCGATTCAAACTGCACCGACCTGAGCGAAGTTGATGATAACAGTGGTAGGCTCACATTGGACCAGTTTGTGCCATTATTGGAGGTATATAAAATCAACCCATTTTCACCTACAGCCACAGTCTTCTCCTGGTCAATGGATCCAACATCATAAAGCCATTTGCTCTCATTGAAGGTATAAGTAGTCCAGGTTTCTCCTCCATCTTCGGTTTTCCACATGGCAGCTTTTTCTCCCTCAATATTAACAGATGATGATCCCCACTCATCGGTTGTGATTGTTGATTTGAAATAGGTTACCCCGGCTATCCAGCCTTTCATGGTATTGAGGAAACGAAGACGTTTCATCCAAACATTTCCTAAATCCAAACCGGTCCAGTTGGTTCCTCCATCTTGAGATGTGTATAATTCGGCTTTTGTTCCCGATCCCCAGCCTGCGGCTATCAGTTTATTCGCATCGAAAGCATGGAATCCTTCTATGTATGAAAAGGATTCTGTGTTATATTGTGTAACCCAGGTTTCGCCACCATCTGTTGTTTTTTTTATAATGTGGTTTGTCCCGCACGCCCATCCGGTTTGTGGATCGATGAATTTTACGCAATACAATGTATTGTTTATCCCTGAATTCTGATTGGTCCAGGTCTCTCCTCCATCGATGGTTTTTCGGATTATGCCGCTGGCACCAACCACAAAACCAGTTGTAGGGCTGATAAATTCGACATCGTAAAGCTTGCCCGAAGTGTAAGAATTTTTTTTACGCCAGTTAATTCCACCGTCAGTTGATTTAATGATTGTTCCGTTATCTCCTACAGCCACGATTGTACCTGGTATCACAATTTCCAAATCGAAAAGCGATTCGGTTGTTGCGGGTGGGCTTTGTTGTATCCAGTCGGCATTTTGTGCTGATAAACTAATGGCCCAGGCGAGGAGAAGAAAATATAGAATTTGTTTCTTCATAATGGACAGAATTTTTTCGTTCGTATATCAATACCAGAATCGAAGTTTCAATTATCGTGTGTAAATGAAAACTCCACCCAAAAAACATCCATAAATACAAAAGATATGAAAATCAATTGATTTTTCATATAACCGGAGTTTTTTTTCACGGTTACAAATACAAAATCATTTCTTCCCGGACCGATTGAAATCAATTCGTGAGCTTTTTCGCAGGCTGCAGAAATATCGCTTCTGGGCGAATTGGTGTCGAATAAATTATCAATCCGGTTTAAAAATTCGTCATGGCTTGTAGCGACCTGAAATCTTTATTGTCGTTTTTTTGTGATCCTGATTGTCTCTGGTTTTTTATCGTATGAAAATATTTTGTCATTTGTTGTGCTGTTTTATACAATCATTTGACTAACTTTCCGTTGTCATCAAACATAAACTAATTTCACAAAATTTATGAGAAAAAATCTTCTTCTGAGTTTACTCGTTCTTTTTATGGTAAGCTCATGTAATCCAAAAACCCAAAAGTATCAAACTTCACAGAAAACCGATTCCAACGGTTATGCTTATGAGGAAGTGAAAAATGACCCGCTGAAGGCCAGGATTTATACCCTGAAAAATGGCCTTAAAGTCTATCTGTCTCCCAATTCCGATGAGCCCAGGGTTACCTGCCTTGTGGGTGTTCGGGCTGGTTCTACTTCAGAGCCCAAAGAAACAACCGGATTGGCACACTACTTTGAACACATGATGTTTAAAGGTACAAAACGATTAGGAACTGTAAACTGGGATGAAGAAAGTAAATTGATCGGCCAGATTGAACAGCTTTATGAAAAGTACAGGGCAACCAACAATCCGGCAGAAAAGAAGAAAATCTACAAGGAAATTGACCGTATCTCGCAGGAGGCGGCAAAGTACGTGGCAACCAACGAATACGACAAGCTGATGTCGTCGATTGGTGCAAAAAATACCAATGCCGGTACCGATTATGAATCGACGGTTTATATTAACGATGTGCCGGTAAATGAACTTGAACGTTGGGCAAAGGTTGAAAGCGAGCGGTTTCATGGTATTATACTCCGTTTATTTCATACGGAGCTTGAGACGGTTTACGAAGAATTCAACATGTATCAGGACATGGATTCCCAGCGTTCTTTCCAGAAAATGATGGCGTTGCTCTTCCCTACACATCCTTATGGCAGAGATATTATTGGATATCCCGAACACCTGAAGAATCCTTCAATGATCAATATCCAGAAGTTTTTCGATACGTTTTATGTTCCGAACAACATGGCGGTTGCCCTTTCGGGCGATATTCAGTTTGAACCGACAATTAAACTGATTGATCAATATTTTGGGGATTTGAATCCCAAAGAGCTGCCAAAAATCGAGAATCCCAAAGAAGAGCCTGTTAAGAAAGATGTTGAAGCCGAGGTGGTTGGGCCAGAGCCGGAGAATGTTTCGGTGGCCGTTCGCGTGGGGGGAATTGGATCTTCCGATCAGCCATACATGACGATCATCAACAAGCTTTTGAGCAATAGCCAGGCCGGATTGATTGACCTTGACCTGGTACAAAAGCAGAAAGTTTTGAAGGCAGGTTCATATTATTATCCTTTACGGGAATATGGTATTCAGGTATTGGAGGGCACTCCGTTGCAAGGCCAGTCGTTGGAAGAAGTTAAAAACCTCCTTATTTCTGAAGTCAATAAAATTAAAGCCGGTGATTTTGACGAGTGGCTTATCAAAGCGGTAATTAATGATATCAAGCTGTCGAAGATCCGGCTGGAAGAACGCAATGCAGGGCGTGCATACGAGATGATGGACGAATTTGTTTCAGGTCAGACCCATGAGCAGGCTTTGTGTTTTACCGACTCTCTGGAGAAAATTACCAAAGATGGGATCATCCGGTTTGCAAACGAGAAGTTTGGCAACGATTATGTGGTTGTTTATAAAAAGCAGGGGGCAAATACCAGTCTGGTTAAAGTCGAAAAACCAGCCATCACAGCGGTGCCCGTAAATCGTGATCTTGAGTCTGACTTTGCAAAAGAATTCAAGGCCATGAAAAGCACTGATGTTGCACCTGTTTTTGTCAACTTCAATGAAAAAATTTCAAAAGAGAACATTGAGGACGGATGTGATTTCTATTATATCAGGAACGAAACAAACGATCTTTTCTCATTGCAATACATTGTTGACATGGGAAGCTGGAATAATCTGAAGTTTGATCTGGCTGTCGGGTATCTCAAATTTATTGGAACCGACCAATACAGTGCATCCGATTTTCAGAAAGAATTGTATAAGTACGGGCTCGATCTTTCGGTGGCAGCCGACAATGAACGTTCGTATGTGACGATCAGTGGATTGAACAGTTCGTACAGCAAGGGCGTGGAGTTGCTCGAACATTTGTTGTCTCATGCCAAGGCCGATCCTAAGGCCTATACCGATTATGTGGCCCGAATATTGAAAGACCGGCTCGACCAGAAATCGGATCAAAATGCCATTTTGTGGGATGCAATGTACTATTACGGCATGTATGGGAAGGATAATCCGAAGAAATATCTTTTGACAGAAGCCGAACTAAAGGCAATCAACCCGGAAGAACTGGTGTCACTGATAAAAGGACTGACCAGTTTCAAACACAAGGTTTTTTATTATGGCCCGTCGGAAATGAGTACAGTTAAAGAGACTATCAAAAAAGATCATCAGATACCGGCGCAACTGGCCGATGTTCCAGCTACTAGAAAGTTTGAACAGGTGAAGTATGCCAAAAGCAAGGTCTATGTGGTCGATTACGACATTAACCAGGCAAATATCCTGTTGCTTTCCAACGGTGAAAAATTTTCGAAAGATTTGATCCCTGCAGCACGAATCTACAACGAGTATTATGGAAGTGGCTTATCGTCGGTGGTATTTCAGGAGATCAGAGAGTCGAAGGCGCTGGCTTATTCTGCTTTTTCGGGTTATTCCATCGCTTCGAAACCCGATCGGTTGAATTGTCTGGTTGGTTATCTGGGGACACAGGCTGATAAATTGCCCATCGCAACCGAAACACTTATCAAACTGATGAACGATATGCCAAAAGCAAAAACACAGTATGATGGGGCACGCGAAGCAATTGTGAAAAAGATCAATTCGGAGAGGATTACCAAAGACCGGATTTTCTGGACATGGCTCAGCAACATGGATCGCGGAATCGATTACGATATTCGGAAAGATGTTTATGAAGCAGCCAAAAACATGAGCATTGACGATTTTGAAAAATTCTTCAATACACAGATCAAAGGGCAGAAATTTAATTATTTAATCCTTGGGAAGAAAGATAAGCTGGATCAAAAAGCACTGAAGTCATTGGGCGAAGTGGAAGAACTGAGCCTGGATGAATTGTTTGGATATTAGTAGAAAACTGTAAAACGAATTCAAAAAAGGAAGCCCGTTCTCTTCGTCGAAAACGGGCTCCTATTTTGATTGGTTGAATTATAAATCTTTTTGATAGAGCCGGTATTTCTTATAAACAACACCACCCATTCGTTCCATTTCGGCACGAACTTTAGTGTTGGTTTCCAGCTCAAGGTGGGAGTCGATTACTTTTATTCCATGTTTTTTAGCCGATTCGAGCATCTTTATCCCCATGTAAACATCAATTCCACGACCCTGATAACGAGGATCAACAGCCCCCAGTAACAGAACCAGCATTTTCGTTTTATGCCCGGTTAGTAATTTGATAAAGCCAAACGGGAATAAACGGCCTTTGCAATTTTTAAATCCCACACTGTAGTCCGGAATTCCAATAATTGCACCGATAACTTCGTTGTTTTCATTCAAGGCGACCTTAATGAAATGAGGACTCAACAGAAAAATATACCGGTTTGCATAATCTTTCATCTCTTTGTCGCTGAAAGGGGTGAAACCATATACATCGGTAAACGTATTGTTGATCAGCGTCAGAACTGGTTTAATGATTGGTCGGAACTGTAATTTGCTGGTGTATTCTTTTATCCTGATGTTCTGATGGTTCTTGTTAAAACGTTCCCCAATCTTGTCATAAATGGGAGGAAATTTGTCCGGAATCTCTATTTTGTATTCTACCAGATCGACTTTTTTGGTCAATCCATCTTTGTCGCACAAATCGGTCATGTAGCGAAAGTTGCAGTTTGAAGCAACGACGTTGATTTCGTCGTACCCTTCAATCAGAAAACCCTGGGGGTCGTGATCGGAGAAAGCAAGAGGCCCAACCAATTGGTTCATCCCCATCTTCTTCGACCATTTGGCTACGTAATCGATCAACGCATGAAATACTTCCTGATCATCGTACGTCTCGAGGAAAGAAAACCTTCCGCATCTTTCATTATGCTCGGCATTGTATTTATGATGGATCAGCCCCATACACCTTCCTACCACTTCGCCGTTTTTAATAGCAATAAGCAATAGGTGGTCGCAAAATTCGAATGACTTGTTGAGCTTGGGATTAAAGAATGTTTTGTCGTCGGAGTAGAGGGGGGGAACCCAATTTTTATGGTCTTTATGAATCTTTTCTGGTAAATAAATGAACTCTTTAAATTCTTTTTTGGTCTGTACTTCTTTAATCTGAATTTCCATATCGGTAAGGTTAAATAAAAATTGAAGATATAGAAAAGTTTTTTTAAAAAAAGAGTTGTCCTTCAAAAAACAATTCAGTAAAAGTGTATGGTTTTGTCAATCAATAGGTTTTTGTGTTCGTTTTTATTTTGCTTTATGAGATAATGGTTATTGTCCTGTTTATATGCTAAATATCTTTTTGATAAATACGAAATCTTTTATAAACAACACCCCCCATTCGTTCCATTTCGGCTCGAACCATGGTGTTGGTTTCAAGTTCCAAATGCGAGTCTATTACCGTTTTCCCATATTTTTTTGCCGACTCAAGCATTTTGATTCCCATTACCACATCGATGCCTCGTCCCTGATAGCGGGGGTCGATAGAACCCAGTAACAAAACCAGCCGGTTGGTTTTTCTGCTGGACGAAAAAACATGGAGGAAGCCAAAGGGCCAAAGCCGTCCCCGGCACTTCTGAACACCCTCGCTTATATCGGGCATGGCAATAATGTTCCCGATGACTTCATTTTTTTCATTGAGAGCCACTTTAATGAAATGTGGATCCAATAAGAAGATATAGCGGTTTGCATAATCGCTCATATCTTTTTCCGAAAAGGGGGTGAAGCCGTAGATCCCTGAAAATGTTTCATTAATCAGTGTCAGAATCGGTTTAATGATTGGTCTGAACTGGGTTTTTCGTTTGTATTCTGCAATCCGGATGTTTTGGTTGTTTTGTTTAAACCGTTCAGCAACCTTTTCATAAACAGGAGGGAATTTGTCGGGTATTTCAATTTTGTAGGCAACCAGATCGACCTTTTTGGTAAAGCCATCTTTTTCGGAAAACTCATTCATGTATGGAAAATTCCCGTTCGAAGCGATGACATTTACTTCGTCGTATCCTTCATAAAGGAACCCTTGCGGATCTTTGTCGGAAAAACCGAGCGGACCAACAAGCGACGTCATTCCTTTCCCTTTTGCCCATTGAGCGACATAGTCGGTTAATGCGTGAAAAACATCGTAGTCGTTATATGTTTCGATAAATGAGAATCTTCCGCATTT
This sequence comes from Prolixibacteraceae bacterium, assembly GCA_035353695.1. Lineage (GTDB taxonomy): Bacteria > Bacteroidota > Bacteroidia > Bacteroidales > Prolixibacteraceae > CAYMTR01. Next base: position 72,449 of record DAOQAB010000005.1, read on the forward strand.
TTCGTTGTGCTCGGTATTGTACTTGTGATGAATAAGCCCCATGCACCGGCCAACCACTTCGTTCCCTTTTATAGCCAATAGCAAAACGTGATCGCAATAACTGAATGATTTATTGGTTTTTGGGTTGAAAAATGTTTTGTCGTCAGTGTAAATAGGTGGAAACCAGTTTTTATGGTTTTTATGAATTTTTTCCGGCAGGTAAATAAAATCGTGTAAATCTCGTTTCGTTTGCACTTCCTTAATGCGAATTTCCATATCGTTTTTGAGTTAAAAAAAAATGAAGATATAGAAAAGTTTTACAGAACAGCTCCTGTAAAGGTTAAAAAATCGAATTAAAAACTCCAGCGAAGTCGTCCAAAAAAGGAATAGACATCTCCAAGAGACCCATATTCAGAGCCTTTGTCTCCGAATAAAAGTTGAGATGTAAGGAAAAATTCGATGTCGTTGTGAAGCGAAATTGCAACCGACGGACCCACATAAATTGAAAAATCGACCGGATTGTACATTGCCGCGATGCTCGAATTGACTAACGATCCAAAGGAATAGGATAGTTGGCCAAAAAGTTCGTATTTGCCAATAGAAAGGTTTTTGGCACTCAATTGTTGGTTGGGGTTGATCAGCGAATACCCCATGCCTTTTCCGGTTGTTCCCATGCTGTTGTAAAGGAATGAAGTGTGCAGATAGAGCGAATTACTGAATGTATAATCCAGCGAAACCGTTGCAGAAAAGGCTTCTTCCGAAAGTTTTTCTTTTTGATGCTGTGGCTTGAACCAGGAAGCTTCACCCCTGAACGAAAGGTTCCAAATCGCCCCCGACCACCCTCCTCCCAGCACATAGTCGTATCCGGTTTGACCAGCGAGAAACTGGAAATCGTAATCGAAGAGGTTGAAACGGTATTTTGCTGCCAATGTTCTCTCTTTTTCAAGTTTTGATGCTTTGTAAGCAAGGTCAAAAGATGATGAACCCGATGGATACCAGGAGATAAGGATCGCATCGCTGCCGGGGCGTTCTTCGTAGTCGAAATCCATGTATGAAAAGGCATTGAAAATGTCGTTGGGGTTCCATACCAGGTTTATACCCCAGTTGATACGTTGCCGCCCGACCCTGATTTGCCATTTCCCCAGGGTATAGTCAATGAAGATACGATCGATTGATGTATTGAGAAAATATTTTTCTCCTTTGGCAATGTTCCAGGAAAGGTCGACCAGACCGCTATCGGCAGCAATGGCATTGGCATATCCCGGAATTTGCCCGATCAATTTGCCGGAATAGAGCCTGTTCCTCATTTCCAGATCAATCACCAGATTTTTGATGGGATATGTTTTGAAATTTAAACGATTGTGAATTAAATTATAGCTGATCGTTTTGACCTCTTTGTCAAGAGAAATGGGTATGGCCTCTTCAAAAAAATATACCCCCTCCATTTCTTTCACATATCCGTCGAGTGTCAGCTTTTGGGCATGAAGACTGAATATTGAAAAGAGAAACAACAGGATCAGGATCGTTCTTTTCATCGAGGCTTTATTTATCCGTAAAGTTTGAGGCATAGGTCGTTACAAACATCTTTGTGAAGATTTTGTGTTTACCTACGGAGACCCCGACATAATTGAACGAAGGGTTCATAATGGTGAGCCTGTGACCGCGCGATTTGACCCCATCGTCGATTAGTAGTTCAATGACTG
>DAOQAB010000006.1:0-3740 GCA_035353695.1 Prolixibacteraceae bacterium
GACCGAAGAGCGTTTTATCTCCATTTTTAACAACAGTAAAGACGCAATCATTTTGCTGAATATGCAGCTCGAAATTGTCGATGCCAACGAAAGTTTCTATCAGCTCAATGGCTCAAGAGAGTATCACAAACAGGACATTTTAGATTCATATTTTCCAAAAGAATATCACAAGTTCGTCTATAAACTATTGACCGACATGAAATCAGGATCATCAATCCCATCATTCGATTGTGAAATGATCAATCACAACGGGACAACCGTCAATGTAGAGATAAGCACTTCGACAATTACCTATCGGAACGAACCGATGCTGCTGTGTACCATACGCGACATCTCTGGTAAGAAAGAGATGGAACGAACACTAAACAATGTGAGCACCCAAATAGAAACCCGCGAACGAAAAAAGCTGGCAGCCGACCTTCACGACAATGTCGGACCTCTGCTTTCGAGCATGAACATGTACCTTTCCGTACTGTCGAGGAAAGAAGATTTACGCCCCTATTCCGACACACTAAACGACATCAAGCGCATATTGAAAGATACGATATCGTCGGTACGCGAGATCTCAAACAACTTAAGCCCTCATGTACTCACCAATTTTGGTCTGACCGCAGCGCTCAACCAGTTCTTTGAAACGAAGAAAAAGCTAATCAACATTCAAATAAACAACACCATAGGAGAGATGCGTTTCCCCGAATTAAAGGAGATCATGATTTACAACATTATCATTGAAGCATTCAACAACTCGCTGAAACACGCTGAAGCAGACCACATAAAACTTGACATCTACCAGGAGAACGACGCCATTCAGCTTACCTATTCGGATAACGGAATTGGATTTGATTGGGAAGAAAAAATGAAAAATTCGAACCACCATTTGGGATTATTTAGTATAATTAACCGTGTAAAAATTCTGGAAGGGAATTTCGATATTGAAACATCGCCCGGAAACGGCTTTTTACTAAAGATTATATTTCCTACAAACACTAAATGACAGTACCAATGAAAATTGCCATTGTTGATGATCATACGATTTTAAGGAACGGCTTAAAAATGCTTCTACGCGACATGCAAAACACCGAAGTGGTTATAGAAGCATCAAACGGGAAAGAGTTTATCGATCAGCTGCAGCACGTTGTACCCGACCTGGTAATCATCGACATTAATATGCCCGTAATGAAGGGGGATGAGGCCGTGAAGATTGCCCGGCAAATGCACCCGAACCTGAAGGTAATCGTCCTTTCAATGAACAGCGAAGAGCAATTTTTCAAAATCATGAACGATCTGGGGGTGGATGGATACATCATTAAAGAGTCAGATTACGACGAACTGGAACATGCCATCGAAACCGTCATGAAGGGTGGAAAATACTTTTCACAGGAGCTACTCCTCAACATGGTAAACAACCGTGCCCCTAACACGAATATTCAGCTGACCGAGCGTGAGCAAACTGTTCTTAACTTCCTGTGCCGGGGCTTTTCGGCCAACGAAATCGCCGACAAACTGTTTATCAGCCCACGTACGGTCGAAAAACACCGATCAGACCTGCTACTGCGTACCGGCACTCCAAATTCGGTCAGTTTGGTGGTTTTTGCCATAAAAAACGCGCTGGTAAGAATTTAGCGGGTAAATCTACTACGTAAATATTACATTCTTTTTTCGTACTTACCTCTCTCATTTTTAGTTTTTCTACTATCAAAGCGAAGGAATTGTTCATCTTTCTTTGTATCGTTAAAGTTGGATGAATACCATGCAGAAAGTTCACATATTAATTGTTGTTGAAAGCCCCGATTTGGCAAAATCGCTTGGCAACCTTATCATGGATGTTTTTGGGGTTAAAGCTGCGATGGTAGAGTATGCTTACAACATACAGGACGGGTTGATAATGGCTAACCAAACAGAATTCCATTTCATTTTTTTAAAAACCAATTTTGAATCGGAAAGAACGGCAAACACGAAAATCCTTTTCAAAAATGCTTCGTTAAATCCATTGGTGGAAATCATCGTGTTAACCTATTCCAGCAATTTCAACATCCAGGAACAATCGCAAGAGGTTGAAAAAAACTTGAGACTCCCAATGAAAGAAGAAATCGATGTGGATGAGCTTGCGTACATTTTTGAAAAAATGAAATGAGGATCATATAAAAATCGGCATTCAGGGGTAGAAATGCTGAAAAAAATTAGGTTGGGGATTATTTGGTGAATGTTAAGCAATTGTGAGTTCAGTGATGAGCTGAACTCACATCTTTAACCATCATTGGGCAAAACAGGGTAATGCAAACAATGATTGCAGCAAAAGGTTCCTCTCCGCAACTCAGTTCAAAAATAACTTACTAAATAAAAGGGGAATATAGATGGAACGTATTATTAACACATTAGTCGCATTGCTTATCTCGCTGCCAATTGCAACGCTGATCCTAAAGTACATTTTTAAAAAGTCGGTGATGTTCACGGTCAGTTTCTGGGCCGTTGTGTTTGGATTGATTTGCTGGTTTCTTTCAGCCGTTGTATCCCAATTAGGCACCATTCACATGGTCTGGGCCTCACCATTAACATTTGCGCTTGGCTCCTACCTGTTTTACAGCATCAATAAAAAACTTGCCAAGCCATTACAATCGGCAATTGAGAATGTAAAAGCACTATCAGAAGGTGACCTAACCATACAAACCACTGAATCGGAATCCAAATCCGAACTGGGGACATTGCAGAACTCGTTGGTTCACCTGACCAACAGCTTACGAAGTGTCATCAGCGAGATCCAAAACGGAGCATCGAATGTTCAAATGAACAGCGAACAATTAGGAGCTATGTCGGAAGAACTTTCTAGCGGAGCCGCAGAACAGGCATCCTCGCTGGAAGAACTTTCGGCCATGATTGAAGAGCTCACGGCAACCCTCGAATCGAACATGGAAAGAGCAAAAGTAACCGGGAAGATCACAGGCCAAAGCAAGGAACTGGTTGCTGGAGTGGCCGAAGGGTCTCACAACGTGATCGAATCATACAATAACATTTCGAACAAAATCCGGTCGGTAAGCGACATCTCTTTTCAAACCAATATCCTTGCATTGAATGCGGCCGTTGAAGCAGCCCGCGCCGGCGAATATGGCCGCGGCTTTTCGGTGGTTGCTTCCGAAGTACGCAAACTTGCCGACAGCAGCAAAGTCCTTTCCTCCGATATCCTCACCGTGTCGGATGCTGGGGCAAAAGCCACCATCCATGTCGAAGAAGAAATTGCCAAAATGTTGCCCAAAATATCCGAATCGACCGATTTGGTTCAGGAAATTGTCAACTCTACCATTGAACAAACCACCGGCATCTCGCAGGTAAATGTTTCAATCCAACAGATGAACCATGTTACCCAGCAAAATGCTGCCGCATCGGAAGAGATGGCTGCCGGTGCCGAAGAATTGTCGGCCCAAGCCCAATCGTTAAAAGAATTGGTTTCATTTTTTAGGGTTTAACTCATTAGTCCGATGGAAATAATGCGACATAAAATTTGCCCGATCATTGAAGAATGCAAATTCTTTAACCAGACCTTTCTTGAATCGGATGTCATGGTAAGAACTTACAAAAAAAAGTACTGTTCAAACTCCGATAAGTATAATGAATGCAAGCGCTATATGGCTTTCCTCGAAACCGGGAAGCAAGTGCCGGAATATATTATGCCTAATTCTCAATTGCCGATCGATGAAATTTGCTGGAAAATTGAATAAGAGACATTGGGTTGAATCGTTGAACCG
>DAOQAB010000006.1:3840-9517 GCA_035353695.1 Prolixibacteraceae bacterium
CAGAATGAGATCTTCACGAATCCCACACCGGAGAACAAAAAGACCATTATCCTTTCAGTGGTATTGGTTAAAAAGATCTAACGCGTCAACCCGAACCGGGGCACAAATATCGCCGGCATCAAGAATGGAATGAAAAAGAAAATCGGTACGGAAATGGTTGTCCTTGTTTTGCTGCGCCGATTTAACCTTTTCGGGATACCTGCGGGCATACTCATCGGAGAACCAAATGATGCAGGCCGGATTTTTTTCGAAGTCCGTTTGCTGGGCATGGATCCATTTTCCATCTTCACCCAACAATTCTCCGTGATCGGAAAGATAAATCAAGATTGCTTTTTTATCTTTCAACATCTTTACAATCTCTGAAAGGAAAAAATCGGTATAACAGGCTGTATTGTCGTACGAATTCACAATTTTCAGGCTGTCGTACCGGGAAATATTTTTGGTTTTCATCACCGGTTTAAATTTCTCAAACTCCCGGGGGCAATTGGACGGATACCACCAATGGCAACCAAACTGATGAACCACAATCAATTTTTTCGGATCGTCGGAATCGACCGCATGGCGAATTGCCGGCAACATATTTCCATCGTAACGCTTTCCATCCCTGGTATACGAAAAAAGCTGAACCGTATCGCATTCGTCGGAAAGTGGTTTTAAAAACTTGTTCAGATCCTGATTTCCAATCCACCACGATTGATACCCACAGGTATTAAAAATGGAGATGAACGTCTTTTCATTCACCAGGGGCCAATGGTTTACACTATCGGCGCGGGTAAATATCTGCGGCAAGCTTTTTATGGTATACGACCATTCGGAATAGATTCTTTTAAACGAAACCGGATTTTCTTTCTCCATCAACGGAAATGTTTTTCGTGAATACCCGTTCAAGCTCAGATGGTCGGCCCGCATAGCCTCTCCTGCAACAAAAACGACGATCAAACTATCGGAATGACAAACGGCCCCCGCACTGACATCAACCCGTTTCTGGGGCGAAGGAATATCGGCAACCAAACTCTTATCGATCCCGAAGAAAAAAGCATACGGACTGTAATAAAAAGTGGAAAGTACCCGTTGTTTATCGTTGGCAAAAATTGCCAGCAGCCCAAGAAGCACAATCATAAAGCTAACCCAGTCTACTTTCGGCTTCTTTAAACCAAACCTTCTAAAAACAAAAAAGGATGAGATTAAAAGCAGTACCGAAATATATCCCAAAAGGAAAAACGATATCTGGCTGAAAGCTTCGTAATTATTAGTATACAAAGTAGATTCAACAACCGCGCTGTTGAAGACAAGGTTATATTGTCCTACGTAAAACGAAACAATACCCGTACTAATTACAAAAACGGGGAAAAGAAATGCAAAAACCCAGCGGTTCAGCGAAATGATATAAATGATCATCCCCGAAATAGCAGTAATAAACAACCAACTGAATATCAACAGCAACAAATCACGAAACGTACCCACCTGAAAATGCTTTAACGCAGGTGTTACCACCAATATCCCATAAACAACCACCGAAGAAATAAAAAAGAGAAGAAATCCCTTGGAATAGGAATTCCGGCTATCGACGATGGACTGATATATCTTCTGAAGATTTTTCATAGGTTTGCTATAAAAATATCAAAGAAATGTCAAAATCCATCACCCAATCAGTTAAATATAATTAACAGTAATCTCCGTTTTGTGCCACACCTTCATATTCATCGATTTTCTTTACGGCTATCTGGTTCCCGAATTCAATGATTTCGCTGTATTTGTGAAAATCGTAAGTTCCGAAAAAATTCCGGTTCATATTGATCAAAAGATCCGGGGTGTACTTTTCAATGGTCAGATCGGCTAGCTGGCTCAGCATTAAACCAATCGTTTTGTTGATCAAATCGAAATAACCGGGCATGCCAATAAATTTTAACGGAGAAACGGTCGTACTCTTGCCTTCCGCTTTTTTAGAATAAAACATTTTTTCAATTTCGTCGTCGACATGCTGGGTTTCAACATTCACCACCACCAGCCTATCGTTTTCAAACCGTTTGACCCGGTTTACCGGCGTAGGGTTAAGCAAACCCCCATCAACCAGATAGGTGTTCCCGGTTTTAAATGGCTGAAAAAAAGTAGGGATCGAAATCGACGCCCGTATCGCATGAAAAAGGCTGCCCGATTGGTGGATTACCTCCCTGTTGTTCAAGATATCCGTCGAAACCGCAGCAAATGGGATTGGCAAATTTTCAATGAGTGAGTCAGGAAATAGTTTACCAAGTTCATGAAACAGCCTTTCTCCTTTCAATAGCCCATTGTTACTCAGGGTGATATCAAACAATTTGACAATTTCGATGGTCTTCAGCGAATACATCCACTCTTTGAAAATATTCAGGTTGCCCGAAGCATAAATTCCTCCCACAAAAGCCCCCATTGAGGTACCGGCAATGGAAGCAATCTCATATCCCCGTTTTTCGAGTTCATCAATCACGGCAATATGGGCAAGGCCACGCGCCCCTCCACTTGACAATACCAACGAGACTTTCTTTTCTACCATTCGCTTCTCAAAAACCTCAAATTGTAAAGATCGTTCTTCCATACGTTAACCAACCAATCCACCCTTGTTAAAAAAAGACAATGGATTAGCCTATAAAAGAAATTATTTCCTAAAAAACTTCGGGGTATTGATCTTTATAGATGATTTCTTAACCCCAATTAGCTTAAATAACAAAGCAATGCGTCATTCAAAAAATTACTTTACTCGTACAAAATATTTTTCCAACTCACCATTTCTGATTATTTCATTAATTATAGCAGTATCGGTCAATTCATATTTACGTGGACGATTTTCATCGCGATAAAATTCGATGAAAGGATCTGCATCAATAATATACTGCGTTAAGTCAAAAGTGTCAGAAACAAAGACGCTATTACTTTTATCTTGAAGCCGGATATACTCTTTGATTGATAAGCTTAGAAAAGCACCCTCATCACAAAAAAGAAAATCTTCAGCATAAACATATCCATTACCTAGTTGTATCCTTCCCAAAAATGAAGAATCGGTCGGATCGATAATAGTTTCTCTTCGTCCTACTTGCCCATACGTTGAATAGGATCTCAATGAGCTATCAGGAAAAATACGGATATAAACTTTGTCAATATAATCGGCTTTAGTTTTATAAATGGTTAAACCAGGTGCTGTATCTTCTTTCGATGAACAGGAGACAAAAACCATTGTCACTATGAAACTAAATACTATTAGGCTCATCATTGACTTAGCAATATTTTTCATACTTAAAAAATTATTTGAATTTGATAGATAGTCAATTAATAACTTAATGTAACATATATTCGTCCGAAAGAGATTGATTTTCCACAAAAATTATAGGAAGCCTGAATCCAACCTGTTCCTGAAGATAGTGAGCGCAGAACAACAAAATCGTTGCCTCCATATACCGACTGAATATTTGAACTGAATGTCCAAGTTGCATAAGCAAACGGTATTGGATTGGGAACTGAATAATTAGCGCCGCTATTGGTCAATGTTGCAGGACCACTAATTATCCCTGGTTCATAAAGTGGATAAATGTCAAAAATTGCATCTTCATATTGGTTATAAGGGCCGTTATCACCGTCGGGATCAAAATTACCTAAATAGCAATAGCTATCATAACTGGTAGACCATCCCCACTTACAGCTAAACTTACCATCCGAATCATATCCATCAATTACCCAATTGTGCCCGTTTAACCATAAATCTGATCCTCCGTATAGGATTGGCCGTCCCTGATCCAAGCATTCATACATCATATCCTCCCATGTAAGCAGATTTAAAATGCGTTCTTTTTTATCAGCATGTAACCCCCAAAAATTGACAAATCCATTTTTTGCTTTAGTGGTAGTGGAGCTGGAGCCATCTGTATCATAATCAGTATTACACGAAATACCAGCATGATAAATAAGCAGTGAATTATAGTTATCGGGACTTGTTGCTGACATTAGGCACATGTTGTAATTCGTTGATCCAAAATTTGCAGTTTGACCATCGTGGGTATTACTTCCTTCGGGGTACACTCCTGCCCTCCAATGATAAAGGATACGTGCCATGGCAACTGCAGTACACCCAGCAGAACAACCACTTGGATAATACTGATTATATCCAGCTTGTCGCCATGAAGTTTCAATCATAGGGGAAACAGAGTTGACTGTTAAAGCACTTTTTAATGTGGCCTGATCGCTGCTACCCAAATAATGTTCCCATTTAACTTTTACTTTATCAGGAGCTTCAATTTTATTTTTTCGGAGCTCTCCAATTGAATATTGATATTTCTCAATAAGGTAAAGCAATCCAGAGGGCATTTTTTCCATATCAAAATCACCCTCGAGATTAAGAACTAAGACAGGAACTGCAGCATCATCGGCAGAAACAACAATAAATCCCCCTCCATTTAATTTCGCGATGTAAATAGTTGTATCATTTTCAAGACCAGATGGAATAAGTTTATCTATTTTCTTACTGGATTTGTTCTCATCAGTTAAAACCTTATTTACGACTTTAATCACATCTTTCTCATCATTTTTTTTGGCATAAACTGATTGCACCAAGCAGAGAATAACTAAATAAATTAATAGTGGCTTCATAATTTTTTGATTTCAATTAATTACTTATCTAATTTAAATAATATTATTATTAATGCCAATATTATTACTTGCTTTTTCTGATGTTGGGTATCCAAGATAGGAAAAAAGATTCATCTTAACAACCATACCTGCAATAATTTTAGTAATTAATACGGTTAAAAAACATAGAACTGCCACTTTAAAAGGAGATGTTTGCAACTGATGATTTGGTCAAGCTAATTCCGAAACATAGTAATAGAAGCCTGAATAATGCAATGTATTTTAGCAAAAAAAAACTACTTTTGTTCCGTTATAATCACAGACAGTTCGGAAACCTCCTGTCTTTAAACAAAACTAGGCAAAATGAAACAGAGCAAAATCCTTTTTAGCGGGGTTGCCTGCCGGCAACACATTTTATCCATCGTAACCACCGTAGCGAGATGAAAAAAGCGGTCGTACTGCTATCGGGCGGATTAGATTCGTCGGTAGCCATTCATCTGGCCAAAAGTGAAGGTTACAAAGTATACGCCCTGTCGTTCGACTATGGGCAAAAGCACAGCAAAGAACTTGAATGCGCCAAAGCCACGGCTCAAAAGGTTGGGGCCAAAGAGCATAATGTGGTAACCCTTCAGCTCAACCTCTGGGGCGGCAGTTCCCTCACCGATTCGAAAATAGAGGTGGAAGACGGCGACGTTACCCGTACCGATATACCACCAACCTACGTCCCGGCACGGAACATGGTTTTCCTTTCGGTGGCCGCTTCGTATGCCGAAGCCATTGGGGCGCAGGATATCTTCATCGGGGTGAGCGAAGTGGATTATTCGGGGTATGTCGATTGCCGCGAGGAATTTATTGAAGCAATGGAAAATGCCATCAACAGGGGCACGGTTGCAGCGGTTGAAGGTGGCCGGAAATTCACAATCCACGCTCCTTTCATCCACAAGACCAAAGCCGAAGAGGTTATTCTGGGAGAGAAGCTTGGCGTAGACTGGAGCCTCACCTGGAGTTGCTACCGGGGTGGAGCAAAACCCTGTGGCACCTGCGATAGTTGCCTGTTGCGAGCCAAAGCATTTGCCGAAGCTGG
>DAOQAB010000006.1:9617-70067 GCA_035353695.1 Prolixibacteraceae bacterium
TATATATTTCTCGCACCCGAAGCAGTTTTCCCCATCACGAAAGATGAAAACGGGAACCTGCTGGAACAACAACCTGCCACACGATTTTCCACTTCCGGAACTATTCAGGGCGAAGGAAAGCTGGCTGGCGTTCCGTCGCTTTTTCTGCGCACGGCAGGCTGCAACCTGCGCTGTATGTGGAGCCTTCCCAACGGAAAAGTCAGCCTTTGCGACACACCTACTGCTTCATTCAACATCCAGGATGAAAAGAAGGTTGAAGTAGAAACCGTACAAAAAATTATTCAGAATAACCTGGGGAAAATAAACCATCTGGTCATTTCGGGAGGTGAACCGTTTATCCAGGCGGAAGCACTTGCGGCGTTGTGTACCGAATTAAAGAAAGAACGTAACATTCACTTGTCGGTTGAAACTAATGGCACACTTTATCACGAAGAGTTCGTAAACAGCATTGATTTCTTCAGCATCTCGCCTAAATTGAGAAATTCGGCACCCGACAAAGTAAAGCTGTCAAAAACGAAGACATCCATTCCGTTCGAGCCCGAACAGGCCGAAAAAACGCGACGGAATATTCCGGTCATCCAGTCAATGATCGATCATTGCAGAAACACGCCAGAAAAAGATTTTCAGTTGAAGTTTGTGGTACAGAACCACGACGAACTGTTCGAAATTGAAGAAACCTTTCTCAATCACCTGACCTGCTGGAACCCCGATGACATTATCCTGATGCCGCTGGGCAGTACCCCCGAGGAGATGAAACAAACCCGGATGGTTACCATGGAAGCAGCTATTGAACGAGGCTGGCGTTATAGCCCAAGGTTGCAGATCAATTACTTTGGAGGAATTGCCGGAGTGTAAACGCCACTAAATCATTGAATGTATTTCAATTATTTGTTAATTTTGTACTTTTTAAAAAAAAAATCAAGAATGACAGCTATTCAATTAAAAAGGTTACTAATTCATCGCATCACAGAAATTGATGATATTTCGTTTTTAAATGACATAAAAGCGATTCTTGATTCAAAGGCTCAATCTCAGGTTTTGCATTTAACCCCGGAACAACGTATGGAAATTAATGAGTCGAAGAAAGATGTTGAAAAGGGGCTTTTTATCGAACAATCAGAACTTGACAAAGAAGTTGAAAAATGGCTGCGCGCAAAATAATATGGTCGCATAAAGCCAACATAAAACTCTTTCTAATCCTCGAATTTTATTCCGAAAGAAATAAAAGTGCAACCTACTCAAAAAGAATATTCCGCAAATTCAAAAAAGAACTATCATTATTGAAAACCCAGCCCGATTTGGGCACAAAAACCGATGATAAACAGATACGTGGACTAATAGTTGAAGATTTTATTATGTTTTATGAAGCTACAATAGATACAATCATTGTTCATTCAGTTTGCGACTGCAGACAGAACCACAAAAATCTGATTACCAGGAAAAGTTAATCTCACCATGACCATTGAATCAACCCACTTAGGCAAACAGAGCAGTTACCCGCAACACTACGATCCGTCGGTGCTGGTGGCTGTTCCGCGCATTTTGAACCGCGAACAGTACCAGATCTCAAACCATACACTGCCTTTTTCCGGAGTCGATGTCTGGCATGTTTATGAATTTAGTTTCCTGACCCAAAAAGGTTCCCCGGTGGTTGGTTTGCTGAAACTGGTTTATCCGGTTCACAACGAATTTCTGGTCGAAAGCAAATCGCTGAAGCTCTATCTCAACTCGTTCAACATGGAGCAATATGGCAGCAATCGCAAGGAAGGGATTGCCCTTGCCACCGGGATCATCCGGCGCGACCTTTCTGAACTGCTGCAATGCGATGTGCAGGTAACCTGTTTTGACCATCAGGCACCAAAAGCAACCTCCGATTTTGAAGAGTATTCCATACTGGAAGAGATTACCGACTTCGACTCGCTTTCGTGCACCGAATACAAAGAAAATCCTTCACTATTGCAGGAATCGGCAACTCCGGGAGAGATCCGGTGGGGAACCCATCTATTGAGGAGCAACTGCAAAATCACCCATCAACCCGACTGGGGCTCGCTTTACCTGGCCATGAAAGGTGAAAAACTACCAACCCCCGAAAGTTTCCTGCAATACATCGTCTCGCTCCGGAACGAAAACCATTTCCACGAAGAGATTTGCGAAATGGTCTTTCAACGGATCAATACCTGCTTCTGCCCCGAATCGCTGATGGTAACCTGCCTTTACACCCGCCGTGGAGGAATCGACATCTGCCCGGTACGTACGTTGGGGATGCCGATTCCAGAAAACCTGACGAACGTTAACATACCCGACAAACCTGCGTTCAGGCAATAAAACTGGATGCTAAATGTTCTTTAGAACGCAGATGACACGGATCGTTGAACGCAGATGAACACTGATTTTTTCTGTGTCAATCTGTGTCACAGAGGTGAGAACTGGAGGATCAGATAAGTTTCCATTGCAGGGCGATGTTTGGAATCATGCACCACATTACCCAACGTGTTGCCTTTGGGCTGAAATAATCAGAGCCTTCAGCCCGGGAATGATATATTTTTTAGACTCCAACAACATCAATTATTTGTGTCATTGGTGCAATTCGTGGATAAAAACAGGAGCGTCAGCGACCAATTCGTGCTAATTTGAGCTAATTTATGGTCGAATAACCAGAACTTTAGCGATCAATTAGTGTTATCTGTGGTCAAATAACTAACCAATTCGTGCCTTCGCGGACAAAAACCAACCTCATTGGGTTCGCCCGGGATTAAACAGAATGATATTTTCCTATTTTTGTTTGCTTCATCGCTAGGATAGAACTATGAACTGGAACTTTGGGAATATCGATTTCTCTGTTTACCCTTTTTATGCGGAAAAGCCGCTTGGCATCTCCTATTCGAAAGAGCAAACGGTCATGAGGCTTTGGGCGCCTACCGCTTCCCGGGTTCTGTTCCGCACCTACAACAAAGGGTGGGCCGGTGAGTTGACAGAGGTCATCCAAATGATAAAAGAGCCTGCCGGGGTTTGGGTTGCCGAACTGGAAGGCGATTGCCACCGATTGTACTACACCATTCAATGCCAGATTGACGAACGATGGATGGACGAGATCCCCGACCCGTATGCCTTTGCCGTTGGGGTGAACGGCCGTTACGGCATGATCTGCGATTTCGCCCGCACCAATCCCGACGGCTGGGATGCCGACCCCCGAATTGTACCGGAACATTACACCGACATGGTCATTTACGAACTCCATGTGCGCGATTTCAGCATCGACGAGAACTCGGGAATAACCAACAAAGGAAAATACCTTGCTTTCACCGAGAAAGGCACCCGTTCGCCCAATGGCTTGAAAACCGGGATAGATCATCTGGTTGAAACGGGGATTACCCACGTGCACCTGTTGCCGGTTTACGATTTTTTCACGGTCGACGAAATGCACCCCGAAAAGAAAGAGTATAACTGGGGCTACGATCCGCTCAACTACAATGCGCCCGAAGGTTCCTACTCCACCAATCCTTACGAAGGTGATGTGCGGATCAGGGAATTCAAACAGATGGTAAAAGCCCTCCACGATGCAGGGATTGGGGTGATCATGGATGTGGTGTACAACCATACCGGGCTGATCCACCACTCTTATTTCAACCAAACGGTACCGGGATACTATTACCGGCAACAGCCCAACGGCGATTTCAGCGATGCCAGCGGTTGCGGCACCGAGATTGCTTCGGAACGGCTGATGGTCAGGAAATACATCGTCGACTCCATCCTGTTCTGGGCTAACGAATACCACATCGATGGTTTCCGGTTCGACCTGATGGGCGTTTTCGACATTGAAACTATGAATGCCATCCGTACGGAACTCGACAAGATCGATCCAAAAATTGTGATGTATGGTGAAGGATGGACCGGAGGGGAATGCCCTATGCCGGAAAAACTAAGGGCGGTAAAAAACAATGCGCCCAGGCTCATCCGGACCGCCTTCTTCAACGACGACTTTCGCGATGCGCTGAAAGGGAACTGGAGCTATCCCAACAGTCTCGGATATGCCAGCGGAAGGACGCTGAACGAAGAGTCGGTCAAATACGGGATTGTAGCCGCCACCCATCATCCGCAGATCAATTACAACTACGTTGAAACCATCAAATGGGCATGGTCGTCGTCGCCCCAGCAAACGGTAAACTACGTTTCGTGCCACGACAATTACACCCTGTTCGATAAAATCAAATACGCCCGTCCCGATGCCTCCACCGAAGAGATTGTCCGCATGGTTTGTCTTGCCGGGGCTGTTTTGCTCACCTCGCAGGGAATCCCTTTTCTGCACGCGGGGATCGAAATGTTGCGCACCAAACGGGGAAACGGCAACAGCTACAAATCGGGCGATGAGATTAACCGGATTGAGTGGAAACGAAAAGAGGAGTTCCCCGAAGTGTCGGCCTATTTCAGTAAGCTCATTGCGCTACGGAAAAAGCACCCTGCTTTCAGGATGACAAAAACCGAACAGATACAGAAACACCTGAAATTTGCAAAAAAATACATCGTAGGAGTTATTGCTTACGAAATATCAGGCTATGCCAACGGCGATTCATGGAACCACATCCAGGTCATTTTCAACAACAACCCACACCCGGTTGTATTCCCGGTTTCCAAACGAAAATGGAAAGAAATTGCCAACGGAACCGAAATCAACGAGAACGGGCTTACCGAACACACCTCCGACACCCTGTTTGTTCCTCCCATTTCGATGATCCTTCTGGTAAGCGAGGACCAATGAAACACTTTTTTTAACTCAAAATAATTGCAAAAGACAGGTTTTCGGAAATAAAAAATTCCAATATTTGTGAACATATTGGAAAATCACTCTTCATTTTTTATACGGTTAAACTATGGATGTAATTAAAAAATCACTTCGCGATTCTAAATCGGCACGATGGTTTGTGCTTATTCTGGTGTCGTTTACCATGATGTGTATGTACTATCTGACGGATGCAATGGCACCGTTACAGCAGAATCTTCAAACCAATTTAAACTGGACAGCAACCGACTACGGCTTGTTTACAAGTGGTTATGGCTGGTTCAATGTATTTTTGCTGATGCTGGTTTTTGGTGGGATGATCCTCGACAAACTGGGAACCCGCATTACCGGGATTCTGGCTATATTCATCATGCTGGTTGGCGCCGGAATAAAGTACTGGGCCATTTCGGGACATTTCTCCGGGATGTACCACCTGAACATCGGTTCATGGCAGGCATTGGGTGATACGCCCAAATCAGCCATAATGGCCGGTTTGGGTTTCGGTATCTTCGGCGTTGGTTGCGAAATGTTTGGTATCACTGCTAACAAAGCGGTTGTCCGCTGGTTCAGGGGAAAAGAGATGGCACTGGCTATCGGGCTGAACACTTCCACCGGACGAATTGGTACGGCATTGGCTATGTTTACGCCGCTACCATTATATAACCTAACGAAAAATGTCAGCACTCCGGTTCTGGTTGCCATTTTGCTGCTGTGCCTTGGCCTGTTGGTTTTTCTCTTCTTTACCGTGCTGGATAAGAGGCTTGACAAAGAAGAAAGTGATGCCGGAGTGGAAAAGGAAGAAGAATTCAAATTCTCTGATATTGGCGATATAGCTAAAAACCGCGCTTTCTGGTTCATCGCGATACTTTGCGTGCTGTTCTATTCTGCCGTGTTCCCGTTCATTAAATTTGCCACAAACCTTATTGTACAGAAATTTTCGGTTACCGATACGTTTGCAGGATATATTCCGGCATTACTACCTTTCAGCGCACTGCTGTTAACCCCGCTTTTTGGTGGTATTTCCGATAAAAAAGGAAAAGCTGCTTCCATTATGGTTATGGGTTCTATCCTGCTGGTAGTCGTACACCTGCTGTTTTCCATACCATCGCTCAACAGTTTCCCCATTGCCATTGGGTTGGTTTTGTTACTTGGAATTGCCTTCTCGCTGGTTCCTTCAGCCATGTGGCCTTCGGTTGCCAAAATCATCCCCAACAACAAACTGGGAACTGCTTATGCCATGATTTTCTGGGTTCAGAACATCGGATTGATGCTGGTTCCACTGCTAATTGGTTCTGTGCTCGACAAATACTGCATCATTGGCACTGTTTCAAAAATAGTGGATGGAAAAGAGTTGTTACTGACACAATACAACTATACGATCCCGATGTTGATATTTGCCTTTTTTGGCTTCCTGGCCATTGGGTTTGCCTTCCTGCTGAAAATGGAAGACCGCCGCATGAATTACGGGCTCGAAAAGCCGAACATCAAAGAGTAACACCATTCATATACAATAAAACAAGAGAGGTTGACCGGATAAGATCAACCTCTTTGCTTTTCTATCTACTTTTTCCTCTTTCTAGTTGTACGTTGGCAGCCACGAATGTTCTTTTGCCAAACGCATCATTTGTTCGGCATAGCCTTCGGTATAGTCGAGGGTGATGTTGGTAATGTTGCCCGAACCATCGGCTTCGACTTTGTAAACTGGGTTAACAAAACCTCCGTAAGGAGCCAGATTCAACTTTTCGTAACGGGCATGGACCTCGGCAAGTAATTCCTGATCGACTTTCACCCCGTAGCTTTCAACCAGATCACGACCGGCAGCAAAATTACCTTCGGACTTAATCCGCTGGATTTCGGCTAATAAATTACCAAACAGTGTACGCAACTTTTGATAATCATTCACTACGACAAACGTTTTCCCGTCGCGTTTTCTGAATTCTACCACTTTATCGGTTTTCCCTTTTTCATACACCCACTGGGCAATCAACTGACGGTTGCGCATATGCGCTTCCTCAATGTTGTCGCCCGGTTTGATGCGGGTAAGCTGGGTCATCAGTCCATTGCGAAGGTAATCGTCGTAGGCCGATTTATAAGCCTCTTCATCGGGGAGCAAACCCAGTTCAACCATCTTTTTGTCGCCCATGTAGTAAAGTGCAAAAAGATCGGCGCGGGCTTCTTCGATGGTCGAGCCATACGCTTTCAGTTCATCGCCCTGCACACCCGGCATCAGCTGGCCGGAACCATGTCCCAGGCATTCGTGCAAATCGGTATGCAAGTTATCGTCGATAAAGCCATATTTCTTGTCGGCAGCAATCTCTTCGGGTGAATAACAGAACTCTTCCATAAATCCATTCCCTTCTGCAGCTTTACTATAGGAATAAGTAATGTTCTCGATGGTTACCGATTTTGAACCGTATTCTTTTCGGATCCAGTCGGCATTGGGAAGATTGATCCCGATAGGTGTAGCCGGATAGCAATCGCCTGCCAGCATGGCTGCAGTAATTACTTTGGCCGAAACCCCTTTCACTTTTTCTTTCCTGTATTTTGGATCAACCGGCGAATGATCTTCAAACCACTGCGCATTGGTGCTGATAATTTCGGTGCGTTTGGTTGCCTCAAGATTTTTGAAGTTAACCACGCTTTCCCAGCTTCCTTTGTATCCCAGCGGATCGCCATAGGTTTCGATAAAGCCATTCACAAAATCGACCTGCGAATTCTGGTCACTCAACCATGCAATGTTGTATTTATCGAATGTCTTCAAATCGCCTGTTTTGTAAAAGTCAATCAGATAATTGATGATTTCCTTTTGCTGATCGTTCTCGGCCACAGTTAGCGCCTTCTCCAACCAGAAAACGATCTTTTCAATCGCTGGAGAATATTTTCCGCCCAGTTTCCAGACTTTCTCAACCAGCTTTCCGTTTTCTTTCACCAGTGTGCTGTTCAACCCGTAGGATATTGGTTCTGAATCGCCGGGAACTTTCATGGCTGCATAAAAGGTTTCAGCTTCTTTCTGGGTAACGCCCTTTCCATAATAATTTTCCGATGAAGTGGCTATCAAATCCTGCCCATCGGCCTGGTTTACCCGTTTAAAATCAACTTTCATGTCGAAAATAATGGGTTCCATTTTCGTAATGAAAGCCTCTTTAGTTTCGCCGGTAGCCAGCGGAAGTTTTGAGGCATCCACATCGGCCAGCAAAGTTTTGAAATAATCAGCCGAAAAACCGGGATTGATCTTATCGGTTGAATAGTGGTGATGGATACCGTTTGAAAACCAAACCCGTTTCAGGTAAACTTCAAAAGCTTTGAAATCGGCCGTGGACCGATCGCCTTTGTAGTTTTCGTAAATGGCTTCCAGGGTACGGCGCACGGCCAGGTTGTACCTGTAATTTTGGTCAAAAAGAATATCGCGCCCCTCGGCAGCAGCCTGTGAAAGATAGTAGACCAACTCTTTCTGCTTTAAACTCAGATCGTCGAAACCGAGCACTGGATAACGCATCACCTTCAGATCGGCAAACTGCTCGATCAGGTACTGGAAATTGTCGGTTTTGGGTTCTTCTTTTGGGGCGGGTGTTTTACAACTCGTCATAGCTAATAAGATTACAATGGGTAAAAAACGTTGTGTTCTCATCTGAAAATCTTTTGGATTAATACTGTAATTCGCTCTACAAAAGTAGAAAAACAAAAGGGGAAAACATAGGTTCACCAAAGCCAAATCAGAAAAGGATCTTTTCGACGGGTGAAGCTTACGTTCCGGAGGTTGAATGTGGAATTCAAAAAAATATTTCAATTTCTTGATTTATGAATTATAAAATACCTGTTTTTGCGTTGTTTATAATTCATGAATTACAAAATGAAGAATATTGCGCGTCCAACTTGATCGTAACAGGATTAAACTTTTTATTGGCTAGGAATCATTAAAGTTCTCACACCACCAGCTTACTCAAAATTCCGAACCACCAACCACCACCGTGTCCCGTGCAATAGCATATCCGCCAAAATAGCCATACACCTTGTCGGGCATATTTGAATCGGGATTGCCGGGAGCTACCGAATTAAAAGAGCCACCTACATTTTCCGACAACGTTGAATA
This sequence comes from Prolixibacteraceae bacterium, assembly GCA_035353695.1. Lineage (GTDB taxonomy): Bacteria > Bacteroidota > Bacteroidia > Bacteroidales > Prolixibacteraceae > CAYMTR01. Next base: position 18,485 of record DAOQAB010000006.1, read on the forward strand.
ATACTGATAAAGTGCTTTGGTCAGGTGATCCAGTTCAACCACGACCGTATCACCGGGTGCAAACATTTTGTAATAAACCGGCATGGGAATCATTCCATTTTTGCCAAAAGAATCATCCATCAGGTAATATTCGCCCGAAGGTTCTACGTGAATTTTCCCTATCCGTAAACGGAAATAATTGTCCTCATTCACCGGATCGGCCACACTGACATACGCGTTCAGGCTGTCGGGATTGTTCAAAAACGGATTGGAAACAAAAGTAATGCTGGTAATACCAACCGGGTGAGGCAGCGTGGTTGCCACTTCTACCTGCTGATCGTCCACATCCACCTTCAGCGTATATTTTTTACCAAAAACCGGCAGAAGTGATTGGGATTTAAAAATACTGTCATCGCCCAAAACCAGTATTTCGCTCTGCCCATCGTCGCAATGAAGCGCCACCGTTGCATTGGCCAGAAGCTGCCTGTCGGGGATGTCGTAAAAATCCTGACTATAGGAAAGTTTGACCATTACTACCGGCGATCCGTTGGTTACAGTAGCTTCAACGACCAACCATTTCTGAATCTTTCCAAGGTCAAGGACCACATCCTCGTGACAGGAAATCAGAAGGAGTGAAAACAGGGTTGCCATTATATAATTCAGTTTTCTCATCGCTTTAAAATTTAAAATTCCAGCTCAGCGACGGCAATACCGAGAACAGGTAGACCATCGTTGTTTTGGTATGACCCGGATTATCGGTGTCTTCGCTAAAAATATAGGTGTACGGATTTTTGTGCGCATAAGCGTTGTAAACCGAAAAATTCAGTTCTGAACGGTAATTTCTCTTCTGCTTGATAACCCATGTTGCACCAACATCCAGCCGGTGATAATCGGGCATCCGGTAACCGTTTCGTTCGGTGTAGAGATTGGCAATTTTGCCATCGACATAATACTTCCCTGCAGGGAAAGTAACCGCATTGCCCGTGTAATAAACCCAGTTGGCCGAGATGGTCCATTTGGGGTTGAGCTGGTAAATGGCCACAATGGCTAAATCGTGAATCCGATCCTGACGGGCAGGATACCATTTATCGCTGTTAATTCCATCAATCTGCCGTAGCGACCGTGACAACGTGTAAGAGATCCAGCCGGTGAGTTTTCCCTCCCTTTTCTCAAAAAGAAATTCCGCACCATACGCTTTACCTTTCCCGTACAACAGCTCCCCTTCAACCATCTCATTCAGCATCAGGTTGGCTCCGGTTCGGTAATCGATCTGGTTTTGCATCCACTTGTAGTAAACCTCCACCGAAAGCTGGTAGCGGTGTTCTTTAAAATCGCGGAAAAAACCGGCGCTCACCTGATCGGCAATCTGTGGCTTCACATTGGGCGAACTGGGCAACCAGTAATCGACCGGCGTTCCGGCAGTTGCATTCTGGAGCAGATGAATATACTGTGACATGCGGTTGTACCCCGCTTTGATGCTGGTATTCTCGTTAAAAACATAGTTGGCACTAACCCTCGGTTCCCAATTCCAGTAGGGATTGTACCACTTCCCTTTGGAGTAAACGGTTGAATCACTCACATCGCCGGCCGCATCAAAGATGTATTCCGAAGAGGGTCCAACCCGATAAAAATTCGAGACCCGAAGTCCATAACTCAGGGTAAACCGATCGCCGATTTTCTGTTCGTTGGAGATATAGGCTGCGCTCTCCATTCCTTCTTTCTGAGAAACACGGTAACTCTGCTTTTCGCTATCGAGAGAAACCAATTCGAGCGCCCCGGGTTTAAACGTGTAATAATTCACTTCAGCCCCAAATGAAAGCTGGTTCTGGTTATTGAGATACCAGGTAAACCGTTGTTTGAAATCTTTCCCAACAATCCCGGCATTCAGATTAAAAGAGAAGTCCATGTCGGCAGAGGTCTTATAGTTGTAATCGTTATAAATAACCGACGTATTGCTGACGAATTTTTGTGAGAACTGATGCATCCACCGCAATGTACCCACTTTATTTCCCCAGTCGAAACCGAACAAACCAGTCCTTAACGCATCACGCCCCAGGTAACCCGAAACATAAATCCGGTCCTTCTCCCCCAAATCGAAATGGGTTTTCAGGTTCAGGTCGTAAAAGTAGAGTTTGCTCTTTCGCAACTGCTCGTCTTTTGCAAAAAGAAGAAAAAGATCGGCATAAGTCCTTCGGCCTGAAAGCAGGAACGAACTTCCCCCCTTTCCAATCGGACCTTCTACCGTAAGACGGCTCGATATAAGGCCAATTCCTCCGGTAGCGGTATACCGGTTGTTATTTCCTTCGCGCATGTGGATGTCGAGCACCGAAGAGGAGCGTCCCCCGAAATTGGCGGGAACACCACCCTTATACAGCTTGACATCGTTGATGGCATCGGAGTTGAAAACCGAGAAAAAGCCCAGCAAATGAGCCGGGTTAAAAACCGGAGCATCGTCGAGCAACACCAGATTCTGATCGGCCTGGCCACCCCGGACAAAGAAACCGGTATTGCCCTCACCTGCCGAAGAAACCCCCGGCAGAAGCTGAATGGTTTTCAGCACATCCTGCTCCCCAAACAAAACGGGTATCGCCTTAATAGCCTGAGGAGAAAGCTTTACCGTCCCCATCTCGTTGGAAACAATGTTTTGATTTCTGGCACGGGAACTCACAACCACTTCATCGAGCTGCTCAGCCTTAGGCGTAAGACGAATGTTGCGCTTCATATTTTTATCCACCGAAATATTCAAGGACTGGGATTCATAACCAAGAAAAGAGAAGGTGGCCGAATAGGTTCCGGGCTTGAGTGAAAGCGTATAAATCCCGTAGCTGTTACTGGTCGTCCCGAATTTGGTCTGTTCAAGGTAAACCGTGGCCCCAATCAGATCTTCTCCGGTTGAAGCATCGGTAATGGTGCCACTGAGGATGACTTTCTCCTGAGCAAAAGAAAAAAGAGAAAGTATCAGAAAAACTGGCAAAAGAAATTTCTTCATCCGTACATAAAGTTTGTGTCATAATAGACAAATAAAAAGAGAAATAGTTGAATGAAAAGAGGAAAGAAGCAACAAATTGTTCGTTTATCGTGCAATATTGCCAATATTCCTTTTTAGTTTCACGTAACCAGCTCTTTTGACTGCAGAAAAGGAAAATAAGCGGATAAAATCCGTTTCGGTCAATTGTTTCCAGTCATCAATATCCATATCGAGAAAACCAGGCTGAGGCATGAAATCCCCGATGGTATGGGGTTTGAGTTTCCGGTTCCACGGGCACACATCCTGGCAAATATCACATCCATACACCCGGTTCATGAGCAAGGATTTAAACTCATCCGGAGTATCGTCTTTCATTTCAATGGTGAGATAAGAGATGCAACGCCGGGCATCGAGAATCTTCGGGGACAACAGTGCACGGGTGGGACAATGATCCAGACAGCGGGTGCAATGGCCACAATGCTCTTTCCGGTAAGGCTGGTCGTACTCAAGCTCCAGATCAACAATCAGTTCACCAATTAAAACAAAAGATCCAAACTCCCGGTTGATCAGCAGCCCGTTTTTGCCAATCCACCCCAGGCCTGCCTGCACGGCCCATGTCCGTTCGAGTACCGGGGCCGAATCGGTGAAAATTCGTCCCTGCACCGGAGCTATCTGCTGGTCAATAAAATTGAAAAGCTGTGCCAGCCGTTCTTTTACAACCAGATGATAATCTTTCCCGTAAGCATATTTTGAAATAACAGGTACACCCTTTTTTTGAAATTTTTCGGGAAAATAATTCATCAACAACACCACCACCGATTTGGCGCCCGGAACCAGTAGCGTTGGGTCGAGCCGCTTTTCAAAATGGTTGGCCATGTAACCCATTTCGCCGTGATACTGTTTTTCGAGGTACGATTTCAACCGAAGTTCTTCCTCCCCAAGCTTCTTTGCCGGAGTAATCCCGCAAGCTGAGAATCCCAGCTCCAGGGCTTTCGTTTTGATTGCAACAGAAGGTGAACCCATCATACGCCCTTTGTAAAGATGAAAAGCCACAAATAACAAACGAGGTTATTTTCAGGCTCCTCGGGTTTTACTTCTTTTTTACCAGTGTCAAGCTCAGTTTCAGCAGCTCTTTATAGACAATGACCGCCTGCACCTGATTGAAAATGGAATAATCGTAAAGATGAAAATGCTTGTCTTTGGTTACGAACATCGCCTTGTTCTCTTCAATCACAATGTCGTCGAGATCCTTTATGGACAAAACTTTTGGCTTTTGCGACAGGTTCATAAACTCGATCTGTTCGGCACCAATGGCAATGTAATTCTTCTCCTTTGCCCAATATTTTCCGATCATAGCGTAAACAAGGCTGAAAATGCCCAGCATCAGCAGGCACAGATAGACCGGAGTCAGCTGTTCGGCGACCGAAAGTAACAAACAGATCGAACCCACCGCAATCTCCCCAATTCCGAGAAAGGTGTAATACCGTTTGTTCTCCGGGGTTAACGAACGGTGACCTTTATAACCCATTTGAAAAATCTTTTCAGCCATAAAATCGGTGCTAACTTTTAATCCAACATCAGCCAGTAAAAATAGAAAATATTTACCGACAGTAAAATAGTGTTCCCAATTCCTGTCAAAGCTCAGAGAGAGCCATTAAATATTATCGGTTTCATCACATTCTGTTTCAGAAAGATTAACGGCGAATTATAAAAAAAACAATCTTTGCAGAATCAAACAGAACCGCAATGGATATCTTTCAAAAGATCAAACGTTTTTTGCCCGACGGGTTTATCCTGGCGCTCCTTTCGATGATTGTGCTGGCATGGTTTGTTCCGGGGATTGGCGCCAAAGGAAGTGCGATCGAACTGAAAACGGTTGCCAAATACGGAATTGTGTTGCTGTTTTTCTTTTACGGGTTGAAGCTGAGCCCCGAAAAAATGATCAACGACCTGAAAAACTGGAAACTACACTTAACCATTCAATTACTAACTTTTGTATTCATTCCGGTTGTCGTTTTGTTGTTTTATCCTTTCTTCCGGAACAGTGAATATTTCCAGCTTTGGCTGGCAGTCTTCTTTCTGGCAACATTGCCCTCAACGGTTTCGTCATCGGTGGTGATGGTTTCCATTGCCCGGGGAAATATTCCGGGAGCTATTTTCAATGCCAGCATTTCCGGAATTATCGGCATTATCGTCACGCCATTCTGGATGAGCCTGTTCCTGAAAGCATCGACCAGCGATTTTAACTTTTCAAAAACCCTGCTCGATCTGGTGGTACAGATTCTTCTTCCGGTCATTGCCGGGCTTTTCTTCCACCGATTCTGGGGCAAATGGGCCGACCGGAACAAGAAATTCCTCAGCCTTTTCGATAAAAGTGTAATCCTTCTGATTGTCTACAGCAGTTTCAGCGATTCGTTTACAAGCGGCATCTTCAGCAGCATCCCCAACTGGACGCTGTTTGTTTTGTCGGGAGCGGTGATTGGCCTATTTTTCATCGTTTTCAGCTTTTCAAACTGGATATCAAAAAAGATGGAATTTAACCGTGAAGATCAGATTACTGTTGCCTTTTGCGGATCGAAAAAATCGCTGGTCCACGGATCGGTTTTTTCCAGTGTCTTACTGGCAGGAAGCACAGCCGCCAGCCTTTTTCTGGTACCCATTATGATTTATCATGCGTTTCAGCTTTTTTACATCAGCCTGATTGCAAAGAAAACAGGGAAAGAGGAGCGGTAAACTATCTTTTCTTCCGGATTGCGCGTAAAACCAGATAAGCAATAAAGACAATCCCAATCACGAGTAAACCGTAGGAAATTTCTTTCATGTACTTGTCAAACATCTCCTTTTGAGAATAAAGAAAATAGCTTAGTGCAGCCAGTATTGCATGCCACAACGTAGAACCAATGGCCGTAAAAAGGATAAACTGTTTGAAATCCATTTTAGCCAAACCGGCAGGAATGGAGATTAAATGCCTGATACCCGGTACCAAACGCCCGATGAAGGTGGAACTCTTTCCATGGTCGTCGAAATAAGCTTCAGCTTTCATCACCTTTTCTTTCGACAGCAAGAAAAGCTTGCCAACTTTCGATTCGGCAAAAGCATAAACAATGGGGCGACCGAGCCAAAGCGACATGAAATAGTTGAACGAAGCGCCAATAATGGCTCCTGCAGTTGCAACCAAAACAACCATAAATACATTCAGATCGCCCGAAGCCGCTTTCCACGCAGCCGGTGGAATCACAATTTCGGAAGGCATGGGAACAAACGTACTTTCTAAGGCCATTAAAAGAAAGATGGTCACATAGCTCATGTTGTTCATATACCAGTCGGCCAGCGATTGAAAAAAATCCATCATAACGTGTTGAGTTTTGGTTCAGCCGCTAAGATAAGCCCAAGGCATGAAACGAGCAAATTAAAAAAACGAAAGGCTACGCTATTCAATCACCCGGGTTGCCCTATCGAGTATGGATTGTGGCAAAACCAAACCCTGTGCATCGCAAGCTTTCCGGTTAATGATTAAGTCGGTAGTGGTGATTGGCTCAATGTGCTGCTGAATGGTTCTTCCTTTCAACAGCTCAATGGCTTTCAGTCCGCTAAGAGTTCCCCATTTTTCATAATTGACGCCCATCCCGATAGCAGCTCCTTTTTCAACCTGTAGCGGATCGGTTACAAAAAGCGGAATTTTCGTTTCAGCAGCCATCTTCCCCAGCACATTTAACCCCAGATAAACCGTATTATCGGCGGCGACAATCACTGCATCCAAATGCTGACCTTTCAGGTACTGGGCAACCATTACCAAATCGTTTACACTCTGAACCGACGCAGGAACCACTTCGATTCCCCTCTTCCGAAACTCAGCCGTAAACACTCCTGCCGAGTATTCGGCATTTGGTTCTGAATTGTTATAGGGCAGCCCCACTCTTTTCAGGTTCGGGACACATTCCATCATCATCGAAACAAATTCTGGTGCATCCAACGGGTCAAAAACCCCGTAAAGGTTTGAAGGCGTTGATTTCATTTTAACCTGCTCTGGCCCAAAAGCCACCGTAAAAACGACCGGGACAGCTGTGATCGTCTGGGCGGCCGCCACCATGCAGGGAGTGCTGTTGGTTACCACCATATCGACACCCTGCGATTTGAACGACTGCAAAATGGCAGTAATCATCGAAAGATCGCCCTGCGCATTGTTGTCGATCACACGGATGCTTTGCCCGTCGATAAAACCCGAATCGCCAAGTACCTTGAAAAAGCCTGCCTTGGCAGCATTCAGCACCGGATCTTCGGTGATTTGCACATAACCGATCGTCGTTTTCCTAACACCTTGATGACAAGAGAATGCTGCCAGAAAAATGAAAAAGAGAACTGCTATTTTAAGTTGTTTCATACAATTACCAATTGATTCGAACCCGTTTCCCAAATTTATAACAATTTCAATGGTTCCGCGTTATAATTTACAAAGCTTGCCATTATTCTTCCGGTCTCAGACAAACCGAAAGCCAGAAACAGCTTTTGTAAACCTAAATTTGTGACAATGAAACTTTTACTGCCATTCATTTTTCTTTTTCTCGCAGGAATAATGAATCCCTGTTTTTCGGTGAATTACTATGTGGCAAATTCAGGAAAAGACAACCAGTCAGGTTTATCGCTGGTGAATGCCTTCCAAACGCTCCGAAAATCGACTGAAGTCGTAAAGGCCGGAGATACTGTTTTTGTGCAGGAAGGAACCTATTCTGGTTTCGATTTGCGTGATGTTTACGGAACCTCAACCAAACCGGTTGTTTATAAAGCAATGAACTCAAATGTGATCATCAACCAGAAAGGGCCCAAACGCGACGATGGAATTAACATCGAAGGTTGTGATTATATCGTGGTCGACGGGTTCACGGTGAAAGATATCACCGGAAGCGGAAACGGGATCAGGGTGGTTGTGGCCAATCATTGTACAGTCCGCAACTGCTGGTGTGACCATAACGCCGAACGAGGCATTTTTACCGGATTTACCAACGATATTTTGATTGAGTACAACCGTTGCAGCAATTCGGTCGCCGAACACGGAATTTACGTTTCAAACAGCTCCGACCGGCCCATTATCCGCTACAACGAATGCTGGGGCAACAACTGCATCGGTATTCATCTGAACGGCGACCTCTCAATGGGCGATGACGGGATTATTTCAGATGCGCAGATTTATTGCAACCTGATCCACGACAACAACCGCGCAGCCGGAATTAACATGGACGGCGTCGAAAATCCGGTGATTTACAACAATATTATATACGACAACCATCAGGCGCAGGGAATTGCACTCTTTCAGCAGGATGGCGCTATTGTAACCCACGGGGCAAAAATTTACAACAATACCATTGTTGTTCCCGACGACGGACGTTGGGGTATCCTGCTCCAGGAGGGAGCTCAGCAGAATACCGAGATTTATAACAACATCATAATCAGCCAGCATTCGTGGAGAGGCTGCATTTCGGCCGAAAATATGACGGGGTTAAAAAGCGACTACAACATTTTAAGCAACAGCATGAGCAACAACGGTGACGGCAACAGCATCACGTTCGCCCAATGGCAGTCGCTGGGGGTTGACAAGCATTCCCTTTTAGCCGGATTGTTCGAGAACCTTTTTGAAAATTTTGTGGGAAGGGATTTACGGTTGAATAGAAATTCCCCGGCGGTCAATAGTGGAATGGGTAGTTTGGTTTCAAAAACCGTTACCACCGATATCAACAACAACACCCGCCCTTCGGAGACCGACTACGATATTGGCGCTTATGAATATCAGTTCTCCACCCTGAGCAGCACCATCCGGAAAGGAACCGTCAACATCTATCCCAATCCGGCAAACAGTTACATCATGGTAGAGCACCAGCCAGCCATAAGCCACTATGCCATTCTGAATTCCAACGGACAAATTGTGCAGCGGGGCAGTTTCAATAATGGAAAACGGGTTGAACTGGGCAACTTCCCCAGCGGGGTTTACATTCTGAAAACCTTCTCGTTGGAACGATCGGAAAACACCAAATTTGTGGTAGAAAGATAGGCTAAACACAAAGACACGAAGGCGCTTTGAATATTTCTTTGAAACCTTCGTGAAAAACCCTGAACCCTTTGTGTTTAGACAAATGAAAAAAAAATCCCACCCTTTTGACGGAGTGGGATTTACCAAAATAAACCTACTATCTAAAAATTTAACTTTTGTTCATCACCGTTGTAGGTGATCTCTTTATCGAATGATGCCGGAATTTCAACACCATTGCCATGGTTTTCATTGACCAAAATCACTTTTATCGTCCGGGTTTTCAACATGCCCGGGAATTCTCCTTTGCGGACTCCAATGGTCAATGTTTTTGACGCATCATCCCAGTCAAAAGCAATGGTTGAATAAACACCTTTTTCGTAGTTGTAATTGTCGTTTTCGTCCTCATAAAGGGTAAAACTGCCATTGGCACCGCGATAAATCCTTATTTCAAGCGGATCGGCAGGTTTCTGAGTTGAATATTCGACAAACGGGCCCATTGGAATGATGGAACCGGCTTTTACCAACAGCGGAAGCTTATCAATTGGCGCCTCAAATTTCACACGCTGACCACCGGTGTATGTTTTTCCTGTCCAGAAATCGTACCAGGTTGTTCCTTCGGGAAGATAAACCTCCCTGGTTTTTACCACATTGACCGGTTCCTTATCCAATGCCCACATCGACGGGGTTTTCCAGTTCAGGATCATCCGTGCAGCGCCGGTCTGGTTGTTTTCATTTTCCAACACGAAGCTATATTCTTTCCCAGCTTCGAGATTTACAAAGTCGGTATATTGCTCGGTACTGGTATAAACTACCGGTAATGTCTTCCCGTCAAGGATGATGCGTTTGGCATCGAAACTCTTCATGTGGAACTGGTATTTTCCGGTCTCTCTCGGCACCAGTTTCCCTTCCCAGCGGATGGAATACATCGAATCGGTTACGTAATCGGGACGACCGCCATACCAGTTGATATTGATATTGGGATCGACCTGTTCTTTGCTTAGATTCTGATAATCTTTTGTTTTGTAATATTTTGCCACAAGACCCGGTTTCCCGTCATTGGTTTTAAACACTTCGGCAGGAACGAGCACGCTCCCGGTGGGAGGCCGGTGGTACATAAATTCGGTTACCGGGTTTACCATGATCGAAGGCCCAAACATGAACTGATCGTCGATGTTGTAGGTTTTTTTATCGTTTTCAAAATCCATCGGAAGACCGCGCATGTAGGTATAATCTTCGCTGGTTACCTTCCATGCCTGCGAATAGATGTAAGGCATAAACCGGTAGCGCAGGTTATCGAATTTGACCAGGGTTGGGGTAAAATCACCCATCTCCCAAATTTCGCGTGGCGTTTCAGAGCCGTGAGAACGGAATATCGGGCTAAAAGCTCCCAACTGGAACATACGGGTGTAAAGCTCCTGATAGGAAGGTTGTTTTCCACCGGTATTGAATACCCCGTCGTAAGCGCCCAGCACAAAAGCGCCAATATCAAATGTCCAATAAGGGATCCCCGACATACAGTGGTTTACTCCCGCAGAAATCTGGTTACGGTATACCTGCCAGTTGGCGCCAATATCGCCGCTCCAGGTAGTTGCAGCATTTCGCTGCTGGCCGGCAAAAGTGGAACGGGTAAGAATAAATGCCCGTTTTTCAGAAGTTTGGTTTCGCCAGTTTTTATAAACAGCTTCGGTCATTACCAGTGAATAGGGATTGAGGTAGCGGGCAAATGATCCCAAACAGTTATTGGCCATCTTCTTCAATTCGTAATTCGATGATTCTTTTGTCAATGCACAAACGACATCGGGCTCGGTTGAATCCATCCACCAGCCATCGAGGCCTTTGGAATAAATTCCTTTGTTCAGGTAGCTGCAATATAAATCCATCGCCTCCTGATTGTAGGCATCGATGTATTTAAACCCGGCCCATCCAACGGTTGGATAGAGAAAACCGGGGTGTTTTTCCATCTCTTTATAAAATTTGGTGTTGGGGCCAATAGCCGGCCAGATGGAAATAATGGCATGAAAATGGTTCTGATGAAGTTCTTCCATCATCTTTTCTGGCTCAGGGAAAAGGGTCTTATCGAACTCCATACTTCCCCAGTTTTTATTTCCATTCCAGTAATCCCAGTCCTGGATCATGTTGTCGATCGGAATTTTCAACCTGCGGTATTTCCGGGCAACCGTCAGCAGTTCTTCCTGCGTATCGTAGTGTTCTTTGCTCTGCCAGTAACCGTAAGCATACTTTCCATACATCGGGGCAGTACCGGTAAGGTGCCGGTACCCCGATATCACGTTGTCCATTGTTGAGCCTGAAATAAAATAGTAATCCATATTGTTGCCCATTTCACTCCAGATGGAAGTTCCCTGAGCATTGTCTTTGAATATTGTCTTCGAATAATTATCCCATAAAATCCCATAGTTTTGGGTCGAAATGAGGAACGGGTTTACAGCTTCGGTATTGCTTTGAACCAGCACCACCTCTTTGCCCCGGTAATTAAAATAACCATCCTGATGCTGTCCCAGCCCGTAAACACCTTCATCGGGTGTCAACCGGAAATTCTGCTGCACCGTAAAACCTTTATCACCTTTGAATTCAACCGGTTTAAAAAGAGCATCACCACTCTCTTTCAAAATATCTTTCCCCTGTGCGGAGAGATATTCAATCGTACCAGTCTGTTTGTTGATTTTCAGAACCAGCGATACCGATTTGAGGATCACCTCGGTTTTCGAATCTTCGGTTGAAATGTTAAGTGCAGGCAGTGATTCCTGAATAACCGAGAGGCTTTTCTTTTCAGAACTCCCCTCCTTGCACCATTTGGTTACCCGCACAATGTTGTCGGAATAAAACTGAACTTTCAGGTTCAGAGTACCCGAATGAATCTCAACCCCATTTTGCACCCGACTTACCGGGGTGGTTCCCAAATGACAACCAGATGTCAACAAAAGAATAAAAGAGAAAAAAAGAAGTAGCTTGTTCGTCTTCATGGACAAATATTTATTTAGATTCTGTCTGGAGCAAATCCGAAAAGATGCTCACATAAAGGTAGCGAATTTAGGAATGATCTGACTGAAAGAGGTGTGCTTATTGTATGAAAAAAGATCGCAATTTGTCTACATCGAATGAGACTAAATGATCACAAAAGAGAGATTAATCCGTTGATATTGAAAATTTAAATACACCAAGAAACATTCAAATTTTTCTTGACTCGTCAGAAGAGGCAGAAAAATATTTCTTGGCATATTGTGAAGGAGTCATATTGTACTCGCTCTTAAAATGCTTGGTAAAGTAGCGAGGATCGTTAAAGCCGACTTTGTAGGCAATTTCCATCACCGTCAGCTGGCTTTTTTCGAGCAACTGGGCTGCCCGGCGAATGCGAAGAATCCGGATATACTCAATCGGTGTTTTCCCGGTGAGCGACAACAACTTGTTATATAAATGAGCCCTGCTGATCCCAAATTCCGAGCTAAGCTTTTCAACCGAGAAGTTCGGGTCCTGCATGTTCTTTTCGGTGATCTCCTTGATCTTTTTCAAGAACTTATCATCGAGCGATGTAATCGAAATATCGGTTGGCTGGAGCTCAATGTTTTGATGGAAGTATTGCCTCAGACGCTTCCGCTGATCAATCAGGTTCTTAATTCTCAATTCCAGTACTTCAAAATTGAAAGGCTTGGTAATATAATCGTCGGCGCCCGTTTCGAGCCCTTCGTATTTTTGCTGATCGGTGGTTTTGGCCGTAAGAAGTATCACCGGAATATGCGAAGTCCGGTTATCGGTTTTGATTTTCCGGCACAACTCCAACCCATCCATCACCGGCATCATGATATCGCTGACAATCAGATCAGGTAGTTCCTTCAGGGCAATCTCCCAGGCATTCTGACCGTTCGAACCTTCCAGTATCTGGTACGCCGATTTCAGGTTATCTTTCAGATAAAAACGGATATCTGGGTTGTCTTCAACCAGTAGAAGCTTCAATTTACCTGTTTTTGAGTCCTGATCAGGAATAGCCCCTTTTTCCGATGAATGGTTCATGGTGATGTAGGTCTCCTTGATTTCAGAATCACTGGCTGGCTTCTGAAGCACATAAACCTCTTTGATCGGCAGAAGCACTTCGAAACAACTTCCCTCGCCTACTTTGCTTTTCACGCTGATTTTTCCTTCGTGCATCTGCACAAATTCTCTGGTCAGCGAAAGGCCAATCCCGCTCCCTTTGTTTACCGTCGATCCTTCGGGCAAGCTTTGGACAAAACGTTCAAAAATCAACTCCTGCTTATCATCGGGAATGCCGATGCCGGTATCGCTTACCTTAATCCGGACCTGTTTTTTACTTTCATCCGGTTCTTCATACTGAATATTAACCCTGATGGCACCGCCTTCGTTGGTAAACTTAAAAGCATTGGAAAGCAGATTGAACAGGATTTTTTCGATTTTGTCGTAATCGAGCACAGCCTTCAGTTCTTCTACATTCGAAGAGAAAGAGAGCTGAATGTTCCTGCTTTCGGAGAGATCGGAAAACGATTCGGTGGCATCTTTACAAAAGCTAACAAGCTCTCCTTCTCGAACCAACAGAGAAAGTCCCTGAACTTCGAGCCTTCTGAAATCGAGCAACTGGTTGATCAGGTTCAGAAGCCGTTTGGCATTTCGCTGGATGAGCTTAAGCTGTTCTTTGTTCGAACCATTCTCGGTTGTACGAATGATCCGCTCAAGAGGAGATAATATCAGGGTTAATGGAGTTCGGAATTCGTGGCTAATATTGGTAAAAAACTTCAACTTCAGCATATCCATCTCGTGAACCTTGGCCGTTTCAATTCGCTCCTGTTCAATCAGGAACTTATTCCTTTCCCTACGGATAATCAATTGCACCGAATAGAAAATAATAAAAAGAACCAAAACTAAATAGAGCGAAAAAGCCCATTTGGTTTTCCAGAAAGGAGGCAACACTTCAATTTTGAGGGTTATCTCCTTACTTTTTAAAAGATTGTCAATATCGGAAGTATAAACCGTAAAGGTATAATTTCCGGGATGAAGATTGGTATAGGTAATCTTTCGCGCCGACGGGCCTGTTACAACCCAATCGGAGTTGAATCCTTCCATTTTGTAGTGGTAGACAATTTTTTCGGGATTAATGTAAGTCAGGGCAGCAAAAGAAACCGAGAAAGTTTTTTCAAAATATTTCAGTCTGATTTTATCGACGTAGTTCAACGACTTCGGGAGCAGTACCCGATTGTTGATTATTTGATCGACCTCAACCGGTTTATTTTGCACTTCAAAACCGGTAAAAACCACCGATGGAACCACCGATTCCGAAGTTAGTTTGGCGGGATCAAAAATACTGAAGCCATCGGCACCTCCAAAGACCAGCTCGCCACTTCGCAGTTTCAGTGCGGCATGTTCGTTGAATTCCTTTCCGTGAAGGCCATCTTTCTCGTTGTAAGTTTTTACAATGAACGAAAGTTTTTCGGGATCGTTCGAAGTAAGAACCAGGTTGCATAAGCCCTGAGAAGTTCCAATCCAGAGGTTCCCTTTATTATCTTCAAGAACCGTTACAATGTTGTTGTCGGGCAATCCATCTTTTTCGGTAAACAGTTTAAACTTCCGGGTAGCCGGGTCATACCTGTTCAACCCTTCGCGGGTAGCAATCCAAACCCAACCCCGATGGTCACAAAAAATATCGAGCGTTGAATTGCTGATCAAACTGGAGGTATCCTGAACATCGGAAAACTGAATAAACCGGCCTGTCGATCGTTCCATCATTTCAACCCCGTTGGTCGTGGCAAACCACCTATTTTTGTCGATATTTTCCGAAATCGACATCACAAAATTGGAGTGCATCGAATTGGGAGATCCGTTCCGGTAATGAATGAACCGGTTTGAAGCCCTGTCGTACTGATCCAATCCGCCCCCCAGTGTACCAATCCAGAGTTTCTGTTCATGATCTTCAAAAACCGACCAGATATTATCGTGAGAAACGGAGTTGAGATCGTTCGGACTATTTTGAAAGCGGGTGAATTTCTTTCCGTCGAAATAGTTTAGCCCGCCCAGATAGGTACCAATCCACAAACCGCCTTCATGATCCATGCAAAGGTCAACAATGACATCACTGCTCAGGCTGTTCCGGTTCGAAGGTTCGTGCCGATAGGTTTTAAAGGTATTTCCCCTACGGTCGAAATAGATCAGTCCTCCGCCATTGGAACCAATCCACAAATTTCCCAGCTTATCTTCGGCAAAAGTATTGACATCGTCGTATTCGAGCCAGTTTTTGCGGTATGGATGCTGGGTATAGGCAGAAAATTTGAACAGTCCGGGATGGTAATAGCAAACTCCTTTTTTGTAGGTTCCGATCCAGATAATGTTATTGGCATCGACAAAAAGGCTGGTAATACTGTTTTGCGAGATACTGTTTTTTTCACCGGGTTCATTCACACAAACCTGAACAACACCAGTCAACGGGTCGATGATATTAAGCCCGCCATGGTCGGTTCCCACCCAGATATTACCCAAACCATCTTCGACAATGCCGCTGATAACGTTGTTGCTGATTTTTAGCGATTCACTATTGGCGCTATAGGTCGTCAGTTGCTCGGTGGCCGGATTTAACCGAACCAAACCTTCCTGCTCATCCCGTGAATAAATCCAAACATTCCCCTTCGTATCGATAAAAAGGTTGTGATCGTCGTTGGAAGAGACCAGTTGAGAGGCAACCCGCGTAAAACGACGGGAGACTTTAAATTCGCGGGTATCAAATTTTTCAACAACCAGATTACTGTTGATTGTCCAGATTGATCCATCGGAGCCCATTGAAGCTCCGGTAATGGGACAAGACATCAGCCCACCTTTACCGCCCGAGTTTATGCCGGCATAAGAAACCCGATCGGTTTTTACATCGTATTGATAAATCCCGCTGTTGCGGTTAACAATCCAAAGGTTGTTTTTCGAATCGGTGAAAATGGCAATGATGTCGGTTTTAGGGATCTCCCTGTTTTTATGGAAGATCGAATCATCGTCCGAAAATTTCTCCCGTACCGGATCAAAAACCGACAATCCGGAAGCAGTCAGAATAATTAAACGCTTTCGGTGATCTTCAAAAATGCGGGAGATGTTATTATCGCCAATAGAACCTGCTTCACTGGTCGATTTCCGGTATATTTTCGAAGAATAACCATCGAAACAATTCAACCCGTTCACCGTTCCAATCCACAAATAACCGCGGCTATCGGCAAAAATTGTATTGATCTGGTTGCTCGACAGGCCGTTGTTGCTGTCCAGCTTCTTAAACTGAACCGATGCTTTCTGCGCAGGCACCTGCACCGACAGTAACAAGAAGATGATATAAGGAATGATTCGTTTCACGACCTGTAAAGATAACCGTTCGGATTTGAAAAAAAAATGAAGAGAAAAGTTTAAGCCGTCGGATGCACAATCTTCATCACAGCCACCTTTTCCTCCGAAAATAAACAAGAATCACCACGGTGATTATCACCATTACTCCCCACATGGCAAAATATCCGTATTTGAAATGAAGTTCCGGAATGTTGTCAAAATTAGTTCCATAAACCCCGACAATAAAGGTCAGCGGGATAAAAATGGATGCGAACATGGTAAGCACTTTCATTACTTCATTGGCCCGGTTGCTCAGGTTGGTATTGTAAATCATCAGCTGGTCGCTGGTCATGGTGTAATAGGTTTCAATTGTTTCGATGGCATGGGTCAACAATCCGTCCAAATCGTCGAGGAATGGCCAGGTAGTTTCGGACACAAGGCCAATATCTGAATCTTTCAGCAACTTAGCCACATCTTTCACCGGCCTTACCACCTTGCGCAAAAAACTGATTTCAGTTTTCTGGTGATAGATCCGTGCCGTAACAGTCTTGTCATTTTTTGAAAGGATTTGCTCTTCGTTCTTCTCAATCAAATCGCCCAGAGCGCTAATGCAGACCAGATAATTATCGACAATGGTATCTATCAGCCGGTACAAAAGATAATCGGTCGACATTCCCCGGAGCTTTCCTTTACTCTGCCTTAACCGCTCCCGGATTGGATTGAAATGTTCGCCCACATCTTCCTGAAAAGTAAGCACCAGGTTGGAACCCAGGATCAGGGTTATCTGATCCGATTCAATTTTTCTTTGGTTTTCATTAAATTCAATCATCTTCAGAAAGATGACTATCTTCTCGTCAGCCTCCATCATTTTGGGGCGCTGGTCGGTATTCATAATATCTTCCTGCACCAGCGGCGACAAATTGAAACGGCTACAAATTTCCGATATGGTATCCGGGTCGTGTATTCCGTCAATGTTGACCCAGTGTTTCCGGGTGTCGTCGAGGTGATGGAAAAGTTCCTGAAACGTTGGAAATTCACCTTCAAAAAAGGTCTCTTCGTCGTACGAGATAAGTCTCAGCCGGGGTCGATCCATTTTCTTATGCCCAATGAAAGTGAGGGTGCCGGGCGCTTTGCCAACGGTTTTTGATCGGTTTTTGATAAATCGGGCCATAACTCAGGTTTAGGTATATGCTCTTCAAAATTATCAATAATCTGATTGGTTTTACCGCGATGGTTCTAAAGACGAATGAAAAAATTCACGCCCAGCTATTCCTATCAACCTCCCTGAACTTCCATTCACCTATAAAAATTTGCATTCCCCCGAATGCAACCTTCCGGGACTTGTGAATGTCCTTACTTTTGAACAGCCATAAAAACACAAACTTTTTATAAAATGAATGCAACAACAACACCATCTGTAACATTGGGGAAAACCATTTCACTCAATTATTTCCCTCCGTACAATCTGAATTCAAAAAAAGAAAAACCGGAACAATTCTATACCCAGCTTGAAATCGTAACGAAGCAGGTTGTGGATGCCGGCATGAAATACTTTGGAACCGATATCGACAATTACAGAAACTCCACGCTCTTCGCAAAAGAAAAGCTGAAAATCTCAAAGAACGAACAATTGCTTGAAATTTTGATGATTGGTACCTTCTGGAATACCTATCAGGGCAAGTGGCGCTGGAACATCGAATTCATTGCCCCGTTTTTCGGGCTGATGAATAAACTCCGTTTCTCCTCGCTGAAAAAGGCCATAAATCCGGTCAAAGGAGTTTTGGGTTCGCTGATGCTAAACAAAAAAGCACGGAAAGATTTAAATTTCGATATCGACAGTTACGACAACCTCATCCGTTGGATTGCAGCTACCGGCGACTACCCAATGGAAGTTAAAATCATGAAAAAATGGCAACGCTTTTTCGACACAGCCATCACCCGTAAAATCTACGACTTCCTGTATGAAGCATCCGCTTATGCCGAATGGTTTGAGAAATATACCCAGATGAAACTGGGCAATTACACCGAAAATGTTCAGGCTTATTTGCAGCAGAACAAAAAAGCATTGCATGGCCGCGAAGATCAGTTCTTCTGCTCACGCCCGCAGGTTGAATACCACCTGAACATGGTGGGTGCCCAAATCATGAACAACAGCTTACGGGAAGAATTTCTTCAAACCGACCGGAAAATTTTGCTTCTTCCGGCCTGTATGGCCAAGAGCCGCAACTGCAAAGCCATTCTGTTTGAGAATTCGCTTCAATGCCAACACTGCTCACCCGATTGCAACGTATCGAAGACCAGCCGGGAGATGAGCAAAGCGGGAGTCGACACCCTGCTGATTAAACACACTTCCGATTTTTCAAAATGGCTGAAACCCTGGGCGAACCAAACCAATACCGGTATTATAGGTACTGCCTGCGTTCTCAATTTGATGGGCGGAGGTTACGAAATGAGAAACCTTGGGATTCCCTCGCAATGCATCTACCTCAACTTTAGCGGCTGCAAAAATCATTGGGACAAAACAGGCGTCCCGACCGAAATCGACATTGAAAAAGCAAAACTGCTGATCGAAAAACAGAGACAAAAAGATCGCATTCAAGAGCTTCAAGCCGTGTAATTCATCAAAGGGCCATAAGAAAAATAAACTTATGGCCCTTTGATCTTTTTCCAAAAAAAACGCGACAACATTCCCTCCCATCTCATCTTCCTTTGCAACCCTTGTGGACAATCCTTGTCATTCTCCCAAACAAATACAAAAAATGAAGAAACAACTGCTAACATTTTTAACCATGCTAGGCCTTTGCTCCACGCTGATGGCCTCGCCCCAATCCGACTCAGTACCCAGAAGCATCTATCTGGTTCTGGGTGGCGGGCTCAACAAAACCTCGGTAAACGAAACCCTAAACACAAGTCTCAGCTATTCGGGCACAACGCCGGGATTCTCAGTCGATTTTAATGCGACCACACGGAAGATGTATTTTTCCCTTCGAAACACCTTTTCAGGAGGCTATATCTCTCCATATCAAGCAACCAGTGACATGAACAACCGAATGCGATCTTTCTATGTCAACGTGAATGCCAGTACCCAATGGCTGCTTTATTCGAAACCAGAGAACAAACTTTTCACCTATCTGGGACCAATGATCAGTGGCAAGTTGGGCGCCCGGGTCAAAGACTCCGAAGTGGGAAACAGCGGATTAACCTATAATTTTGCCCTATCGGCTGGTATTGCCGCCAAAGTGGACAAATATTTAACCATCGATCACTTCTTTTCACGACCAACAAAAGAACATAACTTCAAACTGGGATTTGAAATTTCCTGTCCCCTGCTTTCAAAAGTATGGACTCAACCTTACATTGGAATGCCCGAAACCATGGTTCAGGAAAAAGGAGGATTCATTGACCCAACCTGCAATTACACAGGCTACTTCTCGAATTACACCAACATTCAGATGGATCTTTCCCTGGCCTATATCCTCCGGAACAAAAATGCCATTGGGATCTCTTACCTGTTCGACTTTAACTCGATCAAACCCAAAGTCAATCCATCAAAAACTTTGAACCAGATGGTTGGGATAAAACTCCATTATAACTTCAAATAACTACGACGATGAAAAAATTGATTCAATCAATGCTGATGATATGGGTTGCCACCACCCAATTCACCTCCTGTGAAAAGGCAATCCTCGATGAACCTGTTACCAACAAAAAAGAGGTCTTTAACTATCTCTGGAAATCGGTCGATGAAAAATATTCCTTTTTTGAGTTGAAGAATATCGACTGGAATGCCATCCATTCGCGCTTCGAGCCAGAAATTTCGAATGCCATGACTAACGAACAGTTTTTTGATACCCTCGCCGTAATGCTCGATTTATTGAAAGACGGGCATACTGGCATTACTTCTCCGTTCGACGACCATAAAAACCCCGGATTTTATACCCGTGGCCCCGAAAATTTTAACGATCGGTTAATTGTTGACTACTATGCGCATGGCTGGGGACACGAAAAAGGCGCCCTGCTCCATATCCCGTTGGCAGACGACCAGATTGGATACGTTTACTATGGTGATTTCAGCAACAATGTAACCAACGATGACATTGGCTATATTCTGAATAAATACAAAAACGCCAAAGGATTAATCATCGATATACGGAATAACACGGGCGGATCGGCTGATAATATTTTCAAACTAGCCAAACGGTTTACTAAAAGCAAAACACTGGTTTTTAAATCCATCCTGAAGAATGGCCCGGAGCATAGCGATTTTACCGAGCCAACCGAAACATGGCTGGAACCTGCTGAGAGTACCTACAATGGAAAAGTATGTGTACTGACCAACCGCAAAGTTTTCAGTGCCGCTTCGGTATTTACCCTGGCAATGCGCGAACTGCCCAATGTTACAATTGTAGGCGACACAACCGGAGGTGGACTTGGGTTGCCTATTGGCACCGAGTTACCCAATGGCTGGCAAGTTCATTTTTCGGGTTCACAACTGCTTTCGCCCGATGGTATCTGCTACGAAATGGGCATTCCCCCCGATGTTCAGGTCGACATGGACAAGGACGATGAGGACAAAGGAATCGATTCCATCATTGAAACAGCCATTAAGATAATCCTCGAATAATTACCAAGGCGAATGGGGTTGCTCATTCGCCTTGGTTCTAAAAGACCCAATAAACAAATTCAAAATTTCAATAAAAATTCAGATAGCCCTAATCACACCGTTTATAAGGAAATAGAAAGCTCCGCAACTTATAATCTTTTATATTTTCGAGTCAAAATTCAAAAAAATGTTTCATATTAAAATATTTTAGTAATTTTTGGCCACTTTTTAAAAGTAAAGACGTATGGAAGAGCAAATCAGACAAATTGCGGAACGATTACGGGGACTACGCGAAGTTCTCGATGTTTCTGCTGAAGATGCTGCCCAAACTTGTGGCATCAGTGTGGAAAAATACCTGGACTATGAATCGGGAAAAATTGATATTCCGGTCAGTGTCCTGCACAACATTTCCCAGAAATACAAGGTCGAATTAACCGTGCTGCTTACCGGCGAAGATCCACACATGCACCATTACTCGCTTACCCGCAAAAATACCGGAGCAAGCGCGGAACGGACCAAAGCGTATAAATACCAGTCGCTGGCACAAAGTTTTATCAACCGGAAAGCAGAACCTTTTATCGTTACGGTTGATCCCAAACCAGAATCCACCGAAACCTGCTTAAACACCCACCCGGGACAGGAATTCAACTACATTCTGAAAGGCCGGCTGAAATTTTGCCTCGCAGGAAAAGAAATGATACTCGAAGAGGGCGATTCCATCTATTTCGATTCGGGACTTCCCCACGGAATGCTTGCCCTCGACGGCAAAGAGTGTCAGTTTTTAGCCCTTATTTTTTAATCCTTTAGAAATTTCAGAAATGCAACTATATAAAAAATATCTGGTTAAGCCAGAGTTCGACTCGCTGGAAGATTTCATGCAAAATTACGAGGTGAAAGTCCCCGAAAAATTCAATTTCTCTTACGATGTGGTGGATGAATATGCCCAGATTGAGCCCGAAAAGATCGCCCTCGTGTGGACCAATGACCAGGGAGAACACATCGATTTCAGTTATTCAGTATTAAAAGAAAAAACCGATGCCACCGCATCCTATTTCCAAACCCTTGGAATTGGCCACGGCGACAAGGTGATGCTCATTCTGAAACGCCGTTACGAATTCTGGTTTGCCTGCCTGGCCCTTCACAAAATTGGGGCAGTCGCTATTCCGGCTACTCACCTGCTTACCGATAAGGACATTATCTACCGTTGCAATGCCGCAACCATTAAAGCCATCGTTTCGGTTGGCGAAGAGGTGGTGGTAGAACACATCAACAAAGCCCTGTCCGGTTGTCCTTCTCTGGAAAAATTAATTTCAGTAGGCCCCGACATTCCGGAAAACTGGCTCGATTTCCACGAAGGAATAGACCACGCACCCAAATTTGTCAAACCTTCGTACGAAATCAAAAACGACGATTTGCTATTTCTCTATTTTACATCAGGAACCACCGGTAACCCCAAAATGGTTGCCCACGATTATACCTACCCGCTGGCACACATCAGTACCGCCGTATTCTGGCACAATGTACAGGAAAACGGACGCCACCTGACCGTAGCCGACACCGGTTGGGCAAAAGCAGTTTGGGGCAAAATGTATGGCCAGATGCTGGCAGGATGTAGCGTTTTCGTTTACGACCACCAGAAATTTGTACCGGCAGAATTGCTGGAACTCATCTCGAAATACAAAGTAACCTCGTTCTGCGCTCCTCCAACCATCTATCGCTTCCTGATCCGGGAAGATTTTTCCAATTACGATCTTTCCGCATTAAAATATTGTACAACAGCCGGTGAAGCGCTCAACCCGACCGTCTATCAAACGTTTTATGACCGCACAGGCATTCACCTGATGGAAGCTTTTGGCCAGACCGAAACTACCGTGCAGTTGGGAACATTTCCGTGGATGAAACCAAAACCAGGGTCGATGGGTGTTCCATACCCACAATTCAACGTCGACCTGCTCCGTTCCGATGGTACACGATGTGAAGATGGCGAACAGGGGCAAATTGTGATCCGTGTTGGAGAAAAACCACCGGTTGGACTTTTCAAAGGATATTACCGCGACGAAGAGCGTACCAAAGAAACTTGGCAAAACGGCATCTACTATACCGGCGATGTGGCCTGGCGCGACGAAGATGGCTATTTCTGGTTTGTTGGCCGTGCCGACGATGTGATCAAAAGTTCGGGTTACCGTATTGGCCCGTTCGAAGTTGAAAGCGCCCTGATGACCCACCCTGCCATCGTGGAATGCGCAGTTACCGGCGCTCCCGACGAGATCAGGGGACAGGTGGTAAAAGCCACCATCGTTCTGGCAAAGGGTTACACTGCAAGCGACGAGCTCGCCAAAGAAATTCAGGAACATGTAAAAAAGGTAACAGCACCTTACAAATACCCAAGAATTGTTGAATTTGTAGAAGCACTGCCCAAAACCATCAGCGGGAAAATCCGCAGGGTGGAAATCAGAGAAAAAGATCATTAAACAGGAACAGCAGCATCCATAAAACAGGAACCCTGACCCAAAAAAGCCAGGGTTTTTCTTTGTCAATTAGTGAAACCGGAAGCTATAAATTGTAACTTTGAAAGGAAGATTCATCCGGGATTCACTCCGTTAATTAATCCCGTCACTAACTAACAAATAATAAAATCGAAATGAAGAATCGAACAAAATCAACAACTCCGAAGCAACCGCTTTTTAAGTTGTCGGGAAAAAATTTCCATCCGAAAAAAACCTTTTTCCTCTTTTTGATTGCAGGAATTTCTCTTTCCTTTCAAATCTCGGCACAACCATCGGGAGGCCCTTATGGCCCGGTTTGTTCCAATTATGAAATTCCAAAGAATGCCGGTCACATCTACATTGTATCACCCGACGGGCAACCCGGAAAACCGGGAACGCTTCAAGAGCCGACAACCTTGGAAGAAGCGATCAAAAAAGCGGTTACCGGCGATGCCATCATTCTTCGTGGAGGAACCTACCGTACCGGGAACCTCATTTTCAACCAAGGAATCACCCTTCAGCCTTATGCCGATGAAAAACCGGTAATGAAAGGCACTTTTGAAGCCAACGAATGGAAAGATATCCACAATGGGCTATGGAGCACTTCCTGGAAAACACTTTTCCCGTCAAAACCCGACAGCTGGTGGCGAAAAGAACGCAGCGGCAAGATTACGCCACTTCATCTCTTCAACAACGATATGGTTTTCATTGACGGAAAATTTCTCCAATCGGCAGGATGGCTGGGAGAAGTCGACTCTGACCACTATTTCATCGATTACGATGCCCAAACCATATACATCGGCACCGACCCAACCAATCATCAGGTCGAAATTACGGCATTCAACGGGGCACTGATCCGTACCATCAAGGAGTGCAACGAAAAAAAATCGGACGGCAAAGGCCCGGTAATCAAAGGAATTACCTTCACCCAGTATGCTTACAGGGCTCTCGAAATTGAAGGAAAAGAACCCGAAGGCCTTTCACCCGAAAGCGAACATGGTAAGGATGTGGTGGGAACCCTGATTGAAAACTGTACCATCAGTTTTTGTTCAAGGGTTGCAGGCTATCTGCGGGGCGACAAAATGACCATCCGCAACTGCAAGGTAAGCGATACCAGTACCGAAGGAATTTACATCATTGCCTCAAACGATGTACTGCTCGAAAAAAATATTTTCACCCGGAACAATATTGAAAAGATTGATGGCTATTTTCCATCGGGAGTAAAAATATTCAACCAGTGTTACCGATGCACCTGCCGCGACAATCTGGTCATCGACCAGATCAATTCGAACGGGATCTGGTACGATGTGGGGAATGTCGACGGACGTTTCATCAACAACTGGGTCGAGAATGTGAAAAGTGCCGATTATCCTGGGTTACCAAAAGAGAAATGGCCCGATCAGAATGGCTTCTTTTTCGAGATTTCAAAAGGGGTTATTTGTGCCGGGAATGTATTTGTGAATTGTGACCACGGAATGATGATCCTCAACAGTTGCGATGCACAGGTTTACCAAAACACCTTTGTAAACAGTACGGCCTGTTTCGAACGCAACGGACGGAGCGCCGTAGGAGACCATTTCGGATGGCACCCCAGCACCGGTCCCGATGTCGGCCAACGTGAAGGCCATGTCTTTGTAAACAACCTGTTATACAAGGATACCGATTCGGATCAACCATTCGTGTTTGTGGGACAGCCAGCACCAATGTGCGACCAGCTAAAAACTTCGACGCTCAAAGAATTCGACCACAATGCTTATGTCGAAATTTCTGAAGCTGCGCCCTCTGTGCTGATCGACTGGGCACCGGTTGCTTCTACCGACTGCCAGTTGAAAACAAAGACATTGGCCGAACTTCAAATCTACTATCCTCAATTTAATAAAAACAGTACGGTGATGAACAACGAGCCTTGTTTCCGGAGTGTTGATCTGATGCGGTTTGAACCAATAAAGGGTTTCAGGGGAGAAAAACTGGCGACCAGCCTGCCACCACAGGTCAGTACGCTCCTTGGAATATCGAAAAAAACGGCACCTTATGTGGGAGCCTATCCAATAGAACCATAAATCCTTACAAATATTCAATGCAGAAACGAGGTTTGTTGAAAAATGAATCTCGTTTTTCTTTTTGCCAACCGTCAGTGAAAGATCTCAGCCAGCACTTTTAAGGAGTTTATTTTCCCGATTTTTTCAAAGTGAATGGAATAATATTCAAGCAGGTACTCGAGCAACTGAGACCGCTGGGCGCCATTAAGGGCAAAAAGGTGTATGGCATCGTGACGGAGCGAAAACAACTCAGCCAGCAATTTCGAATCTTCGAGCCCTGGTGAAGTTGGGTGAATCGGGCGTGAAATCAAAAACTTACCATTCTTCAAGTCGAACCATTGATATATCGGACTATAATTATTCTGAGGTTGTACGCCCAAAAACTTCAACAGGTTAGCCAGAAACCAAAGATGAAAGTTGGAATTTCCCTCTTTCATCGAGTCGAAATGGAGGAATGAATCGTACATAAAATGGAAAAGTTCCGGATCGGTTTCCTCATTACGAATGGTTTTGTACATAATCTCCGAAAGAAAAATAGCGATTGTGCTTTTCACCACATCGAACGGGATGGTCTGATAAACCTGATCGAGTTTAAACTCCTTCATCCGCTGAACTTCCCGCCCGGGTTTGTGGTAAGCTTCAATTTCAAGCAAAAACAGAGGCTGAAGCAAGCCGCTCTTCTGCTTCGATTTGGGGCTCCGGATGCCATTAATGATGTACGATTGCCGGCCAAAAGCTTCGGTATACAGCGTGGCAATCACACTGGTCTCAGAATATTTCAACTGATGCAGAACAACCGCTTTCGATTGGGTAATCATCGAATAAAGAGGATTTTGGCAACCGTCGACTGGGTCCCGTCGCTCGAAGCACAATAGGCCAGATAGATACCGGTATGTACCCGGTTGCCGGCCAAATCTTTCCCATTCCAAACAGCTTGTCCTCCGTTGGAGGTTGTTTCATATACCAAACGCCCGCTCACCGTGGTTATTTTCACATTGGTTCCATACATCAACCCTGTAATGTAAATGTCTCCGGTATAGGTTTCGCGCACCGGGTTGGGATAAGCATATACCTTGGCGAACGAAGAATTTCCCCCTTTGGAATCGGTCTGATAGGATTCCAGCCCCAGCTGCGTTCCGATATAAAGAATGCCAGATGCTTCGTCGTACGCAAGGCTGGTAATTGCATCTGAAAGCAATTCGGAGTTTTCGCTTGTAAAGTGCTCAATCTCATCCTGTCCATCGGCCGAAATCAAAAACAAACCATCGGTGGATGTCCCACACCACTTGCGGTTCCCTCCATCGACCGCAATGGCTGTTACCGTAATATTCTCGAGCAGGGGATGATAAATGCCATCATTAAGATCCATTCCGGGTTGATTGGCATAAAAAGGAGATGTATCAAACACATTATCAGGATTGTTGTACACCGCAATACCCGTTGAAGTCCCTACCCAAATCGCACCATCCTTGTCCTCCGCCATGGAGTAGACATTGTTCATGTCGGTGATTTTTTCATCCTCTCCATTGCTAAAATAACTCGAAACATTGAGCAGTTTCTTCTGTTTTCCGTCGTTGCTCATCACATACATTCCGTAAGTCATTTTTCGGGGAACGATCATCCAAATATCATCGTTACTGGTGACCATTACCTGTCCCACTTCAAACGAATTGGCAATCTCGGACAAGAAATAGGGTTCCCAGGTGCCATCGGCCTTCATCTCATGAAGATTGTTGTAAACCTTTGAATTGCTTACCCAAAGATTTCCATTGGAATCGAAATCCATACCACCTACCCTTACATACGGCTCACCCGGAATTGCGCTCTGAAGTGTAGAACTTGAATTATTATCATCGTAAACGTTAACCACTTTCCCGTTATTCAGTTCAAGTATTCCATGTCCCCAGGTTGCCACATAACAATGATCGGTTTCTCCCGGAAATGGCAGAACCTGAATTGCATCCCAATAACCGGCATCTATGGCTCCGGTAAAACGGTTGTATGATTCCCACTGCCCATTGGAATAGTTATTTACATTGAAATCACTGTAGAGTTGTTCCCAAGCACTACTATGCCCTCCAGAGGCCGACCACAACTGATTATCGGAGAATGTGAGCGAAAAAACATTGTTGTTAAAAGGCCCATCCGGACTCAACGGTGTAAAGGTACCATTCTCGTACCTGACAGCTCCGTAATTTCCATCCGCTATCCAAACCGCACCCAACGTATCGACAATAGCAGAAAGAGGTTTCATCTCAACCGATTCACTGGCAAACGGATAGTTGTCAATTACAAGAGATTTTTGCCGTTGGCTATTGTAAACGACAACCGAATTTTCGAGGCAGTAAACCATGTTGCCATGCGTAAACTCCAGATCGTGGATAACCGAATAATCCTCATACTCGGGATACCACACATCGGCCGCATGACGGCTAACGGTACGGTCGCCGTGCCATTCTTCACTTTGATGAACAGCCCATAAACGGCCCCAACCGGTAGTGATCAGGTTATAATTGTAATCCCCAAGAAAGGCATTTTCCACATTCTTCCAATTGGAATAATCGAGCAAATTGGCCCCGCTGGCTGGGGCATATTTAATCCCTTCTTTGGTGCCGGCAAAAACGAAATCATCGATAAATCCGATACCATATACCGTTTGATAGTTTCCGCCATCACCAATAATATACGAATCTTTAATTTCGAGCTTTTCGAGATCGAGAACCACAATTCCAAAGCCACAGGACAAATAACAGAGATTTCCAACATTGGTCCCACTGTAAATCAACTTGTCGCCTATAATATTTTTCCGCTTGATATCGAATATTGGATGGATGGAACCATCGGAATAGATCACATCAATGGCCGAATTTTTGTAAGCCACAATGATGCACTTCATCGATTCGTTATACGAAATCAGCGAAAAATCAGACCCCGACAACCCATCCAGCTTGGTAATGGTTTCGAGGCTGTTATCTTCCTTGTTGAAATAGAAAATACCACCATCACTTAAGAAATAAATTTTATTACCGGCTTCGACAACTTTCGAAGTATTGGTCATCGACAGGTGGTACTCCCAGTTCCCCGGGGCACGCTGAGCCCAGCCAAACTGAAATGGCAGGATAAAAACAAGGATGAAAAGGTAAAAACGTCTCATGAATCTTTCATGTTGGTTAAAAAGTTGATCAATTTAGCAAAAGCCCTTCCCCGGTGGCTGATTTCATTTTTCGCCGACATATCCATTTCTGCAAAGGAAAGCTCGAAACCATCGGGCTGAAAAACAGGGTCGTATCCAAAACCCTGCTCACCCCGGGGGCTACGAAGGATTTGCCCTTCGACAATTCCTTCAAACAAGGTTTCGGTGCCATTCATAATGAATGAAATAACAGTTCTAAAACGGGCATTGCGGTTATTTATTTTATCGAGTTCCAAAAGTAATTTGCTCATGTTGTCGACCGAATTGCGTTGTGGCCCGGCATAACGGGCTGAATAAACCCCCGGAGCCATTCCGAGCGCGTCAACTTCGAGGCCGGTATCATCGGCAAAACAATCGAGTCCGTATTTATCAAAAATATACCGGGCCTTCTGCGAAGCATTCCCTTCGAGGGTATTGCAGGTTTCAGGAATATCGTCCTCACAACCAATATCGGAGAGGCTTAAGAGTTGAAACCGATCGCCCAGCATACTCTGGATCTCATTCAATTTGTGTTTGTTGTTTGTCGCAAATACCAGCTTGATCATTTCTATTTTATTACTCGTTACACGCTTCGTTTAACTTCTTCCGGTCGAGGATTTCAACCTGCCGGTAACGGATATCAATAATCCCTTCCTCCTGCAAAATTAAAAAAGCCCTGCCAACCGAAGGCCTGGCCACGCCAAACAGTTCGGCTAACTCCTGCTGCGAATGCCGCAATTTAAAAGAATTCGCTTTCCCCGCTTCGTTCACCAAAAAATAAGCAAGTTTCGCTTTCAGCGATTTGAAAGAGTGAAACCGCAACTTATCGGAAAGGAATTGTGCCCGGGACGAAATCATGGCCAGAAAATTCTGAAGAATCTGCTGGTTCATCTGAAACAATTTCAACAGCTCGCCACGGGGAATCACAATGAATTTCACCTCGGTAACCGACGTAATATTGACCGGAAAAAAATTTTTCCGTCCAAACAGGAAAGCCGAAGCAAGAATCGATGGCGCCTCCATGTCTTCAATTTTCAAACTCTTTCCATCGGGACTGATCATCTCGCCCTTCACCATGCCTTCGGTAAGGATCATCAGCCGGTTACACTCCTCACCCTGACTAACAACCAGTGAGCCGGGAGGAAAACTTCTCCGTTGAAAAAGAATGGATGAAAACAGCCGATCCAGTTCATTCGATTCAACCTCCCGGAACAAGGGGATTTCACTCCATTGAATTTCCATTGCTTTTTTTTCTCAAATGTAACAATTGTGACAATTCAGCCGAACGAATGACCGTAGATTTGTAATGGATATCAAAATGGAAAGAAGATGTTACGCGAGATTGTCAAAATAGATGAGGAGTTATGCAACGGATGTGGAATGTGTATTCCAAACTGCCACGAAGGCGCCCTGCAACTGATCGACGGGAAAGCGCGGCTGATAAGTGAGCTGATGTGCGACGGACTTGGAGCGTGCCTGGGCCACTGCCCGCAGGGTGCCATTACCATCGAAAAGAGGGAAGCGGTACCTTACAACGAAGTGGAAGTATTGAAAGAGATGATCGATAAAGGGGAAAATACGGTTATTGCCCATCTCAAACACCTGAAGGATCACAACGAAACCGGGTTCTTGCAGGAAGGAATGAAATTCCTGAAAGAAAACCGCGACGAACTGGATTTCGACCTGGATGACGTCATTGATGAAATCCACGGGAACAAACCAGTAGCCTCTTCAGGATGTGCCACCGGTGGTTGTCCCGGTTCGCGCACCATCGTTTTTGACAAACCGGCCGATCTGAAATTTGCCGGGGTTGTTGCCGATCAGCCTTCTCAATTGCGCCAGTGGCCGGTTCAATTGCACCTGGTGAACCCAATGGCGCCCTATTTTCAGAAAGCCGATCTTCTGATCGCGGCCGACTGCACGGCATTCACCGTTGGTAATTTTCACAGCAAATGGCTAAAGGACAAAAGTCTCGTCATAGCTTGCCCAAAACTCGACCACGGCACCGAAAGTTACATCCACAAACTGGCCGTACTGATTGACGAAGCCAACGTAAACACCATCACCATCATGATGATGGAAGTCCCTTGTTGTGGCGGATTGTTGCAAATGGTCCGCGAAGCACAGCAAATGACAACCAGAAAAGTTCCGGTAAAAGCAATTATCGTAAGCATAAGAGGGGAAATACTCCGCGAGGAGTGGATTTAGGAGAAGAGGGGTTTAGTTTTACCTGCATTTCCTTCGGGAAGTGCAGGTTTTTTTATAAAAATAGGGTGCGAAAAGAAAATCGGACTTCGGTTTCTTTAACTTTGACCAAAAAGAAGTTCATAAATCTCACGACCATGAAACCGAAGCTCCTCGTTCCCGCGATACTGGTAATTTTTCTGTCGGGTTGTTCTATCCTGAAGCCCAATAACCCGGAGAACCTTGCCGCTTGTTACCGGAACTCAATCGGGGATGCCATGTCGCCCGATTCTTCGAAGATCTGTTACCATCTGGTTCCCATTAACAAACAGAATGATCGGTTAATCTGGAAACAAATCGATGGCGAAGATTACCTGCTGGTGGTAACCTGGAAACAAAACATCAATTACTACAAGCCTTACCTCGATTCGGCCTTTTACGATACGGGTTCCTATCCCATTTGGGTAACTACGGCACCCGAACTGGCACAACGGATGAAAAAAGAAAAAACCAACAATACTGATCTCCGGATCAAACAGTTGCTGGGGCTCCCTCCCACTTCAACGTACAGCTACTTTGTCGAATTTTGGGTCAAACCCGAAGATTTGTTCCGTCCCTGCCCCGACAAAGAGATCACCGACCAGAATTGCGCGCTCTGTTTTCCACAGGATGCCGATTCAACCCATATCCAATGGATCAACAGCAACCGGATCGACCGGTATTACCAATGTGACTGGCACAACCAATACCCCTGGACCCAACTGGGCTACACCTACGACTGGAATCCGAAAAACAAAAACCATATAGGATTCAGCGAATTCGTCATCGGTGCGCATAAAAAAATTGTCGTCAAAGCCATTTATCCAACCCGGGAATATTTACAACGGAACAATTAGAATTCTACATTACCGCAACGAATCGCCTATCGGTTCAGAAGATCTCAGAACAAATTAATCCGGCACCGATACGAATCTGCTGTTTTGGCCGTTTATAATTTCACCATTAAAAAATGCGGTTTTATCTTAAATTTTCTGCCTTCCGGCAAGAATTTCTACCGCCTTTTTGGGTGGTTTTTTATTTTCGCAGCCTGAAAAATAGCACATGAATGAAACACTTTTTTATAGCCATCCTCCTTTTCTTTTCCCTGACATCATGGGCTGAAGAGCAGCCTGTGGTAAGCCATTCCGGATTACAGGCCGATATTGGTTACGACCAGAACAAAGAATCGAACCTGTTGCCCAATGTGCATTCGGGAGCCATGCTGGGCCTGAGATATTTTTCCTCACGGCAATCGGCCCATATCTCTCAATGGGAAGCCGGCTTGCAGGTGGGGGCATTGAAAACAGAATATGAACCAACTATTAGTTCAACATCCATCCGGTTATGGGGGAAATATGCCTCTCTTTTTCTGGTTTACACAAACGGTCCGCTGTCTGTTTTGGCCGGACCGGGAAGCGAATTGAATTACAATATGAGCATGTATCCCAACTGGGATGAGAGCCATCTTTACATGGCCAATTTTCTGGGCGTCGGGGCACATCTTTTGGCAAAATACATTTTCCGGTCAGGAAAGTGGATCTCGCTGAAAGTAGAAGTACCCATTCTTTCGGCCATCAGCCGCTCACTGCCCAATAAGATGTATAAAATTGACAATGTGACACCGGGTGGTATTATCAGCGACATGCACAGCCGCATCAAAGTGGTTAGCTTTAGTAAAAACTTTTTGGTCGATTCAACCGTCGAATACCGCTTCAACCCAACCAAAAAATACATACCGGCACTCTGTTACACCCTTCGATATAACCAGTTGAACGACAAAATTGGTTATCCGTTTCAGCAAGTCCAGCACCTTACCGGAATTAAATTTTACCTGCGATGAAACACGGCCTGATTTTGATCGCTTTTTTGCCTTTCCTCGTTTCCTGTCTGAAAGATGAAGCGGTTAAACGTGAATTCTCGGGATACGTTCCGCTGGAACAAAACGACGACTGGCAGATTTCCTCTCCCGAGGAGGAAAACATCAACACCGAAAAGCTCACCCAGGCTTATCAGTTAATTTACCGCGACGACCGGTACATCATGGCCCGAAGCCTGCTGGTAATCCGAAACGGCAAACTGGTCGCCGAAGCATATCCGCACGACGATGCCGACCGGAACAACTACCAAAACATTCAATCGTGCACCAAATCATTCACTTCCATGGCCACCGGCATTGCCATTCACGATCATAAGATCAATTCGGTCGGGGAAAGACTTTATGATATTTATCCCGGCGATTTCGATTCCGATACCGTAAAACGGAAGATGACCATTGAAGATGCACTGACCATGCGTACCGGACTTTGGTTCAACAACGATATAAACACAACGAAACTTTATCAAACCAAAGGAAGTTCGGCAGGTTATGTGCTGACTCAGAAAAGAACCAATGAACCGGGCAAGGTGATGAATTACAACGACGGAGCACCACAACTGGTATCAAAAGCCATTGAAATAAGAACCGGCAAAAAGTTGAGCGATTATGTCGATGAAAAGCTTTTCATGCCATTGAATATCCACAACTGGAAATGGGAATCGGCCAACGACGGAACCACGTTTGGTGCATTCAGTCTCTACCTTGTTCCGCGTGATTTTGGGAAGATTGGGCAGATGCTCGTAAACTACGGAAAATGGAACGGCGTTACCATCATCGACAGCACCTATCTTTCCGAAGCAACTACTCAAAAAGTGTTATCAAACTTCGATAATGACCCGTATGGATATTATTTCTGGATAAATCCGGGCAAAGGTTTTTTCGCTCTCGGGCATGGAGGGCAGTTCCTCTTTGTTTCGCCGGAGAAAAACCTGGTGATTGTTTACACCGCCTGGCCCTATACCAGCGGCGACTATTTCGACGATCATCTGGAGATCATCAACCGGATCTACGAAAGCTGTCAATAGGAAAGATGGTCTTACATTTCTTCAATAGAAGTTACAATTCGCCCATCAACTGTTTCAGTTTAATTTCAGCCAGTTTCAGGTTATACTTGAAATTGATCAACCGGGTAAAAGACTGCACAAATTCCTCCTGAGCCATGTGAACTTCGAGCGAGTTGGTCTGCCCCAGGCGCAATCGCTGA
The DNA here is from genome assembly GCA_035353695.1 of Prolixibacteraceae bacterium. Lineage (GTDB taxonomy): Bacteria > Bacteroidota > Bacteroidia > Bacteroidales > Prolixibacteraceae > CAYMTR01. Next base: position 52,371 of record DAOQAB010000006.1, read on the forward strand.
AGGCTTATTTCCAGGTTTTCTTTGGTTAGACCGGCATTTTCGGTTTCAATCTCCAGCAATTTTTGTTGGGTCTCGAACTGGTTCAACGCATTCTGAAGTTGGGTATTAAGCTGAAGCTTGATATCGTCGAGCTGGAACTGAGCGCTGCTAAATTCCATTTTAGCAACATTTACCTTTCGGTTTAAAGCCCCCCCTTCGTAGAGCGGAAGTGATAACGATGCCCCGACTTGTGGGCCATAATAGCGGTTCAACCGCACCGACCCATCCGAATTGGTGGTATTGTTGTAAATATAGCTGCCATTCAAATTAATTCTGGGCAAACGAGCCCTCTTCGTCTCTTCCAGTGCCAGTTTGCTGATATCGGACTGCTTCTGAAACGACAAAACCGTAGGATTAAGCTCATACAACGTTTGCTTTAGTTTGTTCACATCCGGAACATAGCCCAGCGGAATGGAATCGTTCACTTCAATCGGAGACTCGATGTCTTCGCCAAGCAACCGGTTTAGGTTTCGCTTGGCATCATCGATCACCGCCTGCTGATTCACCTCATTCTCGAGGTAAACATTCAGGTCGATCTTTGCCTGCAGGTAATCGGCCTTGTTCACCGAACCCGAATTAAACGACGTTTGCATAATTTTAACCCGCTCCCGGTTATAGACAATGGTCTGTTCAATCGAATTGAGCTGCTGCTTTTGCTTCACAATATTGAAATAAGCAGCGGTCACATCATAAATGGTTTGCATGACCTGCTCTTTAAACTGCAGCTCACCCAACGCTTTAATTTCACTCAGTTTCCTCTTGGTAACAAACATCTTTCCACCGTCGAAAACAGTCCATCCCAGTTCAACCCCGGCACTCAGCACGCTTGTATTCGAATTGGGATTATCCGAAGCAGTTCCTCCCGACAATTCCTGATGCACATTTTTCAACTGATAATTCTTCGACCCGGAGAGCGAAAGATCGGGCAACATACCGGCATTCCCGGGAGTATTATTCATCTTGTCGATTGTCGCTTCATTTCGCGAAATCTGAATATCGTAATTCTTCTTTAGCGCAATCTGAACCGCTTCCTCCACCGAAAGGATATTTTGTGCCTGGCAGAACACTGCGCAGGTCATCAGGATGATAAAGATCCGGAACGTTTTCATCTTTTCAATCTTTAATGGTTTCGGGAACAAATCCGGCTGATTTCACTTTATTGCTGGCCATCAGCGTATAAATGGTCGGAATAACAAGCAGGGTAAGGATCAGGGCAAAGAGCAACCCTCCCACAATTACAATACCCAGCGAAACACGGCTTTCAGCCCCAGCTCCCAACGCAAAAGCAATAGGCAAAGCGCCAAAAATGGTTGCCAGCGAAGTCATAATAATGGGTCGTAACCTTGCCGAAGCAGCCTCAAAAGCCGATTCTTTTTTCGAAAGGCCGGTTTTTCGTTTTTGATTGGCAAATTCCACAATCAGGATCCCGTTTTTGGTCACAATCCCAATCAACAGGATCATCCCAATTTCGGAGAAGATATTTAATGTTTGGCCGCAAATCCAGAGCGAAAGAACCGCTCCGGCAATCGCCATAGGCACCGTTAGCATGATGATAAAAGGATCGCGGAAGCTTTCAAACTGAGCCGCAAGAATAAGATAAATCAGCACCAAAGCCAGAACGAGCGCAAACAAGATGTTGGAATTGCTCTCGGCAAAGTCGCGCGAAGTTCCTGACAGATCAGTATTGAACGAACTATCGAACAATTTCTTTCCAATACGCCGCATCTCATCAATGCCATCGCCAAGGGTGTAGCCTTTGGCCAGGTTAGCCGACACGGTTGCCGATTTGTAGCGGTTGTAATGATACAACGTTGGAGGGCTGCTGCTCTCCTCCATGGTAACCAGATTGTCGAGCTGGATCATGTCGCCGGCATTGTTCCGAACGTACAACGACGAGATATCGGAAGGTTTATCCCGATCTTCTCTTTCAACCTGAGCAATCACATAATACTGTTTGTTGTTCCGGAGAAAGTATCCGGTTCGTCCACCACTGAATGCGGCATTCAGCGCGTCGGAAATATCTTTTTCATTAATACCCAAACTGGTTGCCTTTAACCGGTCGACTTTAATATTCAATTCGGGCTTATTAAATTTCAGATCCACATCGACGTTGCTGAAAACCGGGCTGTTCTGGGCTTCTTCAAGGAATTCGGGCAGTACCTGACGGATCTTTTCAAAGTCGATATTCTGGATTACAAACTGAACCGGAAGCCCCCGTCCGGATGAAGTAGTGATCGTTTGTTCCTGGCTGGCAATAATCCGCGCATTCGGAATGCTTCGGTATATTGCCGAGATCCGGTCATAAATCTCTTGCTGGCTAGCCTTCCTTTCCGCAGGATCATTCAAAAAAGTCATCACAAACCCACTATTGGCAGAAGAGCTTCCCATACCACCCCCATAACGGGCCAAAACAAACCTCGCTTCGGGAATGGTATCGTATTGGATTTCGGCAATACGATCGACCAGATTTCGGGTTGTCGAGAATTCAGTTCCTTCGGGCGCAGTAATCGATGTCCGGATAAAACTATGATCCTCCATGGGTGCCAATTCCGATTTGAGCCGACTACCTATCAGAAAAATGATCAGCAAACAAGCGGCGACGATCGATAAGGAGATCCATTTACGGTTCATCACGGCCCTCAACAGCTTCCGGTACCCGCTTTCCATCCCCACAAAAAAAGGTTCGGTAGCCAAATAAAACCGGTTGTGGTGTGAAACCGAACCGCCCAGTTTGACATTCAAAACCGGAGTCAAAGTCAGCGATACAAAAGCCGATATCAATACGGCACTGGCGACCACAATGCCAAACTCGCGGAATAGCCTGCCGGTAAATCCTTCAAGAAAAACAATGGGAATGAATACAATCGCCAGGGTAAGGGATGTTGAAATTACCGCAAAAAATATTTCTCGGGTCCCTTCTGAAGCGGCTTTCCATTTATCCATTCCCTTTTCGATCCGCTTAAAAATATTTTCGGTCACCACAATTCCGTCGTCGACCACCAACCCGGTTGCCAGCACAACCCCCAAAAGGGTCAGCACATTCACCGAATAGCCAAGGACATACATCACAAAAAAGGTTCCGGTAAGCGAAACCGGAATATCGATAAGCGGTCGCAGGGCAATAACCCAGTTCCTAAAGAAAAGGAAAATGATAAGCACCACCAGTAGAATCGCAATGCCCAGGGTTTCGGCCACATCGGTCACCGATTGCCGCACAAAAATTGATTTATCGCGGGCAACATTAAGAGAAACACCTTCGGGCAGATTTTGATTAATCTGGTCGAGCCGCTTATAAAATTCATCGGCAATATCAATGGTATTAGCCCCGGGCAGAGGAATCAGCGCAAGGTTCACCCCACTCGCCCCGTTGATGGTAGCGCCCGACTCTTCCGACTGAGGTCCCAACACGGCCTCACCCACATCACTAAAACGAATAATCTGGTTATTCGTTTGTTTGATGATCAGGTTATTAAAATCGTCTTCCGTAACCAGGCGGCCATAGGTTTTAATGGTCATTTCCGTAGTTCCGCCCCTGATTTTTCCGCCAGGCATTTCTACATTCTCTTTGGCCAACGCGGTGGTGATGTCGGATGCCGTAATGTGATGTGCAACCATTTTCTGAGGGCTCAACCACAAACGCATGGCCGGTTTTTGCTGTCCCCAGATACCAACCGAACTAATCCCGGGTATGGTTTGAAGTTTTTCCTGAAGAACATTCTCTGCATAATCACTCAGTTCCAGATCATTCATCGTGGTACTTTGAGCCACAAGCATAATGATCGGGTCACTGTTGGCATCGGCTTTGGTCACGGTTGGCTGGGCATCAATATCCTGTGGCAGCATCCGTGTTGCCTGCGAAACTTTGTCGCGCACATCGTTTGCCGCTTTTTCAAGGTCAGAACCCAGGTTAAACTCGACCGTAATGGTACTTGAACCAATGGCCGAATTGGAAGAAATCGACTTAACCCCTTCAATTCCATTAATCGACTTTTCGAGCGGCTCGGTGATTTGCGACTCGATGATTTCGGCATTCGCGCCGGTATAACTGGTCTGTACGGTAATTATTGGCGGGTCGATGGCCGGATACTGCCGCACACCCAGAAAGGTGTACCCCACCACTCCAAGCAGAACAATGATCAAACTAATGACCGTAGTTCCCACCGGACGTTTTAACGCAATATCGGAAAGGCTCATAAGTCTCCTTTTTTGAGGTTGGAGAAGGAAATCTTCATTCCATCCCGTACAAAAAGAATCCCCGATGTAACAATGGTGTCACCGGCTTCAAGCCCTTCGGTTATTTCAACGGATGAAGTATGGCGGATCCCGGTTTTAACAGGCACCATTCGGGCAATCCCATCCCGGCAAACAATGACACTTTTATCACGTTCTTTCGGAATTAATGCCTGTGTTGGGATCATCAGAGCCTGCTCATTTTTCCCCAGAATGAGTTTAACATTCGTGAAAGCACCCGGGATCAACTCACGGGACGGATTTTTAACCACAGCCCTGACTTTCAGGTTACGGGTCGATTCGTCAATACCACGCTCCGTCGCTATTACCGATGCAGAGAAGGGAGCAGGGTTTCCTGAAAGGAAGAACTCCACTTCAAGCCCAGGCTCTATTTTGCTACTGTATTTTTCAGGCACACTGAAATCGAGCTTCAATTGATTCTCGGCTCGGATCGACGCCAGTGAAGTCGACGAGCTCACTACAGCTCCCACACTGATTTTGCGCAACCCGATTACTCCGTCAAATGGTGCCAGCACTTCGGTTTTCCGGATCAACGTTTTCTGAACTTCAATCTCTGCCCTGAGCGAGTTAACCTGAAGAACAGTCTGATCGTATTCGTTCTGGCTAATCCCGTTGATATTCATAAGCTCCGATTGCCTTTTCTGGATATCTTCCTGTATGGCCAATTGAGATTGTAACTTCTTAAGGTTCGCCTGTAAATCATCGTCGAACAGTTTGACCAAAAGTGTACCTTCTTTCACAAACTGACCTTCGGGAAGATTGATCTTCACCACCCTTCCGGCAACCTCATTTTTGAGGTCAACCTCCTCAAAAGCCAATAACGAACCGGACACTGACACTTCATTTTCCAACACCACTGGCTTCACGATAAACCCATCAACTTTGGGTAACGAACGGCCGGTTGCGGGTTTCTTATCGCTTTCTGCTTTTTTACCACAACCAGAAACAAGCAACATTGTTACCAACGATAGAACAAGTAAATAATCGATTTTAATTCTCATGGATTCACCTTTAATTTAACCCGAAGTTCAGGCATTTCCTCTCCAAAAACGGTTCAAAGGTAGTGATTCTGATGAATCTTTAGAATGGACAATTTTGTTATTTCCATGTTAAAATGGAGAAAGGAACTTTCTGCTATAACAGTTCCCCGTAATTTTCAATCACATCGTTGATGTAGCCCTGAATGATCTCTTTCAGTGCAGCAGGTTCTTCAATCCGGACATGGCTTCCGGTGTTCAAAAGCCACACAGCAAACCCTTGCAAATCATCGTTTGAGAAATGCATCCGGACAAAATCGCCGGCATCTTCGTCGCCCAGGAAACCATACCAGTATTTTGAATCTTCGAGTAGCTTTGCCCTCTTTTTAGGAACCAGTACCGTAACGTTGGGGTTATTACTGATTGGATTGGTCATTTGCATGTACTCGGCTACGGAAGGATGTTGTTTCCCCTTAAAATATTCATCAACCGGACGAAGCGAAAGAATCCGGTCGAGACGGAAATCGCGGTAATCCTGCCGCAACTGGCACCAGGCAAACAGATGCCATCGGGAACTGTAATTACACAACCCGATTGGTTCAACTTTACGGCACATCGCCTCCTCAGCATATTTCGATTCGTATTCAATTTCCAGCACCTGTTTGTTGACCAGCGCCTGCTGTATTTCGTACAAATGCAGCTGGTTAAAGCGGTCGCTCAGCGTATTTACATTAAAAACCGCTATGCGATCGTGCAGTTTTTCGAGATAATCTTTCTCGCCAGGCTTCAGAATGGACTTGATTTTGAAAAGCGCCGAACAAAAATCTTTTTTGATTTTCTCGTCGCTCATCTTCTCGATCAGCTTCTCCCCAAAAAGCAACGCCGAAGCTTCCTCGTTGGTAAACATCACCGGGGGAAGATGGTAATTGTCCATCAGGTAATAACCAACACCCGCTTCAGCACCAATCGGGATACCACCCTCCTCAAGGGCACGGATATCGCGGTACACCGTTCGCAGGCTGATTTCAAAACGGTCGGCAATTTCCTGAGCCCTTACCACCCGTTTGCTCTGAAGCTGAATTAATATGGCGCTAAGCCGTTCGGTCCGGTTCATTTCAATAAAGCTCTCAAAAACGGAATGACTGAATGACTGAAAATTCACTCATTCTGTTTTTCAGTCATTCAGTATTTCACTCATTCACTCATTTTTTTATCACCATCCGGTTCTGTTCGTTTAGCATCAAAATAAAAGCTTCTTTCCCGTATTTCCTGATGTAATCGATCGAAGCCGGACGATCTGACCTAAAAATAACAGAAAAAATGTTAGAAACGAAATTTGTGAACTTTTTACATTCGCGGGGATTGGTGGTTGTACAATCGGCACAGGTTGCATAACCATTCTCCAGGCAGCAGGTACGGATTTTACACCACGATGCTTTCAGGTTCGGTTCGCAACCCGGGCACTTCCCATCGACATATTTTTTACAGTTGCCGCAGTATAACCCACATTTGGCAAGTAATTTCAGGTTTATAGTTGATTGTGTTTGCATGACCGATTAATTTAAGGATTTCATACGGTATTACATCCCGCATGAAATCCTGTTTTCGAATTACTGAATTTCCATCTGAACTTCGGTGACACAGTTCTCCGGATGTTCCCAGTCGCAGGTGATGTAAATCTCCCGGCTGTTTCCGGTGATCGGGATCGATTTGCGGGTTACCTCGCCCATGATCCGCTGGTACGCATTGCCCAGTTGGTTCCATGGACCCTTATGCATCTCAGAAATACATTTAAACTCCGGCAACGTGACAAATTTAAATTTTCCGGGGTCACCTTTAGTTTCTTTTACCGGGATACAGATGTCGAGCATGAATTTGGTATTGGGCTGCCCGTCGGAACCCCGGTATTGCCAGATTTGAGGACCCGTAATTTCCAAGCCCAACTTCGTTGCAACACCCATCATTTCATTGGCGATGTCACCCACATCGTTCTGCATGGTAGCAAGCGACGATTGTAATGTGTACATTAAAACAGTTGTTTTAGCTACACTCTTTTTTTCCATGGCATTTAATTTTTGATTTGTTAACGAAAAGGTTACCGTTAGGATAACCGTTAATATAGTATCGATTTTTTCATGGCGAATGATTAATTGGTTAAACATAGCACAAAGGAAAAACAGGCAAGTGACAACAGTATGTCAGCAGGGTGTCAATTTTTTTCATTCACCGGTACAATCCTTCAAAATAGGCTTGATCAGGGAAAACAAAAAAACAAAACCTGTCTTTCCAATGAAAAACAGGCAAATCGAAAATTGAAAAAACTAAACTATTGTTTTGTATAAAATCCGGAAAGAAAATTAAAAGAAGCCCAACTCCAGCTTGGCCTCTTCGCTCATCATCGACTTATCCCATGGTGGGTCGAAGGTAAGCTCAATGTTTGCATCCGAAATTCCCTCAATGGAGGTAACATTTTCGTACACATCCTGAACGATCATATCGGCAACAGGGCACCCGGGAGCGGTAAGGGTCATGCAAATATTGGCAGTATGATCTTCATCAATATCAATACTGTACACCAAACCCAAATCATAAATATTAACCGGAATTTCAGGATCGTACACATTCCGTAAAATATCGATAATTTGTTGCATCCGAGGATCGTTATTATCTGCCATGGCCAACTTTTTAATTGTTTATTTTCTGGAAAGCAACAGCGTAAAGCTTAATTTGTTTAATCATTGCCAACAATCCGTTCGAACGGGTAGGCGACAAATGTTCCTTCAGCCCGATTTGATCGATAAAGTGGAAATCGGAATGGATGATATCCTGAGGAGTTTGATGATTAACGACCCTCAGCACCAATGCTACCAGTCCTTTTACGATCAACGCATCGCTTTCACCCTGAAATTCAATTTTCCCATCTTCCATTTCGGCATCAATCCACACCTGCGACTGACAGCCACGGATGAGGGTTTGCTCGGTTTTCTTTTTCGCATCCATGGGAACAAGGCCATTACCCAATTCAATCAGGTAAGAATACTTATCCATCCAGTCCTCAAAGGCTGAAAACTCTGAAATGATCTCTTGCTGAATTTCCTCTATGTTCATCATCAGGGTTGAAAATTATGCGCCAAAGGTCGCGTTTTTTCTTTGCTTTTATCACGCAGGGCTTATATAAACCACAATTTCAAAAAAATTTAATAAAATGTAAATCCTTTGGTAGCTATTTTTCTAAAATTCATCTCAACATTTTCAACAAACAGTATCTTTGGTATTAATTTATAGAACCATTAAACCCGGTATTTATGTCTCAGTTTGATTTTATCGTTGAAAGGGCAAAAGGGATTATCCGCACCCCAAAACAAGAGTGGGAAGTTATTGCAACGGAAAAAAAGAGCACAATGGATGTTTTTAAAAGCTATTTCCTTCCTCTGTCGGCCATACCGGTTGTTGCCTGTTATATCGGTTATGGAATTGTTGGTTCCGATCAGGGGATGTTTGGGAAAATTGCGACAGCCAAACTTGGATATAGTTATGCGGCACTATCCTTTATCACATTTATCTTAAGCACCTTCCTCACGGCACTGATCATCTCATCTCTTGCCGGGCACTTCGAAGCACAGAAAAATTTCAACCGGGCGTATAAACTGGTTGTCTATTCTTATACCCCCATGTTGCTGGCCAGCATTTTTTATATCATTCCGGTGCTTTCACCCCTGGTTGTAATTGCCGGCATATACTATTTTTATCTGCTCTATTACGGCATCAAACCAATGACAAAGGTATCTGATGAAAAAATGAAATCATTTTTCTTTATCTCCCTGGCAGCAACCATCGTGGTCTATCTGCTTGTTTCGCTGATTATAACCCCCATTATTTTTCATTAATATTTTCTTCTGAAATCGGTGAGGAAAGCAATCATCTTTGGAATACTCTTATTTTTACTGAATTCCTGTTCCAACCATAAAGATGCCAACAGAATGGCCAATTCAGGGCAAAAGGATAAAACGTCAGAGAACAAAATCGACAATCCCAACCCGGGAACGACCGGTAGAATTTTTGAAATCAAATCGGGATATGTGAAATACAAAAACCAGGTTGCAGGAATCGATATGATCCGCGAATGGTGGTTTGATGATTTTGGGGCGCTTCAATACGAGGAAAATTACATTCTCGCAGCCGGAAAGAAAACCGGAGGAGCAGCCATGGTCCGCGATGGTTATCGCTACGAATGGAATATTAATTCTTCAGAAGGAACAAAAGACGAATTTCATGCTTCCTTTATCAATTATGAAAATGCACCCAAAGAGGTCATTGAACGATTCAAGATGAAAAACCAGGGATACGAAACGGTTGCTGGCAAAAAATGTATCAAGGTGACCATTAAAAAACCCAATGAAATAACAACCTGGACATGGGAAGGCATTCCCCTGAAAACGATCACCCAATTTGGAGGAAAAGATGCAACAATGGAAGCCATTGAAGTAAGGGAAGAAGAAACCCCTTCAGCGAAATTCGGGCTACCCGACGGAGTTAGCTTCTCTGAGAATTAATTCAATCCGATACTCTTTTCAATACCGAGAAGAAACACAACAAAACACAGTTTGCAAATTCCACATTTCAACCATCAGCTCAACATCGCTGCGACTTTCTTTACCGCAGCAACAAAACGGTCGATTTCTTCTTTCGTGTTGTAAAAAGCCAGCGACATCCTCACGGTTCCGGGAATTTTGTAATGATTCATAATGGGTTCGGCACAATGGTGCCCAGTGCGAACGGCAAAACCCATTTTATCGAGGAACATGCCCATGTCGTACGGATGAATGTTCCCTACAAGAAATGAAATCACATTCGACTGATGACCGGTATCTCCGAAGAAGCGGATGCCTTCGATTGTCTTCATTTCCTCTCGTGCATAGTCGAGCAGCTCCTGCTCATACTTCCTTATATTTTCAAACCCCAGCGATTGGAGGTAATCGATGGCTGCGCCCAACCCGATTACTTCGGTAAAATTGGGGGTCCCGGCCTCAAACTTATAGGGAATAGCATTGAACGTAGTCTTTTCAAAAGTCACATGCTCAATCATTTCACCTCCGCCCAGGAAAGGAGGCATTTGCTCAAGCCATTTCCTCTTTCCATAAAGGCAGCCTACACCTGTAGGCCCGTACAATTTGTGCCCCGAAAAGACAAAAAAGTCGCAATCTATCTGCTGAACATCCACTTCGAGATGCTGAACGGCCTGTGCTCCATCAACCAGCACCGGAACATCCTTTTCGTGTGCAATGCGAATGATTTCTTCCACCGGATTTATCACTCCCAACACATTCGAAACCAGGGTTACAGCAACCAGACGGGTCTTATCGGTAATCAGCGCCGGAAGTTTTTCGACCATCAACCGCCCGCTTTCGTCAAACGGAAGTACTTTGACAGTTGCTTTTTTTCGCTCACAAACCAACTGCCAAGGCACAATGTTGGCATGATGTTCCATCTCCGAAATAATTACCTCATCGCCTTCGTGGATAAATGCTTCAGAAAAAGAGTAGGCCACCAGGTTGATGCTTTCGGTTGTCCCTTTGGTAAAAATGATCTCTTCGCGCGAAGGCGCATGGATGAAATCCCGAACCTTGTCGCGAACTGCCTCAAACGCTGCAGTGGTTTGATTGCTCATAAAATGGGCACCTCGATGTGGGTTCCCGTTAAATTGGGTGTATATCTTTTCAACAGCCCTCAATACCTGAATAGGTTTGTAAGCCGTAGCCGCATTGTCAAAATAAACATACGGTTTCCCGTAAACCGGGACATCCAGTATGGGAAAATCTTTCCGTATTTTTTCTATATCAAAATTCATCGTACAAAATTAAGTTGCCAGAAAAAGTCAGTAGGAAATGAGATAAGGAAATGGTTTCTAAATTTCCTTTTTTCAAATGACCCTTTCCTGATTTATTTAGTGGCTGCAAGTCAGTGTGCAGCTCTGGCACGGGCTCAATTCGCCTCTCAACCGCTTGTCGACCAGTTCTTCAATACGGGCACGCAAGGGTTCAATGCTGACTTTTGACAGAACTTCGTCGGCAAAAGCATACATGATCATCAACCGGGCTTCGTGCTCGCCAATTCCACGGGTGCGTAAATAGAAAAGAGCTTCTTCATCAATTCTTCCAGTGGTAGCGCCATGACTGCAACGCACATCGTCGGCATCAATAATCAGCTGAGGTTTGGAATTCATTTCGGCATCGGACGAAAGCAGCACATTGTTGTTTCGCTGGAAAGCTTCGGTCTTTTGAGCATCTCTGAAAACATGGATCTGCCCGGCAAATGCACCGCTGGACTTTTCATCCAGGATATTTTTATACAGCTGGGTGCTGGTGCAATTGGGCTTCAGATGGTCGACCAGGGTAAAATTATCGACATGCTGCGTGTCGTCGGCCAATATCAAACCATTGATGCTGGCATTGGCATGTTCCCCATCGAGTTTCACTTTCACATCGTTCCGGACAATTCCGCCATTCAGTGTGATGGCATTGGTCTGCAAATTCGAATTCTCCTTCAACGAGGCAAAAAGATGGGTGTTATTGACGGCACCGTTGTGCTGGTTCTGAATCGAAAGAAAGCTAAAACGTCCGTCAGGCTCGACAAAGCATTCACTCAGGTTATTCAGGATATAATACTGACGGTTCAGCGTATGATCGCAAAACACCAGCGTCACTTCACTATTCTTTCCACAAACAAACAGGTTTCGCTGTATGGCCAGGGTATTTTCTTTTGAATTCAGCAGGTTGATTACCTGAACCGGCTTGTCGATGGTTATATGATCGGGAACATAGAAAAACAGCCCGTCTTTTGCCAGTGAAGTATTCAGGTTCGCCAGCGGATCGCCGGATTCGACAGCAAGCTGGTTGTAATATTTTTGAAAAATTTCAGGATGTTTGGTCGCAGCTTCGAGGAGGCTACAACAAATTACCCCTTCGGGAAAATCGCCCAGGCGGCGGTTCCTTCCATAATACCATCCATTGATCAGCAGCACCAAATGGGTATCCAACTGGGGAACATTGCAATTAAAAATTTTATGCAAATCGACATTTTGCTCCACATAACGCGGCACAACCGAATAATCGTTTTGAAAAACAGGGCGTAAATCGGTGTATTTGTAATCCTCATTCTTTTTTGAAGGAATACCCTTTGCCTGAAATTTCCGGATAGCCAGTTCTCGCGCTTCATTCATCACCGGAGGGCAACCTTCATAATAAACCGATCGGTTCTGATAAAACAGATCGACCAGCTCTTCGGTAGCAGTATAATTATCTGTGATCATACTCATTGTAACTTCTCATTTCAATTTGTGATTTTGCCAGATTGATAGCATTTTGCAATTTCATTTCCAACAGCTCTTTGGGAGGAAGCTCTGTCATATATTCAGCAACTTTGATCCCTGATTCTTCCAGTCTGAGCAACTCTATTTGTTCTGGAGATTTTTCGGAACACAATATCAAACCCAACGGTGACTCTTCTCCTTCTTCCTTATCATATTTCTCCAGATATCGAAGATAAAGTTCCATTTGCCCTTTGTACGAAGCTTCAAATTTTCCAAGTTTCAGATCAATTGCGACTAATCTCCTGAGTTTTCGATGATAAAACAATAAATCGAGATGATAATCTTCATGATCGATAACCATTCTCTTTTGCCTTTCTACAAAAGAAAAACCCTGCCCAATTTCAAGGACAAACTTCTCCAATTCATTCAAAATTGCTTTCTCCAAATCCTTTTCACTATACGAATCTTTTAGCCCAAGAAAATCGAGAAAATAAGGATCCCGGAATACCAAATCCGGGGTAAGTTTGTTCTCTTCATGAAGCTTTTGAAGATCATTCTCAATTGTTTCTTCCGGTTTTTTTGAAATAGCAGTCCTTTCAAATAACATTGAATCAATTTTATCCCTCAAAACCCGGGTACTCCATTTTTCAACCCGACACATTTCGAGGTAAAACTGTCTTTTTAAAGAATCATCGATATAAGAAATCATTCGAATGTGCGTCCACGTAAATTGTCTACTCAGTGCGTAGACAATTTGCTCATCACGAAAAGTCTCCGCAATGCGTAGACAATGTCTGATCTGCTTTAATCCCCAACCTTTACCATACGTTAAAGAGAGTTCATTCGAAAGATTCAGAATGATTTGTTCTCCATATTCAGCACGTTTGTTTTTAAGAATCTCATTGTTTATCAGTCTTCCAACCTTCCAATAAAGTACAGTCAAAGCACTATTTACGGTAATAGCTACCGATCTTCTGCTTTCTTCAATCAGTTTAGTAACCTCCGAAAACAGGGCTTCACTTTTATTCTGTACTTCAGGAAACGACATAAACTACTCTCCTACCTCGGTTTTAATCCAATCGTAACCTTTTTCTTCCAGCTCGAGGGCCAGCTCTTTCCCTGCCGATTTCACAATCCGCCCGTTATACAGTACATGCACAAAATCGGGGACGATATAGTCGAGCAACCGCTGGTAGTGGGTCACAACAATGGTTGCATTCTCGGGTGTTTTCAATTTGTTCACGCCATTGGCCACAATGCGGAGGGCATCGATATCGAGGCCCGAATCGGTCTCATCCAAAATGGAGAGTTTAGGTTCCAGCATGGCCATCTGGAATATTTCGTTACGTTTCTTTTCCCCGCCCGAAAAGCCTTCGTTTACCGAACGGTTCGTAAGGTTCGAACTGATTTCGACAACCTTCTTTTTTTCTTCCATCAGTTTCAGGAACTGAGAGGCCGTAAGCGGCTCCTGCCCTTTGTGTTTGCGATGTTCATTCACCGCGGTCTTCATGAAATTCACCATGCTTACCCCGGGAATTTCGATCGGATACTGGAAGCTGAGGAACAAACCGTTACGGGCACGTTCCTCTGCCGATTGTTCCAGCAGGTTTTGCCCGTTGAAATAAACTTCACCCTCGGTTACCTCATATTTATCGTGTCCGGCAAGCACATTGGCCAGGGTACTTTTCCCCGACCCGTTTGGTCCCATAATGGCATGAACTTCACCTGCTTTTACTTCCAGGCTGATGCCTTTTAATATCTCCTTGCCTTCAACATTGGCATGTAAATTCTTTATTGTTAGCATATCTAAACCCCCACTAACTCCCCCTAAAGAGGGAGGACAGATTTGTACATAATTTCAAATTTCTTTCACTAAACTTCCCCTTAAGGGGATTGAGGTGTGTTTTATCCTACACTCCCTTCCAGGCTCACCTGTAAAAGTTTCTGAGCCTCAACGGCAAACTCCATGGGTAATTTGTTCAACACCTCACGGGCGTATCCGTTCACAATCATTGCAACCGCATCTTCGGTTTTAATACCACGCTGGTTACAATAAAATATCTGGTCTTCACTAATTTTTGAAGTTGTCGCTTCGTGCTCCAAAATGGCGGTTTTGTTGGCACATTCAATGTACGGAAAGGTGTGGGCACCGCACTGATCGCCCATCAGCAACGAGTCGCACTGCGAAAAATTACGGGCATTGTCGGCACGCTTCGAAACCCGAACCAACCCACGATAGGAATTATTACTCAATCCGGCAGAGATTCCTTTCGAGACCACCATACTTTTCGTATTCTTTCCAATGTGGATCATCTTCGTACCGGTGTCGGCCTGCTGATGATGATTGGTCAACGCCACCGAGTAAAATTCACCGACCGAATGATCGCCCAGCAACACACAGCTTGGATATTTCCAGGTAATGGCTGAACCGGTTTCCACCTGGGTCCACGAAATCTTGGAAAAATCGCCCTTGCACATTCCCCGCTTGGTGACAAAATTATAGATTCCACCTTTCCCGTTTTTATCGCCGGGATACCAGTTCTGCACCGTTGAATATTTCACTTCGGCACGCTCCATGGCAATAATCTCGACCACTGCTGCATGAAGCTGGTTCTCGTCGCGCATGGGTGCCGTACAACCTTCAAGATAAGAAACATAGCTATCGTCGTCGGCCACCAGCAAGGTGCGTTCAAACTGCCCGGTATTAGCGGCATTGATCCGGAAATAGGTCGAAAGTTCCATCGGACAGCGTACCCCCTTAGGAATATAACAGAACGAGCCATCGCTGAAAACGGCTGAATTCAAGGCAGCAAAATAATTGTCAGTCGGAGGGACCGCATTCCCCAGGTATTTCTTTACCAAATCGGGATATTCCTTTACTGCCTCACTGAAAGAACAGAAAATAATGCCCCGTTCAGCCAGGGTTTCTCTAAACGTTGTCTTTACCGAAACACTATCCATCACCGCATCGACAGCCACACCCGAAAGATGTTTCTGCTCCTCAAGCGGAATACCCAGTTTGTTAAACGTTTCGATCAGCTCAGGATCCACTTCGTCGAGACTGTCCAGCGCCTTTTTCTGCTTCGGAGCCGCATAGTAGATAATATCCTGATAATTGATTGGAGGAATCTTCAGGTAAGCCCAGTCGGGCATCTCCATCTCCAACCATTTCCGATAGGCTTTTAACCTGAATTCGAGCAACCATTCGGGTTCACCTTTCTTGGCCGATATCAAGCGGACAACCTCTTCATTCAGTCCTTTACCAATGATATCCGTTTCAATATCAGTAACAAAACCGAATTTGTACTCCTCACTGGTAACTTTATCTAAAATTTCATCTTTTCCTGACATGTTTAATAAAAAATTCGGATGTTAAACTAACAATGTTTTTGCCCGACGGTTCAAAATAAATTGCAAAGATAGCAAAGTAGTCTTATTTTTGCCTCAGAATAAGAGAATTCACAATCCAATACCATTAAAAATGACTGAAAGTAAACGCAATATAACACCAATATCCAACCTTGGCGAATTTGGGCTGATTGAGCTCCTTACAAATAAAATTAAAATAAAGAACAGCTCAACACTGAAAGGCGTTGGTGACGATGCGGCCGTACTTGATTTCAAAAACAAAAAAATTGTGGTAACCACCGACCTGCTCACCGAAGGGGTCCACTTCAACCTGATGTACACCCCGTTGAAACATCTGGGCTACAAATCTATCGTGGTGAATGTGAGCGATTTGGCTGCCATGAATGCGGTACCCAGACAGGTTACTGTTTCGCTGGCAATTTCTTCAAAATTTTCGGTAGAAGCTATTGAAGAACTGTACGAAGGAATTTACCTCGCCTGTGAAAAATACGGTGTTGACCTGATTGGCGGCGACACCACTTCGTCGATGACCGGTCTGACCATTAGCGTCACGGCCATTGGTGAATGCGAAGAAGAAAAACTGGTCTATCGCTCGGGCGCCAAAAAGAATGATCTGATTTGTGTAACCGGCGATTTGGGAGGCGCTTACATGGGGCTTCAGTTACTCGAACGCGAGAACGAAGTCTTTAAAGTCAGCAACAACCAGCAACCTCAGTTTGAGGGGAAAGACTATATTCTTGGCCGCCAGTTAAAACCCGAAGCCAGAACCGATATGCGCCGGATTTTTGAAGAGCTGAAAATCATGCCAACCTCCATGATCGACATTTCCGACGGTCTTTCTTCCGAAATTATGCACATCGGCAAACAAAGTGGCGTCGGTGCGAAGATTTTTGAAGACAAAATACCACTCGACGATCAGACCAAAAACATGGCGCTGGAGATGAATATCAACCCTCTGGTAGCGGCACTGAATGGTGGCGAAGATTACGAACTGCTTTTCACCATTCCGGTAGCCGATTATGATAAGGTGAAAAACCACCCCGATATCACCGTGGTTGGCCATATTGCCGATGCATCGGAAGGGATTGCGCTGGTAACCGGCATGGGCTCAGAAATTGAACTGACGGCCCAGGGCTGGAACCCATTGAAATAAAATTCTCTACATCGAAGGAAATCCAAGTTTTCTCATGAAGCTTCTCCATTTGTATTGGAGACAACTTCCAAAAGAAACATCCTTATACATCGGGACAGGAAAATGTCCTTACTTGCTCACGCAACATCCAGTTTGGAAATATGATTTCTGTAAAACCGGCCTAAGGCAGGATTCTGAATAAAGATTTTTGTCGCAAAGCCAACATTGTCAGAAAAATCTGATTAACTTAAAATATTTTCCTTACATTCGATTCAAATTCATCAGTAAACACCTGCCCAATGAACTACAAAACCGTTATCTCCGCAGCATTAATTATCCTGGCTCATACCGCACAGTCCCAAAACTGGAAACCTCTTTATGAAAATGAAGTCTATAATTTCACATCCAGTTCATCAACTAATCCGATCATAACAAACTATTTATGGATCGATTCCGTCAAACCAGGCACTACATACTTAAATCTTTCCATAAAAAAATGTGATCAATGTAATGATCCCGGCGTAGGGCCATCGGTTACAGAATGTTATAAAATAAAACAAGCACAATTTTTACAGAAAGAGATCCGGGATTTAGGCAATGGGGTTTATCAATTTTATGGC
>DAOQAB010000007.1:0-55783 GCA_035353695.1 Prolixibacteraceae bacterium
CATCCACGAGCCATCTTCGGCTTTGGTCAGCGGTGTTCCTCCTTTGGCGCCACCTAGACCTAAACTTACCACAACGCTCTGAGCTTGCGGTGCATCGATTTTAAACCGGGCATAACCTTGTGAATTCACCTGAGGATACTCTTTACCAGGTTGATTCAGGGTTGAAGGTTTGAAATCTTCTTTGATTTCCGTTGTACTGGTTTGTGCAAAACACAGCGTACCCGTAATTGTAAGTAATAATGCCAAAATTATTGAAAGCTTTTTCATCATCATTTTTTTAATTGTTAAATAAAAGTTGTGCAAACTGGTAAAGGCTTCTTCTCCAAGAAAGCCATTCGTGAGCCGTTCCCGGTGAGACATAGAAATGAGTGTTCATTCCAGCTGCTTTCAGGGCTTCGGTATTCTCTTTTGGATCACCGCCGAAACCACGTCTTGGGTTTTCGAGTTCGCGACTTCCATAGCTGATGAAGAGAAGTTTTACATTTTCTTTAAACTTGGGTGCTCCTGTAATATCTTCTATGCTGATGCTGCCACCGCTGAACATCCCAACTTGTGAGAATACATCGGGGTTGGCCAGCGTGATGATGCGGGTTTGCATTCCTCCCATTGAAAGGCCTGCCATGGCACGATGTTTTGGGTCGGCAATGACGCGGTAATTTGCTTCCACATAAGGAATCAGATCGTTGAGAAGTACATTTTTCCATTCGCCTGCAAAATCAAAGCCTCCCATTGGGCCACCTGCTGGTTTTGGTTCTCGTGGTCTTTCAAACTTTACACCGCTGTTTTCCATTACGATAATAAAAGGAAGAGCTTTCCCCTCAGCAATCAGGTTGTCCATAATGAGGTTGGCATGTCCCTGGTTGCCCCATCCGGTTTCGTTTTCGCCCATACCATGTTGCAAATACAATACAGGGTAACGTTTCGAATTGTCTTTATCATACCCTGGAGGTGTATAAATGTAGGCGTGACGAACCCGATCAGAAGTCTTGGAGTAATACTGAACTTCGCGTAACTGGCCGTGAGGAACGTTTTTCAGTGCAAAGAAATCCTGATCGTCGGAGGGAATTTCGATACCACTGCCCCAACGGCTTGCCCCATAAAAATAGAGACTGCCCGGATCGGGAACCGAAGCCCCATCGATATTCAACTGATAATAGTGAAAACCTACATCCTGTGGAGCCGATTCACCGGTCCAAACACCTTTGTCGTCTTTCACCATATCGTATTTGACACCGCCAATATCGAGCTGTACCTTATTGGCCTCCGGAGCCGAAATTTGAGCTCGAACCCGGCCTTCCGAATTCACCTGAGGGAATTGCTTTCCTTCCTGATTTACTGATGAAGGTTTGAAATCTTCAACAGCTTTTGACTGCTGTGCCCAACTCATCGTGACTGACGAAATCAGGACCAGCATTGAAATTATTAATTTTCTCATTATTATTATATTTAGTTAGATTTGAATGTGTATTGCCTATTTTAGTCCACTGTTCGTAATTCGGAAATAATCGAAAGCAACATCAAATGGAGTATTTGGTTTCGTGGTATCGGAATTAAAGTAGAACGTACTCTTCATTCCCTGAATAATTGTTCCGTCGCACACAATCAAACCGGCTTTAATGTCTTTTAACAGCATGCTGGCAGTTCCCAACTTCTCGAATTTCGCTCCATCCAAAGAATAATAAGCAGAGTAATTGCTTCCACTTTTTTCCAACTTCAGGATCAAAGCATTATCTCCGGTAATGTTATTCTTAAGATTATACGAAGCCATCGATTTGGCAATGCCATTTTCTTCAATAATCAGGTTGACGGTACCTGGTTGTGTTTCAGGCACTGTTCGATCGCTACCGCCACGACTGGTTTTGGTAACGGCCCTAAGAACTAATTTCACAAAGTTGTCGTCGTTTTGATAAACCAAAATACCTGCATTTTCGGGTTGCGATGGCACGCGTGTTCCAACCAGTTTTGTTTCGATGATCCAATCGTTGTTGGCACTTTGCAGCAATATGTTCTTTGCATTGTTCGTTCCTTCCGACACATCGCCCACTTCGCTGGTAATTGTTAATGCACCCCCCGAGTTACTCGGGGCCAAATTGTAAGCCGACTTGTTTTCCCGAATCCATTGCCATTGGGTACCCACTGTTCCATTAAATTCATCGCTTACCGATTTCACGTCGAAGTTCAAATAGAAGATGTTCTTTTCCAGTGTAACATCGTCGATAAACTGAACCACAGCCGTTCCGGGAACACCTTTTGCCTGCTCAATGTCGACGGTAATGCCTTCGCTCAAAGCTGTAGCGGCAACAACCGGAACCTTTTTGCTGTCTTTCAACAGGTAACTGTATGATTTTACCTCATTGTTGAAACCAATGATGCTTTTCCCGTTTACAGTAATTGATTTTGGTGTAAGGTCGGGCATTACTTTCAATGGGAAACCGTTCGAAACCGTTTTACCATCGATTGTTACGTAAGCATAAACAGTAGCAACACCAACTCCTGTAGCGGTTACTTTGCCGTTTTCATCGACTGAAACAACCGAAGAATTGTTGCTTTTGTAAAGAACTTTTGCTTTCGAAAGATCATAGAAACTATCGTCGGACATGCAGGCGGTAACTTTTGTTTGAACCGTATTACCCGGACGAAGCACTACTTGGTCTGCTTCTGCAACCACGGTTGTCAACACCGATTTATAGCTGCCTTTCATGGTAGCTTCCAATTTTCCTTTTATATCTTTGGATGAAGCACCGATTTCGAAAATATATTTTCCCTGATCGTAGGTTGTTTTTCCTTCCTTAGCATTCCAAAACCAAAGGTCTTCGCAGTTAATATCAATCGAAACCGTTTTGGTTTGTCCTTTCGGAATAGTTACCCTTTTAAATCCTTTCAGCCTTTTGATTGGCCGTAAAAGTGACGCCTGACTTTCGGGTGTCCGTACATAAACTTGCACAACTTCGTCGCCATCAACTCTTCCGGTGTTTTTCACATCGCAAGTAACCGTTACCTTATCGTTAGGGGTAATGTTGGTTTTGTTAATGCTGAAGTTACTGTATTCGAAAGAGGTGTATGATAATCCAAAACCAAATTCATACGAAACAGGTTTGTCGTAGTACCAATAGGTACGTCCGTTGGTACCATCGCCACGTAACGTATAATCATTGAATTCGGGAAGATCTTTCACCGATTTGTGCCAGGTAACATTCAGCTTTCCACCGGGGTTTACGTCGCCAAACAGAATTTGGGCAATAGCAGTACCCTGTGCCTGTCCGTTGTAACCGGTCCAGATAATTCCAGGGATGTTGACATTGTTTTTAAATTGTTCCACTTCGACCATGCCCATGGTTTGCATCACCACGATGGTGTTTGGGTTCACAGCAGCAACCGATTTGATGAGTTCGTTCTGGTTTCCGGGCAAAGTGATTGAGAACCGGTCCGATTCTTCGCGACCCGTACTTTGGTCGGTTCCAACAAAAATAAGAACCACATCGGCCGAGGCAGCCATGTCGAGAGTTTCTTTGTCGGTAGCGGGTACTTCGGCTTCGCGATAAACAAAGACAAGGGTTTGTGGCCCGGTAATACCCAGTGTTTTAATTTTAACCGGGATATTCTTTGACCTTCCAAATCCGCCAAATCCACCAAAACCGCCACCACCTTGTGGGCTACCGGCAATTTTTTCAGAAGCAAGAATATTTCCCGTTTCGGAGCCAACCCTTACTTCGAGAATTCCACCATCGCCAGAAACGGTCATGTTGAAACGGATCGAATCCAAATTGGTTACGTCGATGTTGTTGTAGGCAGTCCAGTCGCCATCTTTGATTCCCCTTACCGAAGCTTGTCCAAATCGGGCTGATGCGATTAACCCTTTTGCAGAAGCATCGTATTTGGTTGCATCGTAGGTCTGTACTTTTTTATCGGTAGTAACGGTTGTAAAGCCAATCATGTTGAAGAAATCGGTTCTTCTTTCCGTATTTCCACTTGAGCGGGAAACCACTTCGGTATTCAGGTTTTTCTCTTTGATGTAGTTTTGAATGCCTTGCAGCGG
Organism: Prolixibacteraceae bacterium; assembly: GCA_035353695.1. Lineage (GTDB taxonomy): Bacteria > Bacteroidota > Bacteroidia > Bacteroidales > Prolixibacteraceae > CAYMTR01. Next base: position 4,037 of record DAOQAB010000007.1, read on the forward strand.
GGTAACACGAAAACGTTCTTCAACTGGTCCTGAATAATCGCCCAGTTCTACTTTATCGGCCTGAGTGCCTAAAACTGCTATCTTTTTAATGCCGCTCAAATTGATAGGCAAACTTTTTTGTCCGGTTTTTACGGCTATTTCATTCTTTAGAAGCACGGGTGTCTTGGTTGCAATTTCAAGAGCCAATTCATTGTGGGACGGGTCGTTGACCTTGTCGGGCTTGATGCCAGAATAAGGAACCATTTGGGCCGGATCGAATTCGCCTAAACGCATTCGAATGGTGAAGATGTTAAGAAGCGCTTTATCGATAGCACCCTGGGTGAGAATTCCCTGATCCAATGCTTTGAGGGCAGAGCTCTGATATACACCTCCGCAGTCGTTGTCAACGCCAGCAATAATTCCAAGTGCGGCAGCCTCTTCATTGTTTTTTGCGTAGTTGTGGCCCCTGATCATATCGTCAATTGCTCCGCAGTCGCCGGTTACATAACCGTCTAATCCATACGTTTTACGGGCGATCGTGTCAACCAGGAATTTGCTGGCCGATACAGGTACTCCGTTAACTGCATTATATGCCGACATGATGGATGGGAGCTTGTATTCCCTGATCAGTTTGCGGTATGCCGAGAGGTAAAATTCCCTCATATCCCTGGCATCCATGTTTGCGCTGCCTGAGTGGCGGTTAAACTCGGTGTTGTTGGCCAGGTAATGTTTGCCGCAAGGCACTGTTTTCAGATACTTTGGGTCATCGCCCATCATTCCAAGAATGAAGCCTTTACCTATTTCTGAAACCAGGTAAGGATCTTCGCCAAATGTTTCGGCTGTTCTTCCCCAACGAGGGTCGCGTGCCGGTTCGATTACTGGTGACCAGTAGGTAAGCGTAAAAATCAGGTTGTGGTTAAAGCCCCTGGCTTCATCTGCCACAACCGAAGTTTCGCGTTTTACCAGTTCGGGGTCCCAGGTGGAACCTACTGCAACACTGTTCGGGAACGAAGTGGCGGTCATTCCACTGTTGTTGTTCCGGCCCATCACACCGTGTAAAGCTTCACCCCACACATTGTAGCTTTTAACGCTCAACCTTGGGATTGGCGGCATGGTGTTGCCCAACTGGCTTTGTTTTTCTTCGGGTGTCATTCTTGAAACAAGGTCGGCAGCCCTTTCTTTAAACGAATAGGCCGTGTTCAAGTAAATGGGTTTTTTGGTTCCCTCGCTACCTGGCATGAACGCCATTGTGGCAAAAGAGCAAAGAACTAAAATTGCTATTTTGGAAAGCTTGTTCTTCATTGTAAATTAGATTGTTAGTTGTTCGTGTGTTATTTCATAAGAGCCTTTTCCTTCGGTTTATGATCTTTAGATTTTACAGGAGGCAAATGGTTTAAAATGAATTTGTCATAGAGCATTCCAATTAATGATTTTGAAGAAATGATTGGTTCCAACAACAATTAGCTTGCTTTTATTTCCGGCAAGAGCAAGGAGATTTTCGTCGGTTATCTGGTAGATTTTTTGGCAATGTGAACAGGATGGAATTGTCATCAACCGACCGTTGGCGCAGGTTAGTATGAATTGATCATTGGTTGCATCGTAACCAATGTCTGAAGGTATATCTTTCAGCCGGTCATAAAATCCATTATCATCGGTGTAATTCAGGGCTCGGTCCGACCAAACGTTTCCTTTTGAAGAGAAGTATAGTACAGGAAATCCATCAACGTTTTTCCCAACAATGGCAATTTGATAGGGAGTGGCTTCCACTTTAACGAAAGTACAGCTCGTATAAAATCCGGCATAGACTTTATTAAAATCGAAGATTGACCATTCGATCCCGTCGTTGGTGTGGATAATTTCGCCCTGATTGGTTACCCCATAACATTCATCGGGCTGAGAGGATAAGGAGACGATATCTCCCTTCAAATCAAGAGGAATAACTCCAAATGAGCCATCTTCATTTTCAACACTAAGCTCACCGCTGTTGTGTCCGGCAATGATTTTGTTCTTAAAAAGTGTAAGACAATTGATGGGCGTGTTCGTGCCGCCGTTGACTTTTTTAAAGGTGGTGGCGTTTTCGAAGTAAAACAAGGACCCCAACTCGCCTGCAACAACGATCTGTTGCTCACGATTAAGCATACAATGGAATGCTTCTCCGCCTGTCATCTTGGTTTGAACGATCTCTCCCTGATCCGATATCCAGTCAATCTGTCCGCTGTTTGTTATGGCCACAAATCCATTTGCCGAATTTACCACATCAACATACGCCTCTTTTTGCTCGGAATTGTTGGCAGGCTGTTGAGAAGAGAATCCAAAACCGAGACGGGTAATAAGCATTAAACTTACTACAATCAGAATCGGTTTTAGATTAGCTTGCTTCATTCTATTCTTGATTTTCTCAACGTTATTTCAGTCCCTGGTTTGTTATCCTGAAATAATCGAAAGCCACTTCAAACGGTGTTTTCGGTTCGTTGGTTGGTGGCATAAATCGGCGGAACCCGCTGAAACGGGCAGGCAAAGCTCCGTCGCAAACAATTAAACCCGCGTTGATGTTTTTCAAAACCACATCGGCAGTCCCCACTTTTTCGAACTTTTTGCCATCGGCAGAGCAGAATGCGGTGTACATATTTCCCTTTTTTACCAGTTTCAGCACCAACGTATTGTTCGACTGAATGATACCTTCCATGCTCAGGGTTACAGTCGATTTTTGATCTCCGCTATTTTCAACCAATAACTCTACGGCACCAGGCTGTTCGCCTTGTGCTCCGGGGGTACCAAAACCTCTTCGGCTAAAACTTGCCCTGTAAGCCAACCGAACAAAGTTGTCGTCATTCTGATAGGCTAAAATTCCGGCGTTCTGTGAAAAACCCGATGGTTTTCTTGAGCAGACAATCTTCGTTTCCATCGTCCAGTCGGTATTGGCACTTTGCAGCAGCAGGTTTCTGGCGATGTTACTATTTTCGGCAATGTCGCCCGAATCGCTTACAATAACCAGCGAACCAGCTTGCTTGGATAGACTCCAGCTTTTGGCGTTCTCCCTAAGCCAATGCCACTGGGTTCCCAACGAGTTTTTGTTGAATTCATCGCTAATGGATTTCACACCAAAGTTTACAGCATACTCTTGTTTGTCAAGGGTCGCGTAATCGATTAAAGAAATGGAAGCAGTGCCCGGTACATCCGTTGCCTGAGTAATTTCAACCGCTATGTTCTGATCGGCAGTGGTGGCTGCAACCACAGGCGCTTGGGTCGAATTGTTTGCCATGAGATAACTGTACTGACCTACATTTGGGCTAAAGCCACTGATATTTTTGCCATTAACAGTTATGGTTGACGGATTTAAATTGGGTAATACTTTAACAGGAAAACTACCCGAAGCTGTTTGGTTCTTGATGGTCACCTGAGCCGTAATAGTGGCAACTCCCGAGCCTTTAGCGGTTACTACGCCCTTTTCATCAACTGTGGCAACCGAAGTGTTGTTGCTGCTGAAAGTGAGTTTTGCTTTGGTGATATCATAAAAGCTATCGTCGGTCATGGCTGCAGTGACGCTACTTTTTGCACTTTCCCCGTTTTTCAGAACCACCGATTCACAATCGGCTACCACCACTTTCAATTCAGGGTTGAATGCACCTTTCATCGTGGTGGCTACGGTTCCTTTGATATCTTTGGATGAAGCTCCAATTTCGAATACATAGTTGCCCTGATCAAAGGTCATTTTGTTAGCTTCCATATCCCAGAACCAAAGATCGGCACAATCGATGTCGATGTTAACCGTTTTGGATTGCCCGGCAGGTAAGGTTACCCTTTTGAATCCTTTCAACCGTTTGATTGGTCGTTGCAAGGATGCAGGACTTTCGGGGGTCGTCATATAAATTTGAACCACCTCGTCGCCATCGTAGCTGCCGGTGTTCTTCACATTCACGCTGATGGTTATTTTATCATTGGGAGTGATGTTGTTTTTGCTGATTTTGAAATTGCTGTATGCGAAAGTGGTATAGGAAAGACCATAGCCAAATTCGTACGAAACATCTTTGTTGAAGTACCAGAAAGTACGTCCGTTTTTATTGGTACCTCCACGAAGTGTGTAATCGGTTATTGCCGGAAGGTCGTTCACCGATTGGTACCAGGTTCCATTCAGCTTACCTCCGGGAGTAACGTCGCCAAAGAGAATGCTGGCAATGGCATCGCCCTGTGCCTGACCGTTGTAACCTACCCAGATGATCCCGGGTATGTTTTGCAGATTTTTGAATTCTTCCACTTCGACACATCCCAATGTTTGCATCACCACAATGGTATTGGGATTGACAGTTGCCACAGCTTTAATCAGATCGACCTGATTACCGGGCAATAAAAGGGAGAGTCGGTCGGCTTCTTCGGTGGCTGTTTTTTCGTCGGTGCCAACAAATACCACCGCTACATCGGCTGATTTAGCCATATCGATGGTTTCCTGCGCGATAGGGGCATTGTTGGGAGCACTATAACACAGGTAAAGCGTTTGAGGTTCGGTAACTCCCAGTTTATTCACTTTCACTTTCATCAGACTTCCAGCACCATATACGCCACCGGCTTTTTTACCCGATGCAACCGTGGCATCTAACGTGGCAACTAAATTGCCATCGGTTGAACCAACCCTTACGTCAATGATACCCCCCTCGGTGGGAATATTCACCACGATACCAATGCTGTCGACATTATTCAGGTCGATATTTGTATAAGCAGTCCACGATTTGTCGTCGATGGTCCGTACCTGTTCGACCGAACCCATGCCTGATCCAACGGTAATGCCTTTTGATGCAGAGGCATATTTGGTTGCATCGTATTTTTTGATGCTGCCATCTTTTTTCTGTAGCTCGAAACCTGCCACATAAAGCAGGTTGCTTTTATTTGCCGTGTTTGCGCCAGAGCTGTAAACGACTTCGGTTGAAAGTCCCTTTTTTGCAATGTATTTCTTAATTCCTGCCAATGGCGACACCATACTTTCTTCTGCTGGACGACCAGAATAAGGGCCTAATTCCACTTCGTCGGACTGAGGCCCAAGCAGTGCAATTTTCTTTATTTCGGAGAGATGCAATGGCAAGGCTTTCTTGTTTGTTGATGCCACTGCATTGTTTTTCAGAAGGACCGGGGTTTTTGTGGCCACTTCATAGGCCAGCGATTTGTTGGCCGGAGAATTGACCATATTGGGTTGATATTGTGCGTATGGAACTTTGGCCGATGGATCAAATTCACCCGTTCGCATCCTTATGGTGAAAACATTAAGCAGCGCCCTGTCAATATCAGCCATGGTGATCAAACCTTTTTCCAATGCGCTGATGGCACTGCGTTGATATACACTTCCGCAATCGGAATCGACGCCGGCTTTTAGTCCAAGCGCGGTGGCTTCTTCGGCAGTTTTCACAAAATAGTGCCCGGTGTAAATATCTTCAATAGCGGCACAGTCGCCAGTGACATATCCTTTCATACCGTACGTTTTACGGGCAATGGTATCAAGGTAGAGTTTGCTGGCCGAGGTAGGAACTCCGTTTACCGCATTGTACGACGACATGATGGAGGGCAGATGATCTTCTTCAATCAATTTTTTATAAGGAGTAAGATAAAACTCGCGCATGTCCCTGCCGTCCATATTCGAACTGCTCACATGGCGGTCGAATTCGCTGTTATTGGCAAAATAGTGCTTGGCACAGGGTACGGCTTTCAGGTAGTTGGCATCGGCCCCAACCATTCCACGCACAAAACCACCGGCAATTTCAGAAACCAAAAAAGGATCTTCGCCATATGATTCACCAGTCCGGCCCCAGCGAGGGTCGCGAATGGGTTCAACCACCGGCGACCAGTAGGTTAGTCCTTTTGTGGCTGTGGTAAAAATTGCCCGGGCTTCATCGGCTATGGCCGAAGCTTCCCGCTGCATCAGATCGGGATCCCAGGCGGAACCCAAAGCAACACTGTTCGGAAACGAAGTTGGGCCACCTATTCCTACCGACGGATTGGCACCGCCCAAAATCCCGTGCAGGGCTTCGCTCCAAACATTATACGATTTAATATCAAGCCGTGGAACCGGAGCCATGCTGTTACCCAAAAGGCTTTGTTTTTCTTCAAGCGTTAACCTGGAAACCAAATCGGCGGCCCGTTCTTCAAAAGAGTAGTTGGTGTTCAGGTAGATTGGAACTTTCGATTCCGGTTCTTTGGTGTTGCCCTGAATGGATGCCATTAAAAATGACAAGGCAAGTATTGCGAATAGGCCAATTCGTTTCTTTTTTATAGATGTTTTCTTCATTCCGAAAGTATTGTTTTATGAGTTATTTATTCCGCACTGAAAACCGGTAAATGGTTCTCGATTTGAATTGTTCACCGGGATTTAAAACCGTGGTTGGAAAACCAGCCTGGTTTGGACTATCGGGGAAATGCTGTGTTTCGAGAGCAAATGCCGAACGAGAACTTGATGGTTTTTCTCCGTTCACCGCCGCTTTTTTCCAGGCAGTTCCTCCCATCCCGGAATAAAACTGCAGTCCGGGCTGATCGGTAATTACTTCCATGAAACGACCGCTTTCGGGATCGTACACTGTTGCACAAGCTTCGGCCGATCCATCGAGGACAAAGTTGTCATCGTATCCCATAAAAACCTTATCTTCATAGGTCTCTCCAATTTTATAGCCCATTTGATGAGGCGTTGTAAAGTCAAAAGGAGTATCCTTAACGGAACGGATTTCACCGGTTGGGATTTTTGTTTCATTCAGCGGAGTGTATTTCGATGCATTTAAGGTGAGAATGTGGTCGAAAATATAACCTTTCCCTGCTCCATGAAGGTTGAAATAAGCATGATTGGTAAAATTCACGACTGTTTTCTTATCGGTTGTAGCGGCATAGTCTATGATGATCTCGTTTTTATCGCTCCAGGTATAAGTCACCGAAACAGAAACGGTTCCAGGGAAACCCTCTTCCATATCGGGACTGATATAGGTGAATTTTACAGCTGGTTGCTTTCCTTTCACAATTTCAGCATTCCATACTTTAGAGAACCAACCGTTGCGCCCGCCATGCAGTGTATTGGGAGCATTGTTGATCGGCAAAGAATATTCAATCCCATCAAGGGTGAATTTTCCGTTGGCAATACGGTTCGCAAAACGGCCGATGCTGGCTCCCCCAAACGGGTCGCCCTTCACAATGAATTCGAGTTTTTCCGAGCCGGTCGTAATATTGTCTTTAACCCCGTTTTTGTCGGGAACATCTATCCGAACAATTTTAGCTCCATAATTGGATATTTTCAAAACATTCCCGGCTTTATTGGTCAGGGTAAAAAGAGCCACTTCACTTCCATTCTGATTGCCCAATACCTCTTTGGCAACCTTTTCGGCTTTCTGACCAAAGAGCAGACAACTTATTAAAAGTGCAACAGCAAATGATAAAATTCTTTTCATTCTTAATTATTAAAGCTATCGGTTATGGTATATTCTTTTTCTCCACTTTCCAAACAGGCGAGCTGGTAAGGCCGCAAGGGTTACCGGTAAACATTTTTCCGGCCTCATTATCGCCTTTTAATTGCCATTGATACCAGGCTGTTGCCACTTTGGCGAACTCACCTCCGTGAGGTTGGCTGTATGTTCCACCGTGGCCAACGTCCATATTGGCTACAAAAACGGGCACATGGTTGATGCGTTTGAAATCGTCCATTCCATTGTTATAGGCAATATCTTTTTCGCCACCAAGCAAATAGAGCGTTGGCGTGTGCAGTTTTTCTAAATGGTCCTTTTTCAAACCGGGCATTCCAGGCATTCCACCGCCATCACCAATGATTCCACTATTACAAATAATCGCAGTTGTTATTCTTGGATCAGGAGCTGTTTCGAGTGTTTGCAAACCGCCGCACGACATACCGCTCACGGCAATTTTTGTAACATCTAACTTATCGTAATACGGACTGGCCTTGTCGCTGTTTTGTGCAATTGCCCAGTTAATGGCATCGATCATTTGCGAAGAGGTCGACCGGCCACCACCCCGTTGACCTTCCTCTGGCATCGGGCCAATGGCGATGACCAGAAAACCATAAGAAGATACTTCGGATAAGAAATTGATGTGTTCCCAGGGTGAATTGGCGCAAGCCCCGTTACCCCAGGCAATGATTGGCAGTTTGTTCTTCTTGCCAAATACACTCAGGTCTTTAGGCCTGAAAATGGTATGAGTAGCCAAAGTGCTGTCGGATACCATTAACGCAGTGTATGGGCCTGTTCCACCATCTTCTACGGTTCTAGAGTTTGTTTCAGTTGATTTAACTTTCGGGGCATTCCCAGCGCAGGCGGGTTGCCAGCCAATTAAGGCTATAAACAACAGACCTGCTGCAGTAGAGAATAAATGCTTTTTAAATTTCTTCATGATCATTCTTTTATATTGATTTTTGTGCTTTTCAAATCTTTTGCATCCGAACTATTACCATACAAAACTTCGTATTCGCCCGGTGTGACAACCATTTTGCGCTGTTTCCAGTCGTAGAACTCAAACGAAGAGGGTAGGAGGTCGATTGTCACTTTTTGGGTATCTCCAGCCTTCAATCCAATCCTTTTGAACCCTTTCAATGTTTTCAGGGGGCCTTCAAGGTCGTTCACTTTGCGCACGTAAACCTGCACAATCTCAGTGCCTTCGCGCTTTCCGGTGTTTTTTACTGGAATGGACAACTGAACGGTTTCGTTGGCTTTGATGGTTGTTTTGCTTATGGTAGCAGTGCCAATTTCGAAGTTGGTATAACTTAAGCCATATCCAAACGGGAACAAAGCATCGGTCATGTAACGGTAGGTACGACCTTTCATCGAGTAATCTTCAAAGTCGTTGAGCTGATCGGAACTTTTATAGAAGGTTACCGGCAGTTTTCCTGCAGGATTGTAATCACCAAACAGCACGTCGGCAACAGCTTGTCCGCCCGATTCGCCTGCATACCAGGCTTGCAGGATGGCATCGCAACTTTCGGTTTCTGGAGTTAAGGCGATGGCTGAGCCCGAACAGTTCACATAAACCACTTTCTTGCCAGCTGCTTTCAACGCTTTCAGACAGTTGCGCTGCACCGAAGGAAGATCAATATTGGTGCGGTCGCCACCCTTAAAACCGGGGTAGTTCACCGGCATCTCTTCGCCTTCGAGGTTGCCCGACAAACCACCAACAAATACAACGGTTTCAATGACTTTCAGTTTGTTGATCAGTTCGGTGTAATCGACATCCACTTCCTTGCCAAAATTCAATTCCAGGTTAGCCTGCCAATTGTTCATCTGTGCGTAATGGATTTCAATTTTGTATTTCTTCCCGGCTTCTACTTTCAGCGGTATACGGGAAGGAAGTGTGCGCCAGTTGTCGTATTTGATCAATGATTCGCCATTGACCAACAGTTCGAAATGGCCGGTAGCACCACCTTTGAAAATTAATTCTTCGGATACCTTAGGGATAAATTCGGTCTCGTAAATGGCGGCGAAATCTTCTAATTTCACTCCGGAGGCAAATTCGTGCTGCCCGGCAGTCGTCATTTTTATCGGATTGGTAATCTGAACGGTAGCTGCTACATCGCCTTTCCCGTCGCGGTTGTTCCAATAACGCGCTTTGATTCCGGGTTTCCCTTCAAACGAAAATTGGTCGAAATAGCTTTGGGTTATTTTATCTTCAACCAGGTCGCAGCCTTTATCATACACGATTTTGTTTTCAGGAAGCTTAGTTTTGATTCCATCCAAAATTGATATGGTACGAACCGGGGTACCGTTGTAATTTCCCCACAACATGGGTTTATCGGCAGCATTGGGGCCAATCACCGCAATTTTTTTCGACGATTTCGAGAGCGGCAACAAGTTGTTTTTATTCTGAAGCAGTGTCATGGTTTCCCTTGCCATGTCGAGGGCAAGTTTTCGGTGTTTTTCGTTGTTTAAAATCGAAGCTGGAATTTGAGCATAAGGCACAATGGTATTATCGTCGAAGTCGCCTAAATCGAAGCGGCCAATGAGCACACGCAACAGACTTTTGTTGATATCTTCTTCTTTGATGAGACCCTGTTCAACTGCTTTTGGAAGGTCTTTGAACGGATAGTTTTCCCACACACACTCCACGTCAGTTCCAGCCAAAACGGCTTTGGATGCTGCATGAACGGCATCGGATGAAACTTTATGGCTGTTGAAAAAATCGGTCACTGCGCCACAATCGGATACAACTAAGTATTTGTATCCCCACTCGTCGCGAAGTATTTTTTGCAGAAGACGGGTATTCCCACAGCAAGGCTCATCGTCCAGGCGCTGGTAAGCGCACATTACCTGGCGCACATCGGCTTCCTGCACCAGTGCCTTGAAAGCGGGGAGGTAAGTTTCGTATAATTCCCTTGGATTGACGTTGTTGAGATTCAGCTCGTGACGACTCCATTCAGGCCCCGAGTGCACGGCATAATGCTTGGCACAGGCCAATAACTTACGGTACTTGGAATTGGCTGGACCTTGTAACCCTTTCACTACCTGAACGCCCATGCGCGAAGTCAAATAAGGGTCTTCGCCATAAGTTTCCTGCCCGCGTCCCCAGCGTGGGTCACGGAATATGTTTACATTGGGAGTCCACACCGAAAGGCTCAGAAAGCGTTTGTTCTCGTTTCCACCCTGAATCCACTGGTTGTATTTGGCACGACCTTCGTCTGAAACCGCATCATAAATCTGATACAGCAAAGCATCATCGAATGAGGCTGCCATGCCAATAGGTTCCGGAAAAACCGTTACGTTGTCGTTGTTGGCATAGCCGTGCAGTGCTTCGCTCCACCAGTTAAACCGTTTAATTCCCAAACGCGGAATCGGGTCCGACTGATCGCACATCAAAGTGGCTTTTTCTTCGAGGGTTAATCTTGAAATCAAATCTTTTGCCCGTTCTTCGGAACTCAGTTTCGGATTTTGATAGGGCAGATTTTGCCCTTTAGCAGCCATCGAGATGAACAAAATGGCCAGTAAGAGTAGTCTATTTCTCATTTTTTAATTAGATAAAAGTTCTTGAACGCTATCATACATAATGCACATTTGGTATTGTCGTTAAAATACGGATTATAAAAATAAGATAGTAGCTTTACGGAAAGGTTTAAAAATAGATATTCGATTTCTAATTTGGGATAATTCGAAGATTGTAAATTGCAGATGTGAATCTTGTAAAACAGTGGCTTATTACACTCTTAGTAACCTTCGTTTTAATGGATTGACTAAAAAAAGAAGAGGACCGATGAGGTGTAGGTTGTGTTCACTCTATTCACCTGCATCTGTCCTCTCATCGAGGAAACAATCCTGTAGAAATTTGCTTCCGGTTGTTCTTTTGTGCTACTTTATTGGTTCCAAACTGGCCGCAAACCCACCGCGGCGGAGCATGTTCACTTCAAGTGTCGTTTTGTTGTCGACCACCGCAAATTTTACCGAGAATGTTTTGTCGTGTTTGCCATCGGCAATTAAGGTGAGTTTGTAGGTGGTACCTTCGGGCAGGAAGCTAAAATCGAGCTTTTGGTTTTTCTCCCATCTGCCGGAATTGATTCCGGCTACATACCAGTCGGCACCTTTTCGGCGGGCCATTACGGTGAATTTTCCCGGATATCCGTCGATCAATTTGGTGTCGTCCCAGGTGTTTGGAACAATTTTCAGAAACCACCTGGCTGCATTGGGTAATTCGTAATACCCTTCGGGACGATCGGCCAAATGCTGAATTCCTGATTCAAAAATCACACTTAAGGCCAATTCATGCCCATACGAAGTGATGTGGGCATATTGCGAATTGGTGAACGTAACCGGTGTATAATCCATCGAACCAACCACATTGCGGGTGAATGGCAATGTCGTGTTATGTTCGGGAGCGGTGGTTGTAAACTCCGGTCCATTGTTGTACCATTCGGCACCACGAACGCCTTCGTAGGTCATCAGGTTTGGATAGGTACGTTGCCAGCCGCGTGGCACAATACATCCGTGAAAGTAAACCATCATTTGGAACTTGGCAGCATCTTCCAGAATATCGAGATAGTAGTTGATCATATCCTGCTTTTCGCTTTCAAAAAAATCGACTTTCACACCGGCAACGCCTAGTTTTTTCAATTTGGCAAACTCTTCCACCCGGTTTTCGTGGGTAAGCATCCGGTCTTTGGGGGTAGAATTCACCCAGGTGTGATCGCCACCCGAATTGTACCACATCAACGGTTTTACGCCCAGCGAATGAATGTATTTCAGAGCATCTTCCAGGTTACCTCCATCGGCCATCATGTCCCACTCCCAGTCCAGCAGCGTGTAAGGCCATCCCATCTCAGCGGCCAAATCGGCAAAGGCGCAAACCGTTTTATAACTGCGGGTTCCGTGGTTGTCGGACCAGTAATTCCAGGAGGCTTTTCCTGGTTGAATCCAATCGGTATCGGTTAGTTTTGACGGCGATGAAACATCGTTTACAAGGGTTGATTCTACAATGTTGGCAAGGCATCCAACGATAATTACCCTCCATGGGGACTTCCAGGGAAGTGAAATGGTCGGCTGGGTTTCGCCTTTTTCCCTTCCGTTCCATTTGTCGGGGAAAGTAAGCTTGTACTTCGTTTTGTCGGTAAAGTTGGTGAGCTTGGTGCCACAATAGGTTCGGTCGAGGTCGGCTTCGTGAATCAAATACCAGCAACCCTTATCGGGCGTGTTGAACAGCGCCGGATAGGCCCAGTCTTTTTGCTCACTTCCATCTTTCATCATGCTATACAAACCTTCGTTGGCGGGGTTGAATTTCTCTAACCATCGTCTGGTTGAATCAGGAATTGAATACGTGGTCAGATCGTCAATGATTTTAAATGTACCCTCTTTCTCAGGGAATTCGTAACGAAAAGCCACTCCATCGTTATACGCTCTAACGATAAGGTTCATTTTGGCTTTTGAAGGATTTTCCAAAGAGACCACTATTTCATTGGCCGAATTGGAGCATTGGCTCCGCTTTCCGTCGATGGCCGTATAGCTTTCGTTAACGGTTACCGGTTTACTTGACTTCAGGAATTTAAGTTCTTTTGAAAAATCCTGATCGCTGCGCGAAAGCCCCAGGTCGATTTCCGGAATCACCTCGGTTGAACTGTTCCCGTTTAAATAATTAATCCTGAGATACCAATTTCCAACCCCATCGTGGGGCTGCGAAAACAAGAAGACATCGATCTTGTTGTTGGGTGAGCGAACGGTTGCTTGCTGGGCAAAACCCGGTAAAACAAAAAAGGCAAACAGGGTTACGATCAGGATGTGCCTGATTGAACTGATGTAAGGTTTATTTGAATTCATGGTTTCTTGATGATTTTGTTTTCATTAACTTCTATTGCTGTTTAATTTCAACTTTTTCTCCTGAGTAAGAAATGACTTTATCGGCCGTCTCCGATTTTTCCATTCCTTTGTCTGTTTTGCTGTTAATCCATGCGATGCGAAACTTTCTTTCGGATAACATTCCTGGGAAAGAACCTTCGCGGCTGGCAATGGTCAGCACTTTTCGGGTATTATCCCAGGAAAACCGGATGGTCGAAAAACGACCTTTTTCGTAGTTGTAATTATCTCCTTCGTCTTCGTACAAGGTGAATTCGCCATTGGCACCTTCGTAGATGCGGATTTCCAAGTCGTTGGTTGTTTTTTCTCCTGAGTATTGAATAACCGGTCCGAGGGGTACGATTGAACCCGCTTTGATGAACAACGGTATCTGGTCGAGTGGGGCAGAGGCCTGTACGGTTTGTCCACCTGCAACGGGTTTGCCCGTCCAGAAGTCGAACCAATCGGTTGTTTTTGGCAGATATACTTCTCGTTGGGTTGTTCCTGCTTCGGTGATCGGCGCAACCAGAAAGGCTTTCCCAAACAGGTATTCGTAAGGTTGATTTACCGCCTGTGCATCGCCGTTGAAATCCATCACCAGCGGGCGCATCATGGTTGAACCGTTTTTGGTTACCTGCCAGGCTTCGGAATAGATGTAAGGCAGCAACTGATAGCGCAGGTTCAACATTTTTCGCAGGTTGTCTTCCACTTTTTGACCGTATTTCCAGGGCTCAGTTTCGGTCATATAACCATGAACCCGGAATATTGGGTTGAAAGCTCCCCATTGGAACCAACGGGTAAGTAACTCCTGGTAATTTTCATTGGTGTACTGAGAAGGTCCCGGGCGAAAGAAACCGCCGATATCGGTAGTCCAATAAGGCAATCCGGTGATTGTATAGTTTAACCCTGCAACAATCTGATTTTTGAAAACCTCCCACGTTCCGCCAATATCGCCCGACCAGTTGATCACGCCGTAGCGTTGCTGACCCAGAAAGGCTGAACGCGTGAGAATACAGACCCGCTTATCGGAAGAAACCAAACGTTGTCCTTCATACACCGCCTGACTTACAAACAAAGGATAAGTAAGCCGATAATAATCGCCTAAACCGGAAAACGTCTTTTCCCCTTTTAATGCATCATTCTCAGGTTCTACTGCATCCATCCACCAGGAATCAACCCCATTTACAAATAAATTATCATTCAATGTATTCCAATACTCTTTTCTTGTTTCGGGGTTGAAATAATCTAACCACTTGGTGTTCGGTATAAAACGGTTTTTTGCAACAAATTCTTTGCCTATTGTTGAGTTTTTATCGGGGTTCGACCAGATTGAGATGTTGAAATGGGCGTTCAAATCGTGCAGTTGTTTTATAAACCCGGACGGATTGGCATAATTGATTGTATCAAATTGTGGAACGCCCCAACCTCTATTTCCCCAATATTGCCAGTCCTGAACAATCACATCCATCGGCAAGTTTCTTTTTCTGAATTCCTGCACCGTTTCAACCAGGTGTTTTCCCGAGGTATAACGTTCGCGGCATTGCCAAAAACCATACGCCCATTTGGGGAACATGGGGGCATTACCCGATAAATTGCGATAGGAAGCAATCACTTCGTCGGCCGAACCTGCAAATACTACGTAGTCGAGCATTTGTGCATTTGGTGAGCGAAACGTAGTGGTATTGTCCTTCAATTTCCACGATAATTTGGGTTGATTGTCGGACTTGCATACCAACTGAACCTCGTGCTCGCCGGCGTTGAGGTGAAGCAATGTTCCGGCGGTTGGAGGCAGCCACATGTTGCTTTGGTCGAGAACCGGTTTGCTATCGATTACCACGTAATGGCGGTTGCCCATGCTTCCCAGATCAAGAAAAATGGAATATTCACCATCTTGCGGAATTGAAAATTTCCCGGTGTATAGCGATTGGTTTTGTGCTACTTTTTGGGTGCCAGCGGTTGTGGTAACTTCCGCCATTTGTTCGTTGCCTGCCGATTTCTCCTGTTTTACAAGGTTAATGAAGTTGTCGGCCGGATTAAAATCGGTTAACCCATATTGATGCCAGAGCAAACCATAACCTTTGGTTGAATAGATAAAAGGAATGGCTATCTGGCTGTTCACCTGAGTTAAGCGGCGTGCGATTCCTTTCAGGTTGAAGTTCCCATCCTGAAACTGACCCAAACCGAAAATTGCTTCGTCAGATGGCGATTCGAACGTTTGTTCTACCCAAAAACATGGTTCGCCCATGACTGATCCTGGTTTTAAAATGCGCGAACCTGCTTTTTCACTTAAAATGAGTTTCCCTGTTCCATCGTAATAAGTGAGGTTGCCCGTCTTTTTATCGACCTTAACAACAAGGTTTTTAAGCGAAATGCTGATTGATTCTGCTGATTCGTTCACACGAAACTTGGGCACCGTGATTTTTTCAGTAAACACCAACTCTGATAGGGTTTTCTCTTCGGTGCTGAAGAACTGTACCCTGACGGCGTTGCTGGTTAATGGTGAAACTGAAAGTTTGCCATTGGGCAATGTCATTTCAACCCCTTTTGTTGTAGATTCAACGTTACCAACGGTTTGTGCTGTGCACAAAAAGGGCAGCAGCAATAGTAAAAAGATGTGCAAAAGTCTCATGTTTTTTATTTTTATGGATTCATTTACAAACTAAATTTCCACCAGTCAAAATTGAACAGGTCGCTGTTGCTGCCTTTGAATACAAAGTAGAGGTCGTGAACACCTGAAGTTTTCTTCACCTTACCTTTTACTGTTGCCCAGTTTTGCAATCCACTTGTATTCTTTACTTCAATCGTGCCAATCAATTCACCATCGATAGCGCCAATACGGATTTCGATGTTGCCACCAGACGAAGCGGATGCCACGCTCGCTTCAAACATCGTAGCCCCTTTGCCAAAATCAACACTGCGAACCTTGATGTAATCGCCATTATTTATTTTGGTGACATAAATCCCTGTTTTGCTGTCGGACGCAGTTTTTACACCTTCAGAAGAAGCAATGGTTTCGGCCTGCACACGTGTGTAGGGATTGAGAAAAGAAACACTTTCTTTTACTCCTTCCTTGGTTGGCACAATTAATGGAATTGAACCGTCGGGGTTATACACAAATTGTTCGATGCAAACCGAACGTTTAAAACCTTCGCCTTTCGACAAATCCTGATCGTGATAGAAGAAATAGGAATTTCCTTTGAAATCAATAATCCCGGAATGGTTTGTAAACGCCAGTTGTGGCGCCCTTTCCATAATATTTCCTTTGTAAGTCCAGGGGCCTTCTGCCGATGGAGCGGTTGAATAGGCAATGTATTCGGGAATGCCTGCTGCGGCATAAATCATGTAATACAGGTTGTTCCGTTTATAAAACCAGGGGCCTTCGGTGTAGGTTGTTCCGGGTTTGCCGTCGCGGCCTTCTTTGGATCCAAAGGATTCGGTGGTCATGTTAACCGAAACAATTCCATTTTGGCCAACGCTATGGTCGTACGAAACCATATCTTCGTTCAGCTTCACATACCATAAACTGGGATTACCCCAATACAGGTAGGCCTGACCGTTGTTGTCGATTGCAACCGTTGGGTCAATGTCCTGCCAAATATGGTCGCTTTCGACAAGACGTTTCCCAATTGGATCGCTGAAAGGACCTGTGGGTGAATTGGCTACCAACACCGAAATACCTTCGCCATGGATGGGCACATAAAGATAAAACTTTCCGTTCCGCTCGATGCATTGCGGAGCCCAGGCTCCATTGGTCTTTTCCAACCAACCAAAGCTTTTTAGTGAGGCAACAGCGCCTTGGTCTGTCCAGTTCACCATGTCGGTTGACGAATAGCAACGCCAGTCGCGCATGGTGAAAAAGTTTTTCTCCGTTTCATCTTCATCGTGAGAGGTGTAAAGATAAACGGTGCCGTTATACACCATTGGAGCCGGGTCGGCGGTATAAAAGCTTTGAACGATGGGGTTTTGTGCCGCACCAATGAATGGCAGCAACAGGGTTATCATCAATGATTTGATTGTTTTCTTGTGCATCTTTTTAATTTTTCAGATTAATGTTCCTTGTTATTTTATCCCAACAATTTGGTAGGTAATGGTGGAACTGCCCCGACGTTCGGTTTCGTCGTCAACACCTACTTTTAGTTTTATTTTGGTTACATCGCTGTTGATGTGGTACCATATTTCAGCTGTGCCGTGTGTGCCAAGCCCTTTCTTGTAAACAGTTCCTGCAACTTTCAGCGGGTTGCGGTCTACCGAACGGTTGGTGACCAACGAGTTCCAGTCCTGGAAGGTGATGTAGGGTTTCAATTCGGTTAGCGACATTTCACTACTGTCTTTCTTCACCAGCACCGGTTCCAGTACGTCGGTATGATCCCAATCGATTGATTGGTCGGGGTCGGTAATCAATATTCCAAACGAAGAATAACCTTCGATGGAAACGTCTGAAGATACTGGCTGATCGCCATATTTGATCACTGGGCTTTCGTACAACAGCTCCCCAATGTTATAGGTACGCGAAACGGATAACGATGCGTTTTCGCCCTTCTTATATGTTTTGGCTTTTATCACACTGTTTTTCGTAATTTGAATGGGCTCTTTGTACAATGCCGACGATTCGTTGGGCTCGCTTCCATCGAGCGTGTAACGGACTTCAGCACCTTCAACCGGTGCTATCAGTTCGATCTTCTTTCCATTCTTGTAAATCATCCGATCGTTGGGAAGTATGGTCGGTGAAGCTAGAAATGGCGATGCCGACATGGCATCCGATAAATTGATACCTTTGTTTACGAGGCTGATGCGATAAGCGTAAGTTACATCTTTCAGTTTAAGGACGTATGCCGGGAGCACACCCGGTCCGCAACTGGCACCACCTAGCCCATCTTGTTGGGCGTCGATGGAGAAGTAAACCTCATCGCGTTTCACAATTTCGGTAAAGCTTTTCTTGTCCAGGTCGTTATCGCCAAAATGCAGGGCCGTGGTTTCGAGGAACGGATAGCCATAAACGGCAATGCCAATGCCATCGTTATTGGTAAGCGATGCCCAGCGGATACCTGTTTTGTTGCCGGTGTGCTGCGGACGCGAGTATGGAAAATACTGGTCGGTAACGGTTGAAGTGTATTCGCCAACCATGGCTGCATTGTTCCGGTCGGAATAGTTTTCCCATGGGCCGTGGCCGTAGAATTTGTAGTTTTCGAATTCGGCAGGCAACACCATTTGCATTCCAATGCGGGCAAGCTCTTTATTCGAAATATCGGATGGGCAGATGGCGAACTCGAAGCCTGAACGGACAAAAATATCGCCGTTGGGAAATACGCTGTACGACACCTTATTGTCGAGGATGTGCGGGATTTGGTCGCTGTAAACCTTGGTAACCACATCAACACTGTAAAACTCCTTTTCCTTTTTTACTTTGATATCCTTCACTTCGTATTTTAGCTGGTTGAATCCGGCTTTGCGCCAGTAAACCGCAGGTGCCGTAGGGTTCCACCACATCTCGTCGTTGTCGCTCGGGGCGCGGTAAAGCACCGTCTTTGGCCCTTGCTTGATGATTTCCTTTCCCTGGTTTTTGATTGAAGCAATAGAACCTGATTTTTTATCAAAGCCTATGCTGAAATTGGTACCCGTAAATTTGATTTCATCGGTTGTTTCGTTCATCGTAAACGAAGGATCGGCTTTGGTGATGTATGGCCTTGTTTCAACCTTATAAGGCAACGCAAGCTGTTCCCAGGCAACCAAATGTCCTTTTTCAGCCCATGAAGTAGCTTCTGAAAGCTTAAAACTAAGGTTGAGGAAATACTCGCTTTGACTTTTCAATGCCGGTTTTGTAAATGGAATGTCGATTTCCTTTTCTTTTCCGGGAGCCAAATCAATTTTTCCAATCACTCCTTTTTGAATTTGCTTTCCGTTTTCAACCAGTTCCCATTCACATTCAAGGATGTTCAAATTTGAAAATTCGTAGCGGTTCAGAATTTTCACTTTCCCGGTGTTTAAATCGGTGAGTGTTGCCTTCAACGGTTGGATTGTGTATTTGTATTCCATTAATTCTGGTTGAGGGGTGCGATCGGCAAGAACCATCCCGTCGAATCCAACATATTTTTCCGAACGGGGGTCGTTTAAATCTCCACTATTGGCAATGTAGGTGTTCCCGTTCTTATCCTTGGCGAAGAAACCCTGATCGACCCAGTCCCAAACAAATCCACCCTGAGCTCTTGGCAAGGTGTACGATGGTTCCCAGTATTCTTTCAGGTTGCCGCAACTATTGCCCATTCCGTGGGCGTACTCGCACATCACTACCGGACGGTTGTTATTTCTGGCATCGGCAGCATAACCTTCCACCGTGGGGTACATGGGCGCAATAATATCGACCGATGGATCATTCCCTGCCGGGTTGTAATGTACCGGACGGGTAGGTTCGTTTTTATGGATCCATTCCGATAGTTTCACATGGTTTTGCCCAAAACCCGTTTCGTTGCCCAGCGACCAGTAGATGATGGACGCATGGTTTTTGTTGGGTTCAACATTCCCTGCATTGCGATCCTGAAACGTACCAAGCCAGGTTGAATCCTGTGCAAAGCGGCTCCAGAACTGGTGCGATTCGATGTTTGCTTCGGCGCAAAGGTAAATCCCGTATTCGTCGCACAACTGGTACCAAAGCGGAGCGTTGGTATAGTGGCACGTGCGTACCGCGTTGATGTTATTCTGCTTCATCAGTTTAATGTCCTGAATCATCGACTCACGTGTGACGTACCTTCCCGAAACCGGGTCGTGTTCGTGGCGGTTAACCCCACGGATGAGGATACGCTGGCCGTTCACTTTCAATATTCCATCTTTCCATTCCACTTCGCGGAAACCAACTTCCGACGAAAGGAATTCAACCGGGGTTCCTTTGCTGTCTTTCAGCGTGATCGAAAGCGAATAAAGGTTGGGCGTTTCGGCAGTCCATTTTAGCGGGTTGAGAACTTTCTTCGAGAGTTTCAAACGGCCTTCTTTTAAATCGGCTACCTTCATTTTTGGAGTCACCTCTTTAAAAACCTCATTGCCCGATTGATCGAAAAGCGACACTTCGGTCATGTATTCATCCGAAGATTTTACGCCATTGAAGGCTCTTAATTTAACCGAAAGGTTGAAATCGGCATCGGTGTATTTTTCATCAAGGTCGGTAACAACGGTGTAATCGGCTACCGCTACTTTGGGAACGGAATAGAGGTAAACATTCCTGAAAATTCCGCTTAAACGCCAGAAATCCTGGTCTTCGAGATAGCTGCCATCGCAGAAACGGTACACTTGGAGGGCCAGCACATTTTCGCCGGGTTTCAGGTAATTGGTCACATCAAACTCAGCGGCACAATAGCTGTTTTCGCTAAAGCCTACTTTTTGGCCATTGATCCATAGGTAAAAGGCCGATTCAACTCCATCGAAATTCAGGAATACCTGACGGCCATTCCAGTTGGTTGGTACACTAAATGTTGTTCGATACGAGGCAACCGGGTTAAAATCATCGCCCACTTTGGGTGGATTTTTGGTGTCGAACGGATGGGTTACGTTCACGAAAATGAATTCGCTAAACCCGGCATTTTCCAGGCTGAACGGTACGTTAACGTCTTTCCACCCAGCGATGGAATAATCTGTTTTGTAGAAATCTTTCGGAGCATCGGCCGGTTTTTCAACGTGGTTGATTTTCCACGTGCCATTCAGCGATTTGTAGAATGCCGACTGAGTGCAATCCATTTTCAACGAACTCTTCAAATCGGGGTAAGGCACTACATTTACGTGATAATATTCTTTGTTTATGCCAAACACCTTCTGGTTTTCCCAGTCGTTAAGCTCACTGTTTTCAACATTCTGACAATTTCCGGTCAGAAAAATAGTCAAGGTTATTATACTTAAAATGAATGTTTTTTTCATTTGTTTTACAGTAATTTAGCTTATATAAACACTCTTTTTATTGGTTTATAACTCTTCTGCTTGATTTACTTTTTTGCTGCCGAACGGATCAATCGTACCACGTACACGGCACCGGCTGTTGATCCCGGCAATGCCTGGAATTTCACCCTTACATGGGTTTTCCCTTTTACCATTGAATCGGGAATGGCATACTCAACGTTTTTGAACATCGACTGGTTCCAGCGATTGGAATTGTCTTCGGTAATAAGCTTTTCATCGTCGATGTAGATGTCGAATTTTCGGGTTCCCCATTCAGCGCCCCAGTAGCGGACAAACAAGCTCAGGTTGGTTTCTGACTTGGTAGCCAAATCGTAACTAAAATAACCACCCTCACGTGCTTCGCGGAAGAACTCGTTCAAATTGTTGCCTTTGTTCGATTTCTCCACTTGCATGGCATGATCGGTTTCGGGTTGTTGCTCACCGGGTATCACATAATCGACGGTGCGTTTTTCAAGTGCCATTTTTTCATTTTCAATTTTTGCCAATGAATCGGTATATGCTTTGTAACCAGAATTGGTGAGAGCCAGCCAGTAGATCATGTACCTCGCATCGTGAATGTTTGCAAAAGGTTCCAGTGTGAGTTCTGCCTGATTGATCATTTTTACATTGAGCTTGAAATTTAATGGTTTACCTTTTATGGGTACCAGTTTATTTCCAATATTCTGAATGTCGTCTTCAATCAAAATAGGGGCTTGGTCGATCGGCAGGTATTCTCCTCCGGCGTATTGTCCCCAACGGCTATCGTCGGCGATCAGACCTTTTAAATCTTCGGTGCCGGTTTTAGCGCCAAGTAAAATGGGGCCGTGCATCAACGCAATGTATTCCGGTACATTGGGTAAATGCTCGATGGTATTGTGCATGGGCAGTGTAATTATTACCACATCGCCTTTTTGCCATTTCCGATCGATGCCAATGTAGGATGAAGGTTCTGCCGAATAAGAAAAGTCTTTTCCGTTAACCGTTATTTTCAGTTCGTCCTTTTTAACCCAGGCCGGATAACGTACCAGTAAATTGAAGGTTGATGAACCTTCGGTTACCGTCAATTTGGTCTGTTCTTCGTAAGGGAAAGCGGTTTCCTGCTTGATTTTGATGCCTCTCTCTTTCCAGTTTAGTTCCGAAGCAATAAACAGGTTGAGGAACAACGAATCTTTTGTGTGAGTATAAATGAACTGATTGTATTTGCCATGGTTTTCCATCCCTGAGCCAACGCAACACCACATGGCTTCGTTCGGGGCAGAGTAAACCCTGTAATGGCGCGGACGTGCCGGAGTAAAATAGACATATCCGCCATGTTCAGGGTGCTGAGACGAGAGAATATGGTTGAAAATTGTCCGCTCATAATAATCGGCATATTTGGCCGATGGGTTAACCCGGAACAAATCTTCGGTCAACTTGAGCATGTTGTACGAGTTGCACGATTCGGGACCATCGTTGACATTCACAAAATCGATGCACGATTCTTTGCTCGGAAAATGTTCCCTGCGACTATTTCCCCCAAAAGCCAGCGAACGGTTGGTTGTAACCGTTTCCCAAAAGAAACTTCCGGCTTTGCCGTATTTTGCATCGTGATCAAGCTCAGCAATTCGTTCAAAACCAATAAACTTTGGAATTTGGGTGTTGGCGTGTTTGTTATCGAGCATATCAACTCCCTGCGATAATGGTTCAAGGAATTGTTTGTGAGAAAACCGTTTTGCCGCCGTGAGGTATTTTTCGTTGCCCGAGATCTGATACGCATCGGCAAGGACTTCGTTCATGCCGCCATATTCGTTTCCGAGCATATCTTCCATTTGAGCATCGGTGAGTCCCGAAGTAAGGTCGATTACCCAATCACAGTATTTCAGAAAAACAGTTTTAGCCTCTTCGTTACCTGTGTATAACCAGGCGTCCCTCAGTCCGGCATACATTTTATGGATGTTGTAAAAAGGTGCCCAAGCACTCCAGATCGCCCCAACATTTCCGGCTTTAATTTTCGGCCACAACTCGGCACTTTTGGGCACACCACCCACATAACCAACTCCCCAGCCGGGATTGTTTTTGGCATTGGCTTCCTGACAGGCTTTCAGTTCCGAAATCATATAATCCATGCGTTTTTTACATTCAGCATTCCCGGTAGCAGCAAAATTTATTGCCATGGCCGACAGATAATGACCACCAACATGTCCATCGAGACCGTCCCAGTTAGGATAGGATTTGGCCTTTTCGGGTAACCCTGCTTCCTTTCTGTAGGGTGCCAATAAGCGATCAACATCGTATTTCAGAAGTACTTCGATATTTAAATCACGGGCGTGTTTAAACGGTCCGTCAAGTAATGACACATCCGACAATGGGAATTCGTTGGGGTAAAGTTTATTCTGTGCATTGATACTGTTGCCAAAAAGCAATGTGAACAGAAACGCACAAGTTGTAATTTTCAAATAATTCATCATAAAGCTATTATTCAACTATTTAAATGATGAAAATTTATAGAGTAGCACCCCGTGTGCCGGCACATCAATGGCAAGTTCCCCTGCCTGGGTATTTACTTTGGCAATCTCTTTTTGCCGCCAGATGTCACGTACTGTAAATTTTCCATTTAAACCAAGTTGGTCGAAATCTTTGTACGAAATGTCAACCTTTTCGGGACCAAAATTGCAGAAGCCCACGGCACGGCTGCCATCTTCAAGTTCTTTCACATAGATGCGCAGTTCGCCAATGGTTTGCATGCAAGTGGCTTCTTTGCCTAATGGGTCCTGGTTCACATCAATTACCTCGTCGTTGGTGAGCAGGTTTAAGGTAAAATCGTCGAGCTTTTCCATGTCGCATCCAATCAGAAGAGGTGCAGAAAAAAGACTCCAGAGACTGATATGCAGATACTGTTCGTCGGGCTTGAGTTTGCTCGGATGTGGATTTCCCCAGCCTACGTGGCCTACCACCAACATGTCTGGGTCATTCCAGTTACCGGGTTTTGCATAAGACGCCGATTTATCCTGATCGAGGGCAATACTTTTCACACTTGCCCAGGTATCGGTTATGTCATTGGTGGTACGCCAACAGCTGCCACCAACCGAGCCGCCCCATTTCCAGACATCCGACATCCCGTATTGGCACACGCTGAATACGATGTCGCGTGGTTGTTGCTTCAATAAATCACCCATTACAATGAAGGGTTTTTTGGCTGTTTCGAGCTCGCTGCCACCGTTATACGATAACGATGAAACTTTGTGCGGGTCGTTTTCCGGCAATCCGTTGATCACATTACCATAGCTGCACCAGTCGTATTTCAGGTAGTCGAAGCCCCATTGGGCATAGCTTTCAGCATCTTGTTTTTCATAGCCATAACTTCCGGCGCATCCACCACAAGTCCAGGGACCCGGTGAGGAATACAACCCGATTTTCAAACCAAGGCCATGCACATAATCGGCAAGAGGTTTCATGTCGACAAAACGTGAGTTGGGGATAATATTTCCAGCCTCATCGCGGAATTTACCTCTCAAGGACTGGTCTTTCGAATCGCGGTGATTTTGCCAGAAATCGTCAATATTGATATAGGTCCAGCCATGGTTGATCAATCCGCTGCTCACCATTGCATTGGCTGCACGTTTTACCTTGTCGGCTGAAACTTCCTGTGCAAAGCAGTTCCAACTGTTCCAACCCATGGGCGGAGTAAGTGCGATTTGGTCGCCGCATTCGATACGGAATGCTCTTTCGGCCTTGCCTTTTGCATTTTTTGCACCCAAGGTTACATTGTAGGTTCCGGGTTTTGAAATTACTCCTGTAATTAAGCCTGTTTTTTCATCAATCTTCAAGCCTTCAGGTAATCCCTTGGCCGAAAAAGTCATTGGACGGTCGCCGGTAGCAGTAATCAAATGTTGAAATGGTGAGCCCGGACGAACGCCAAACACTTTGGCACCCGTCAACTTAGGCTCGGCTGCTGGTTTTGGTGTTAGGATGTAAGGTTCGCTGGCAATTGGATTGAATGTTTTGAACGTGGTTACGCCCGTGGTCTCAAATTTGGCATCTACCCAGTCGGCATGATCGTAATAGTTGCCGTTGCCACCATCGGCCACTGCCAGTTCGAGTTTTTTCACCCCGTTAAGTTGAACAGAACACGGACGGGCAGCATCGCCAACACGCATCCTCCCGCTCGACCAGAGTTTTTTACCATCGCCATACACTTCAAACTCAGCAGCGGCATCGTGACCGGCAACTTCATCGTCGATTCCTACCTGAGCCGTAAATGAAGTGGCTTTCCCTTCGAGTAGGATTAATAAGGAACTTACAGAATGGGTTGCAAAACCCCGTTCAAACGTTTTTCCTGCAATGGTAAGTGTTTTGTTATCGATCGAACGATTTTTCATTGGAACACCCCATCCCTGGGTTGCTGTGCTTAAATCAAGTTGGTCGAGCCAAACGGTTTGGGCAGAAGCAAAACCTATTCCCACCAACTGAAAAACAAAAAATGAAATCAACATACTGAATATCTTAATCCTTTTTCTCATTTCTATTTGTTTTTTTTTAAATTCTTATTTTGAAAATTGCCACCAATCGAAGTTGAACAACTCCTTTTCACCTCTGAAAACGAAATAAATATCGTGAACCCCATTCGTGCTTAGCACCAACGCCGTGGTAACTTATCGATCATAGATATCTCTCCTCCAACATTGGGCAAAACCTCTTTATAACTTGATAGCTATTTTTTTGCCAGTATAGTTCACCGTTTTATCAAACTTTTCGACAGCCCCATCGCCAGTACCTTTGCCTTTCGAAACCTTCACGATGTTGAAGTTCCGTTCGGTCAGCATTCCGGGGAAAGAACCCTTGCGATCACTGATGGTCAATGTTTTTTTCGCATCGTTCCAGCTAAATGTAATGGTCGAATAGACTCCCTTTTCGTAATTGTAATTGTCGTTTTCGTCTTCGTACAGGGTGAATTCTCCATTCGCTCCTTCATATACGCGGATTTCGAGGTTGTCCCATTTCTTTTCGCTGGTATACTGCACTTTGGGACCAACAGGAAGAATGGTACCAGCTTTTACGTACAAAGGCATGATATCCAATGGAGTTTCCTTATTGATTTTTTGTCCGCCGCTAAAATTGTCTCCGGTCCAGAAGTCAATCCAGTCGGCGCCCTTGGGTAGATATACTTCCTTGGTTTTTATAGTACTGAAATCTTCCTTGTTCTCTTTGTTGTACATAGGTGTTGTAACCGGACACACCAGAATGGATTTTCCAAACAGATATTCATCGTTGATGTCCAACGCATTTTTGTCGCTGGCAAAATCCATTACCAAAGCCCTCATCATGCTCGACTGTTTGCTGGTAACCTCCCATGAAGCCGAATAGATATATGGCAACAGCCTATAACGCAGGTTGATGTATTTATCGTCGGAGTCGTATATTTTATCTCCTTTTTTGCCAAATTGGTAAATTTCACGGGGATAGCCTTCGCCATGTGAACGCATCATGGGGCAGAAGGTGCCAAACTGAATCCAACGGGCATGAAGTTCACGATAGTCGGGGTTTTCGAGAGGGTTTTTAAAATTCCACAGGAAGAAACCACCCAGATCGTTGTTCCAGTAAGGGATTCCACAGAGCGAAAAATTTAGGCCTGCTGCAATTTGGTTATGCAAAGTTTCCCATGAAGCTACAATATCGCCCGACCAGGTGTTGGCACCGTAACGTTGCTGTCCGGCAAAAGCCGAACGGGTAAGGATGAAAATACGTTTATCAGAGCTTACTTCACGGTGATGGGTGAAAACACCACCTACTGACATTAACGGATAGGCATTCCGTACTTTTCGGAATGAGCCCAAATACGTTTTTGTATCATAATCGGAAGGAGTTTGATTTAAATGGTCGGGCTCGGTTGAATCCATCCACCAACCATCCATGCCTGTTGATAGAATTCCCTGGTTGAGGTATTTCCAATAAATGTCGCGGGCAGCCGGATTATAGGCATCGTAAACCCTAACACCGGATGGATAATCGGGATTGGGCGGCCACTTTTCGGAACCCGACTGCGGCCAGGTTTCGAAATTATATAAAGCACCCATTTTATCCAGTTCCTTATACGGCTTGGTCATTGGTCCAAACGACGACCAGATGGAGATGATCATATGAGCATTCAGGTTATGAACATCATCGACCATCTTTTTGGGATCGTAAAATTCAGGGTTGAGGAATTCCATCGCATTCCACAAGTAATTGTTTCCCCAGTACTGCCAGTCCTGAATAATCCCATCGAGTGGTACGCCCAATTCGCGATACTTTTTCACTACACCCACCAGTTCGTTCTGACTTTTGTAACGTTCTTTACTCTGCCAGTAACCGTAAGTCCACAAAGGAAACATGGGAGCCTGGCCTGTAAGATCGCGCATGTTGGCAATCACACCATCGGCATTGCCACCGAACATAAAATAGTAATCGATGCAATCGCCCACTTCTGAACGAAAGGAGGTTTCATTCAGGGTGTCTATAAATGTGGTGGGAGAGTAGTTGTCCCAAAACAATCCGTAACCTTTCACCGACTGGAAAAATGTGACAAAATCCCAGGTGTTGTTCTGCACCATTTCCAACTTTTGGTTGCGCTGCGACATTTTTCCGTTTGGCAGGATTCCAAGTCCATAGATGGTTTCATCTTTTTCGAGCAGGTATGTTTGACTTACGCTGAATGTTTTCACCCCGGCATCGTCAAAATCGGTAAACGATGCTCCCGATTCTTTTTCGTTCAGCAACGGTTCGCTTTCGGTCGTTTTGAATGAAACCTTCCCATTTTTCAGGTTTAGCACAGCAATCATTTTTTCACTTTTCAGCGAAAGATTATCATCCTGCTGGCTAATCGAGAAAGCTGTTTTTTGCGGGGTTTTAACAACCGAGAGGCTCTCTTTGGTAAATGTTTTTCCAGCAGGCCATTTGGTAACCCTCACGATGGACGGACTATAAAACTGGATTTCGATATCAACCGAATGGATGGTTGTTTTTAATCCCAAACTGGTCTTTTGATACGATTGTGCATTGCTGGTTAAGCTTATTACAAGAGCCAGAAGCAGCAGAAAATGGAAAGGTTTCATTTATTGTATTTTTTATTAGAAATCAAATGTTTGTGAACTGGTTGTTTTTTGTTATTTTAATTTAACTCCCAATAAGGGAAGCATTTTCTCGGCATATCGTTTCCCCAGAATCCGGTACCCTTCGGCGGTAAAGTGCAGGTGGTCGGGTGCACTGGGACAACCTGCTGAGGAGATCACATGCGAATTGGTGATGGTTTGTGGTAGTGTGGCAATGATGGCATTCATGCTCGCACAAGCCCCGCCCTGATCTACATTGACCATCTCTCCGGCCAGCAAAGGGACATTCTTTGAGTCAAGGTTCAAATCTTTCAACAGGTTATCGTACACCAGTTTTACTTTTTTTGTCCAAAGGGAATCGTTGGTATTCGATTCTCCCTGATGCAGTAAGATCCCTTTGATAACCCCGTCTTTTTGTGCCAGTTTGGCCATTTCAACCAACCGTCCATAAGGATTTCCGTCATAGTCTTTTACCATGCCTTTCATCCAGCCAGGAGCCGTTTCCATGTAGGTTTGGTAATTGTCTTTATCGAAGAGTTCTATTTTGCAACCTCCAATGGCAACATTGATAACTCCAACTTTTACATTCTTGGGGAGATTGTCAACCAGTGTTCGTCCAAAGTAATCAGCAGGGGTTAAGCCTGTGTGGCAACGACAAAGTGGTGGAACTGCCGTATACCATTTCCCTTTTGTTCGGTTCAGGGCTGGGCAATCGAGTGTTTCCATTACCTGAAAACGTGTATCTACATTTGTTGTATCCGGTGCTTCAATCCGGGCATTTCCTTCCATGTTCGACTGCCCAAAACAGAGGAAAATGTAGAAGTTTTGGTCTTGCGAAAAAGCTTGAACGCTTGAAAGGAAGAATATTACTATCGCTATAAAACTGATTTTTATTTTCATCTTTTTATTGTTTCTTTCTGATCGAAATATTGAATTGTCTATTAATTATTTAGCCCATTTTTCACCTTCGGGGGTGCGTCTCCATTTAAAATACGAATCGAGCACTTTCATCGATTCCAGACTGGGAACAGGTCCGGTGTGAGGTGTTTGGCTGAAGTACATCAGTACCGGGTTTGCATCGCTGAATGCAGGCCATTCAGGTAATCCTTTTCCGTTGGGATTTCCATATTTAGCAAAATTGGTCCAATAGGTAGCCATGGCTTCCGAAATCTCCAGATCAGACTTGGTCGTTTCCGGATTATTGGTATCCAAATGTTGAAAAACGTACGAAATATCCTGGGCATGTGGAGAACCATAGCCATATTTGGGCGAATCTTTCGGGTAATCGGGGTGCTGATCGAAATGATAGAAGAACACTTTTGATTTCCCGGTTTGTGATTGAAGCCTTGCCCAGCTCCAGGTTTGCCAGCCAAAAGCTGCATCGCGCATCAGGTCACGGGCGGTTTTCGGAACCGAATTTGTACCAGCAGGGTAAGCCTTAACCAGTTCATCGGCAAATTTGCCATAGCGGGATTTCACGCTTGAAATATAACTTTCGGGTGAATTTTCATGCGAAAAACTGGCGCCTTCGTCGGAGTTGTAGCCAATAAGAACCGGGACATCGTTGTATTTGCCGGCTTCATAAAGTTTGTATTGATCGTCGGGAATCACATAACCATCGGTAACTGGCCATCCTCCTGGTAATCCAAAGCCGGAAGGCAATTTCACGGCATCCATTTTTCGAAGCTCAGCAATTGATGAAACTCCTGCTTTTTGAATATATGTTTTACAATTTTCTTCAGCCTGTTTTAGTGTTTTCATATTTTCGCCCGGGTAAGTAGTCGGACGTGTTGGCCCGAAAGAACCGCCACTCTGCGAAATGGCACCGCTGAATAACCCTTTTGCAAGCGGCGAAGCACACAACATGCTTACTGAGATGGCTCCGGCCGATTCACCGAAAATGGTCACTTTAGACGGATCGCCACCAAACGTAGCAATATTTTTTTTAACCCACTGCAAACCTGCAATTTGGTCGAGCAAACCGTAATTGCCTGAAACATGGTTGGGGTTTTCGGCACTAAGTTCGGGTAGTGTCAGAAACCCAAATTGGTTGACGCGATAGGCAATGCTTATCAGTACAACTCCTTTTTTTGCTAATTTTTCACCGCTGATCCCGGGATCGGAAGTATAGCCGCCGGCAAATCCGCCGCCATAGATATATACCATGACTGGAATTTTGTCTTGAGGTGACTTAGCAGGCGACCAAATGTTCAGGTATAAGCAATCTTCACTCTTTCCTGAAGGAGGATTTCCACCTTGCATGGGTGCAGGGGCAAATTTTGAGGCTTGTTTTATCCCATCCCATTTTTTGACGGGTTGGGGAGCCTTCCATCGTAATTCACCAACCGGTGGAGCAGCAAATGGGATCCCTTTGTATACGGTTAACCCATCTTCATCGGTTCCTTGTACCATTCCTCCGTCTACCTTTACGGGGGCAGGTTGTTGTGCTTTGCATAATCCTGCTGAAAAGAAGATCGCAATGGCAAACAGGAGCGTAATATGCTTTATCATACGTTTCTTTGTTTAATTTTATTTGAATAGCCGAGGTGCAAAATCGTTGAGTGCACGGCGCCAGGTAAGCCATTCATGGGCTGTTCCTTGCGATTCGTGGTAAACAATATTTTTGATTCCATGGGCCTTCAGTGCGTCAACGGCATCCTTTGGAGTGCGTTCTTCGGTACCTGTGCTGATGAACAATAATTTCATCTGTTTATTAAAAGTGTCTGCATCTTTGAACACCCCATTGAACGCTGTTTCAACCATTGCGTTCATGTCGGGTTGCGTAGTATCTCCTGGTCTTCTCATACCCATAAAGAATCCGCTAAACGTCCCAATCCAGGCAAATTTATCCATGTTGTTGAAAACGGTCATGGTCGTTTGCATTCCGCCTCTTGACAAACCAGCCATTGCTCTGAACTGCCGGTCGTTTTTCGTTCTGAACGTTTTTTCAATAAAAGGCATCAGATCTTTCACATAAATCTGAGTTACATCGGTTGTTGAAGCTTTACGAACATCCTGGTTGGTTTTGATGTCGCCACAATCCATCACCACAATCATGGGTACTGCCTTTTCTGCAGCGATCAACCCATCCATGATATTGCCCATGTGGCCCTGGTTCGACCAACCATTTTCATCTTCGCCCCATCCATGAAGAAGATAGAGTACCGGATATTGTTTGGTGGGGTTTTGCTCGTATTCAGCAGGAACATACACATTGCAGTGGCGTTCCAGTCCATTCAGTTCGGACCAGTAATAGATTGAACGTATTTGTCCGTGAGGAATGGTTTTGTTGAATCGGTAATAATCGCCTTCGGGACCTTCAGGAATTTCAATCCCCGACGATTCCCAGTTACTGCCAAAGAATGCATCGGTGTTACGGTCCATTACGGCTACACTGTCGATTAGTATGGCATAGTAATGAAAACCAACAACCAGCGGGTCTGAGGTGCATGTCCAAAAGCCTTTATCATTCCGGGTCATATCGTATTTTTTGTTGCACACATCTACCTGTACAATTTTTGCACTGGGAGCAACCACTTGAAATATGGCCTGGCGGGTTTGTGTATTTACCGCAGGGTATTGTGCCAAAAAAATATTGGTAGAAGAGGGTTTAAAACCTGTTGGAAGTGGTTCTTCCTGTTGACCACGCATCATACCTGCAAATTGAGCCGATGCTATACAATAAATGGACAGAAATGCGGCTACAAAAATGATCTTTTTCATACTTAAATATTTTTGTTGTTAATATAATTGATTGAAAACGAAGTTTCTATATTGCGGTTTGCATTTTCCCCAGTATTAATTTATCGTCAGAATCGTATGCTTCCGGTATTGGAGGTTTAAGAGGACTATTTCATTTAACATGGAGAATAATTCAGCTTTGCTTGCTTTGAAAAGGATGGTTGGCTTTGCTATGTGGTGGGTTAAATCTTTTAAAAGTGGCATATTATCCATGGTACCATCGATCAGTTGGTTCCATTCATAAATAAAGCCCAAATGCTGTAAAGTTTTGCATCTGGGCTTTATTTATCTTGATTATCTGTTTAATAGCATTTTTTTGCTGGTAATGTTTTGACCAGAAATTAACTGGTAATAGTATATGCCATTTCCTAGTTTGGAACCGAAATTATTGGTTGCATCCCAGGAAATGGAATGTGTGCCGCTATCCATTTTTTTATTGACCAGCGTTTTTACTTCCTGTCCCATGTTGTTGTATACCTTTAGTGTAACAGTTGATGGAGTCTTAACCTGGAAAGTAATGGTGGTAGATGAACTAAACGGATTCGGGTAATTTTGCTCTAAAGTAAGGTCTGAAGTAGCCGGGTTTTTGATTTCCTCAACTCCTACCGGATTGTTTTTGATGTAATCGGCAAGCCAGGTCATGGCTGGTCTCCAGGTGCCATCTTTTAATACCAGATAGCACGAGGTTTGCCACATTTCACCTTCAACATATCCCCACAAAGTAATTCCTTTTACCCCAGGGTGTTGCCATAAGGTTGGGAATAGTTTCTGGTATAGCTGTAATTGCTGATTATCGTCGGGCGTGCCGGAGTTGTCGATGTTTCCGAGATCCAATTCAGAGATGTAGATTGGGATGCCCGTTTCGGCTAAACGGTCCAGATTATATTTCAACGTGGTTGTGGTCGATTTTTCTATTTCAAAGCGGTGCCCCTGTATGCCGATGCCATCAATAAGCCCTCTGTCTTTGAGAAGGTTAATGATCTTAAGATAGCTTGTTGTTGAACTATTGTCATTGATGACTCCATATTCATTGAGTATCAATTTGGTGTTTTTGGGCATGTATTTTCTTGCCAGTTCAAAAGCTTTGATTACCCAGTCCCAGCCGGTAGTGCCATCACCACCCAATGCATCTTTATAGTTTGCATGGTCGCTCTTCCCGTCGGGTTGAGCATGGTTGGCAAATGGTTCGTTCACCACATCAATCATATCCATATTCGGGTATCTCTGGCCAACTTGACGGAACCATGTTTCAATGTATTTCAATTGGGTAGTCTGATCCAAACTTGAGATCCATGAAGGTTGTTGTTGTCCCCAGATCAGATTGTGGTCTTTAAAAATAAGGTCATGCTTTTGAGCGTAGTTGTAAATTGCATCCAGACTACTCCAATTCCATTTGGTTGTATCCTGGGAACCTGCAACAGTACCCCATTTCCCATCATTCCCCGGGGTGATCTGGTTCCAGTAGTTGGCAAAAATATTATCACTGGCCATTACATTACCCAAAAATTTAGGTAACCCTTTGGCCAAGGCTGGTCCTTTATAGTAGTTGCTTGAATCGATCTGTGGAGTTGATTCAGCACCCGGAAGCCCCTTGTCTAAATAATCAACCGTATAATACAGATTGGCCTTTCCAAAAGCGAATTTGTCAAAAAACAATCCATCTTCACGACTGCCAATCTGGAATGTTTTGGTCAGGCTGTCAGGGCTAACGTAGAAAGTGGTATTGGAAGCAGTACCAAAGAAGTTGTTGGTAATATTAACCCATTTCCAAACTTCCGAACCGGCAGTTCCCATCTCTTTTACAATTTCCGAAGCAGCGGTAAAACCAGCACCTGCAAGTCCGTTGATAAATACCCAGTTTGAATCGGTTGCACTTTTTTCACCAAATCCTTTGGCTGCAAAAAAGCTGTCGTCGTTGTAGGTTCCCGAGCCTGTTCTCAGATGTGCATACAAACTATAATATCCAGAATCCTCAAATGTTACATTGTAGGTTATCATCCTGCTTGTATCACCGGGATTGACCATTCCGGTGTAGTTTTCGGTGGCGGTAATGTAGGTGATGTCGCCATCGTTTGCAGTGGTATATTTTGAACCTGCAACCCCCGATTCGGCTTCTACAACTACCGGTGTCTTACCAAAATTCACGCTGCTTATTTGCAGGTTGTCAATGTAGATCGTATTATTCTTGCTGCCGCTATAACTTAGATGAATCGGAGCCCTGATATAGATTTGGTCATCAGTTACTGTAAACTGCATGGTGAACTTTTGCCATTCGGTACTCAAGGTTGCCGGACGGATTGCTTTGTATTCCGAATAGGAATAATTGCCTACGGTGAAGTTTACTTGAGCGCCGTATTTTTCAGCTTTAGCCCACACCGAGTAATTATAGGTTGCTCCGGGTATTGCAGGAATACTATCCGAAATAGCCTGAATATCCCATTGGTTTGTCCCAATATTTTGGATTGAGACTTTCAATGCACGGTTTCCCTGTTCAACCACATCATCCACAATTTTAAATTCCGGAGAAGGGCTTAAGGAACTTGACGCTTGTAACAACCAACCCTTAACGGGTGTTGTGGTTACGAATCCTGTGTCACAACTTTCAAAACTTCCGTTGGTGACGATCTGTGCAAAACTACTACAGGTTATTAAACTGAGTATAACCGCGAGGTAAAGAAATCGAATCGACAATAATCGTTTGTAAATTACATTCATAGTCATTAACTTTTATTTAAGATAATTAGTTTTCAATCATTTTTCTGAGCCAGAATTCCCTTCCTGGTATTCATTCCGTATTGCCTGTTTTCATGGCTTTGTGTTCAATTGTTCCTCGTTCTTTTCGGTGTTGAGGAGGATATAAAATTACAGGAATATCCTTTCCTTTGGACTGAAACTTCGAATTTAAAACTAATTTTCTTTTTCTTCTTGTTTCTCTTTTTTGAGGAAACGGCGTCAGAAGAATTTTCAAAAGAAAATTTTCTGACTCCGTTTTTTTATAGTATTTGTTAGTTGATTATTTACTTGAATAATAGTTGGGCAAAATTATACAGGTTGTTTCTCCATACCGGCCAGGTGTGACCTCCGGGATATTCACTGTAGGTGTATTTGATCTTCATTCCGTCAAATTTTGAAAGCATCGTCTGGCAGTTTTTCCAGGCAATATCTTCT
This sequence comes from Prolixibacteraceae bacterium, assembly GCA_035353695.1. GTDB lineage: Bacteria > Bacteroidota > Bacteroidia > Bacteroidales > Prolixibacteraceae > CAYMTR01. Next base: position 39,183 of record DAOQAB010000007.1, read on the forward strand.
TTGCCTCCCTGTGAAATCCAGAACTGTTTCAAATTGTTGTTGATCTTGTCGGCATTGTTCTTCATATATTCGTATTGAGGATCGGAAAGAGATGGCTGATTGCTCCACCATCCCGAACTGAATACCCCCAGGTAGGCAAACATCTCGGTATTTTTAATTCCGGCGTGAAGGGTTTGCAAGCCACCCATCGACAAACCAGCAAGGGCGCGTGAACCAGCACCGGTTTTTACCCGAAAGTTTTTCTCAACAAAAGGAATGACACACTCTTTTAATTCCTTTTCAAAAAGATTTAAAGCCTCCATACCAAACCCTTTGGAAGGCATATTCCCATCGACCATTACCACGATCATCGGAACCGCTTTTTTATCTGCAACCAGGTTGTCGAGAATAAGGTCGGTTTTTCCCTGGGTTGCCCAGCCGCGTTCATCTTCACCACCACCATGCAGGATATAAAGTACCGGATATTTTTCGTTATTGTTTTCGTCGTAACCGGGAGGAGTGTACATGTAGAAATCACGCCATGAATTTGTTACGTTTGAGTAATAACGTTTGATGCGGATGTCGCCATGAGGAACATTCCGAATTTCATAGTAGCTGTCACCTTTGAATGGTACTTCGATGCCACTGGCCATTCGCCCCATTCCATAATAAGTTTCACTGGCAGGATCGGCAACAGCAACTCCGTCAATGATCAATGAGTAATAATGGAAACCTTCACTGAGAGAGTCGGTAGTAATTTCCCAAACGCCCTCGCCATTTTTTACCAGGTCGTATTTTTTGCCCAGGTCGAGTTGTACTTTTTGTGCTTCGGGGGCTTTAATTTGAAACAAAGCGCGACCATTGGGTAATATTTGCGGATATTGGGCCGACCGGACATTGGTCTCAGCAGGCCTGCCGCTATTACTTATTTTTTCAAAAGAAGAAAGATCGACTGGTTTAAACAACAGTTGTGAGAACATATAGAGGCTGTTTTTCCAGACATTGAAATCATGGTATCCATGGTCGACGTAATAAATGTGAGGCACATTATTGATTGACAGATAGTCGTGGGTACGTTTACTGAACGTGATAAGGCCATCTTTATCTCCGCACGAAATCCATAGCAGTTTCAATAGTTGCTTTGCTTTCGAAGGATCCGGAACCAGTTCTTCCGGTTTTTTGGTATTGGGTGCAGAAGAGAAACCTCCAACCCACGCAAACTTGTCGAGGTTGCCCAAACCAAAGTTCAGCGATTGACCTCCACCCATCGACAGGCCTGCGACAGCCCTGTGTTCACGATCCTTCATTACCGGATAATTTTTATCAATAAAAGGGATCAAATCGTTGGTCAAATCTTTTTCAAACGTGGCGAAAGCCTGTACTTTGTCCGGAGCCATGATGTTTCCGGTGGCACGGTCATCCTTCATGGCCCGTCCGTTCGGTAAAACGACGATCATCGGCACAACTTTATTTTCAGCATACAGATTGTCGAGAATTACCTGGGGCTGACCTCCGTTGAACCACTCTTTTTCATCGCCCCCAATACCATGAAGCAAATAAAGTACCGGATATTTCTGATTTTTTGTGTACCCCGGTGGTGTATAAATCAACGCTTTCCTGATGGTGCCTACTGTTTTCGATTTGTAATTGATTGTGTCAATCTTGCCATGGGGAATATTGTCGCGAACAATGTCGAAGCCGAGTGGGGCAGGTGTTACTGCATTTTGTGCAAAAGTAAAAGCACAAAGTAGCATGAAGGTTATTACCGTGAGAGCTATTCTTTTCATTGTAGTTTATTTTCAGATTAGTTGTTTGTTGATAAGTAATTTACGTTAATTGATCCATTTTGAATTTTTCATCCACAGGAACAAGGGATCCATCCAGCCCGGATGTCTAAAAACAAAGCCATGCCCGCCTTTGGGGTAGATGTGCATTTCGACAGGTACGTTGTGATGCCGCAATGCTTCAAAGTATAGGATGCTGTTATCCACATCCACCAGTTTGTCGTCGGCGGCATGGGTAATATAGGCTGGAGGTGTGACGTCGTCGATTTGTAGTTCGTTCGAAAATTGATCAATATCCTCCTTGGATGGATTTTTCCCCAATAATTGAGTTCTCGAATCGCGATGGGTTAAGTTATCCTGCATACTTGTTACCGGATAAACGAGTATCTGAAAATCGGGACGAAGGTTGGTATTGTTGATGTTTTCGATGCGTGGATTTTTAAAGTGGGTTGCTTCGGTAGAAGCCAAATGCCCGCCAGCAGAAAAGCCCATAATTCCAACCTTTTTTACATCAATTCCCCATTTTGTTGCATTCTCTCTAACCAGTTGAATGGCTTTTTGGGCATCCTGCAGCGGGCCATATTTTTTATCGGTCATGATTGAATCATCGGGGAGTCGGTATTTTAATACAAAAGCCGCTACTCCGTTTTTGGCAAATTCTTTAGCCGTTGTTACCCCTTCTCCGTCGTAAACAACTACGCTATACCCGCCACCCGGGCATATAATAACGGCAGCTCCGGTCGCATTTCCTTTTTCAGGAAGAAATAATTCGAGGGTTGGTTGGATTACGCCTCGATACATTCCGGAAGAATAGGATTCTTTGACAGTCGATTTCATTGAACCCGGAATTGTACCTTCATAAAGTTCGATTTTCTCCTGTGCTTTTGCCGAGAAAGCAGCAAGAAATAACAGGATTGCGACAATCTTTATTCCTTTCATTTTGTTTTGTTTAGTTATCTGTAAATATATGCTTTACCGTTTGGGCTAAGTTTTAAAAATAGATATATCATTTCTGATTTTGGATAATTGTTGTGTAATGGGAATGTCTTTTTTTGCCTTCATCTTATGGTGTTTATGGGTGGAGAATCAATAGGAGCATCTATCTTAAGTTTACGGGTCTTCTGTTTTTTGCATAAAAAAAAGGCGAACTTTCATTTAAGAAAATCGTTCGCCTGTTTACTAACTAATAACTAATCACCTTAAACTATGAATCTATCTGTTGATAAATTGTAAGTTTCAATCTCTTCCTAAAATAATCAACCATTGTTAATGGGGTTCATCATCATTTTGGCCGATGTTTATTAACGGAAACAAAGGTAGGGATGAAGTTTCAGGAAGGTTTTTAAATTTAGATATTCAATTTCTGAAATTGGATAATTGTGTTGCTTGCCATTGAAACAAATGCTGTTGATTTTGAAACTTTTTTGTAAAAAAGGGAATGTTGGTTTTAAAAATAGTGAGTAGTATAAGCGTTTTTTTTGATGATCTGTTTGTAATAAATTGATAAATAGTGTTGTGTGTGATTTCTTGCGGAGAGCGGGAAATTACGGCCTTAAAAAAAGAGAAACGAACGTACTTAATCGTTTATTTCAGTAGGAGATTGGCCAAAGTGTTTTTTGAATACGGTGCTGAAATATCCGACACTGGTAAAGCCACAGAGTTCACTTACTTCGGTAACCGTATACCTCCGGGTTTGTAACAATTCTAAAGCATGGTTGAGCCTGATTGTTTTAATATAATCGGTAGGTGATTGATCGGTAAGGGCCTTAATTTTTTTGTAGAGCAGGGAGGTACTTACATTCATTGCAGAGGCAAATTCATCTTTATCGAATTCTGAATTCGAGATATTCGATTGAACCACTTCCATTGCTTTTTTAATGAACTTATCATTCAGCTTGTTGGCTAAGATAGGCTCATTGTTGTTTTCGGAAGGTAGTTTCTGCATTTTCTTTCGAACTGCTTCACGGTTTTTGATGATGCTTTTTATTCGTACAGAAAGCAGCGACATGTCGAAAGGCTTGGTCAGGTAATCGTCGGCGCCTAATCCCAGTCCGTGAAGTTGTTCTGCTTTTTCGGAAAGCGCGGTCAGCAAAATAACCGGGATATGCGATGTGTTAAACGTAGACTTAATACGTTGGCAAAGTTCAAAACCATCCATGTTGGGCATCATCACATCCGAAACGACCAAATCGGGGATCTGGTTTTGGATGGTTTCCCAGGCTGTTATGCCATCAGGAGCGGTAAAAACATGGAAGTCGTTGCTGAGTGAGCAAAACATAAAATTACGGAGGTCGTCGTTGTCTTCTACTATCAGAATACTCATTTCCCCCTGCTGGTATTCCCGTTGTGGAATTTCCATCTCCCTTCGGTCGGCGTTCTGAGAAACTGTCCTGGCTGTTTTTTCTGATGTTGGTACATCCGCAATTTCTTTGTAGGGAATAACGATTTGGAAGGTTGAACCTGCATTTTCCTGGCTGGAGCAACTGATCTCCCCGCCATGTATCTTTACATAGTTTTTTACCAGCATGAGTCCAATACCGGAACCAACAATTTTCGAATTTACCGCATTTTCGCCACGATAGAATTCCCTGAAAAGTTGTTGTTGTGCCTTTTTGCTTATCCCAATTCCCTGGTCGGTTACCTCAAGAACCCATTCGTTTTTGTTGCATTTTAATGTAATTTGAACCTGATGTTTGGAATGAGAATATTTAACGGCATTGGATATCAGGTTGTCGACGACCTTCTCCATCATCAGTTCATCTATCGCTGAACGATAAAACGGTAGATTGGAGGTAAAAGAAAGTTCAATATCCTTGCTTTTTGCAAACGATTCAAACATCAGGATCCGGTGAGATATAAGTTTCACAATATCGACCATTTGGAGCGATAACTGTCCTTTTCCGGAGTCAAGTTTTTGAAAATCAAGTATCTGTGAGGAAATTGATGCGAGCCTTTTGGTTTGTTCGCCTGCTATATGAAGGTAATATTGTCCTTGTTCGGTGAGCTTTTGTTCTTTGTTTAATTCCTCGATTGGGGCGTTAATTAGGGTAAGAGAGGTTCGTATATCGTGTGCCGTTTTGGCAAAAAAACGGATTTTTTCTTCGGAATGGAGTTGCTTTAGCCGATTAATATAATACCATAGATACAAATAGATTATGCATGATATGATCAGGAATGACAGGGTCATAAACCACCATGTTTTCCAAAACGGTGGAATCATTCTTAATTGGAGGGTGCGCTCCGAGATTATTTGCGACATTGAACTATCATACATCCTGATCTTTAGCGAAAGATCTTTGCTCGGAATATTGGTATAAGAGATTGTTCGGAGATTGGATGGCTGGCTCCATTCCTCATCCACCCCTTCCATTTTCCAGGAGAACTTTGCACCGGCAGCAGTACCAATGGGCAATAGTTCAAGCAGAATGGTGTTTTGGTCGTGTTTTAAGGTGATTTTTTTCAGACTATCCAGGGGGTTGTTAAGTTTGAATGTTGTGTAGTCGCGAATGGAACGGCCCGAAATCGTTAAATCCTGAAAGAATATTTTCCCTTTTGATTGGATTTGCTGAATGGTTTTGGGGTTGAACAGCATGGCTCCGTTGTTGGTGCCCCAGGCAAGCTGTCCGTTTCTAAGTTTGAAATGGCTATTGCGGTTAAACGAAGAGCGAGACAGCGATAAAATGGATGAAAAGATGAGAACACTTTTGTCTTTTGGATCAAACCGGCATAGCCCGTTTTCCGTTCCAGCCCATAAGTAGCCATCGGCATAGGTAATGCTGTTTACAAAGTTGGATGGTAACCCCGATTCGGTCGTATATTTTTCGGTTTTACCACTTTTTGTATCATAACGTATGAGCCCGTCGCCACTGGTGCCAACCCATATAATCCCGTCTAGGACTAAAATATCATGGACCAGGCTTTCAATCAGAACTTTTGTTTGTTTTGTCTGATTATCCAATAGGCATAATCCATACGTACATCCCAGCAACATCTCCCTGGAATTGAGCTCGCCAAATGCATTCAGCGGTTGATAGGAGAATTTTTCAAATTTATTTTCGAGAGGCTGATAGCAAATAATTTCGGCATTCACTCCACCAATCCATATATTCCCATGACGATCCTTATAAATGTCAAATACAAAATCGTTGACAAAAGGGGAGTTTTTTTCCTGAGAGGAATAGTGAGCCAATTTCCTTCCGCTGTTTTCATCCAGTATGTAAACGCCTGAAGAGTAACTGCCTGCCCAAATTCTTCCCTGATCGTCTTCGCATAAGGTGAGAAATACCTGAGCCTGTTCCTGTTTGTTGTTGTAGAAGCTTTGCCAGTGGTTTGCCGACACATTCCAGCAACTGATTCCGTTGTTTGTGGCAAACCAAATGTTTCCTTTGTGGTCTTCAATAATGCAGTTTACGTCGTTGTCTATCAATGAATTGGTGCCATTTATGGAGTGGGTGAGCTGAGTTACCAAAGGAGATGCCTGTTCGTAATAGGATACGCCTCCACTATAGGTGCATATCCATACCCGGTTTTTGTGATCACAGAAAATATCGTAGACACCATTTCCTCTGAGAGAAGAAGGGTTGTCGCTGTTTTCTTTAAAAATGTTCAATACCCGTTCACCCCTTTTGTCAATTTCCCAAATTCCTTGCCCATCAATACCGATAAGCAATGAGTGATCGGAATTGGCTTCGATAGACAGAATGGGTTGTTTTGGGAAGGCGCTTATTGTTAGACCTTTGAATGTCTTCGTTTTGAAATCGTAATGAAATAAACCATTCGACCGTGTTCCCATCCAGAGTTGTTCTTTTGTTTGGTCGAAATAAAATTCGTTGACTTCAAAGCCTTGTATGTCGGTCGTATAGAGGGGGGTAAGCTGTTGCGTCTGTGTGTCAAAAATGGAGATATTGCTTCCTGCCGCAACAAAGAATTGGTGGTTGTTGTACCATTCAATTTTGCTGATGTACATATTCAGATTGTTGACAATCGTTAGCTGGCCTTTTTCGTATTTAAAAAGACCCCAGGAAGTGCTAAACCACCATCTGTTGTTGTCTTCAATGAGAACAGAGCTTATTCCGAGATAATTGTTTTTTAATTCTTTACTAAGATTGATTGCCAGCTTAAACCGGTCGCTTATTGCATCATATAAAAAAATCTGTCCGTTGTTGGTATATGCTAAGAGATCAGGTGAGTGATAAACCAATTTAACGTTGATGATATTGGCTGTTTCGTAAGGAAGCTGGTAAAGGTGATAATCGTCTTCGGTGAGTCTCAGAATTCCGGTTTTGGAGGATGCCCAGATAAATCCATTGTCGTCCATGCATACCGAAGCGGCTTCACGTATGGATATGCCATATAATGAATTGATATTGTAGAATTTCGTGTCCGAAGACTGAACCGATATGGATAAAACAGACAAAAGAAGAATAAATGCAAATTTTTTAACCTGACATTGCAATGAAAAAAAAATCTTATGGTTGAAATTGGTTATTATGTTGATATGTCGTTTCTTATACTGCATAAAATGAACATCTCCTCTCTTTGAGCAAAATTAATTAATTATTTCAATAACAACTGATCGTTGAAAAAAGAGGAGGAGCTTTATTGGAATTTTTTGTAATGTATAATCTTTCCATCGTTTACGGGTTGTGACCAGGAGAGAAAATTTTTTAGCGATAAATTGTTTATTGATTTTAATTTTTTTAGTCGTAGATGCGAAAGCAACGGTTGAGTTATAGCAAACAGGGATGGCGTTTATTACCGTGACTAATTGAAATTGAAGATGACGTGGTGGATTCTCTCGGTAAGAAGGAACCCTTTAATTCAATACTTAGGGGGCTTCAGATCCGAGAGCTTAATCGAAGGATTCTACTGACCAACATGCGTTAGTGGCTGTTTCTTAACCTTCTGTTTCGATGCAATCAAAAGAAAGTTTGCCTAAACGAAGGTGTAAACCAAAAAGAAAAATGGGGCTTTCTAAAAAGGCAGCCTCTTTTTTTACGCTGCATTTTTGAAAGGGGTTCTTTCTTTGCCTTCTATATGTAATTCGACAAGTGTGCATTGAGGAAAACGAAACAATGTTTCAAATTGGTCCAAAATTGTCCCTGACGGTTGGTGAAAATGCACAATCCCGGAAAAAGGGACAGCTTTTACGGCCAATTTCCTCAAATTGTGGCCAATCACCATCAACCCAAATTCTATTTCGGCTTTTACCAATCCCCACAATGTGTACCTGCCAAATTTGTTGTTCGATTTCAACTGCCCAAACGCCGCTTCGGGTTCTATTGGCCTCTTGCTCCTGTGGTATAACCCGGTTTCACACAGGAGGCGTTCTTACGCTTTTTGCTTGAGCTCGTTCAACCGGTGGTTTATTTCTATCGCCTTGTCCCATTGTGCTTTATGGTGCTGGTTTAAATAGGGGCACCCCTGGCAGCGTTTTGCCTGATAGTAACAGAAAAGGGACTCGTAACCATTTTCCGAAACCCTCTTGCCTTCTTTTATATTTACCATGTGCTGACCCATCGGGCACACAAAATAATCTTCTTCCTTATTATAGTACAGGTTCTGGGGCAGAAAGATGTTATTTTTGAATGAACGTTTCTGCTCTTTGTGAAAATAGTTGTAAAGTAGTTGATGGTACGGAAGTCCGGGTGGAGCCCCTGACAGCCAATGAAAGGGATGTTCTTCTGAAGCGCCCGTTCGATCTTCCGGCAAGAATACACATTGCACAAATAACTATAAAACAATACTTTGACCATCATTCTGGGATGGAAGCTGCTGGCCCCGCCCCCTTTGTGTTTTTTGATAATGCTGGTGATGTCCAAATTGTCAACCACTTCGTTTACCAACCTGACAGGATGGTTCGGCGCTATCCGCTCCAAAATATTCTCCGGGAGAAGGCTTGGTTGAGTACCTGTTGACTCCTTGATAAATGTTGCTGCCATAAGTCTTATTTGTGACATTAAAATACTGAATTTTAATGTCATAATAAACTTTTATGGCATAAAAGGGAGACTATCTAATCATTTTAGACAGTCTCTTACTAATTTATATATTGAGTTATATTTTTTCGAATGTTCCCTTTTTAACCCAGCCGGCATTGCCATCTTCCAGTTTGATATTGGCCCAGCTGCCAAGCTCTTCTTTGATTTCAACTTTTACCCCTTCGTGGATCACAAACAGATCGGTACCGCTTTCATCGGGTGAGGATTTTACGGTAACGGTGGTTGAGAAGATGATGGCATGGTTGTGACGGGCGAGTTTTGCTTTCTGTTTTCCTGCAAGGACAAAGGCTAGCAGCGAAATGGCCAGTACGAAAATTCCCAGCGCAAAAGAGAGCTTTTTCAGGGAGGTGGTACGGGCAAAAACAAAAAGTCCGGCAAAAACCAGCATCACCACAAAGGTGAGAATACTGATGGTTGCCCACCCGTTCGATGAGAACATGTTCAGGATCGACTGCCCCCATTTCACAAAAAAGGGACGCGGAAGCGGAACAATTTTATCGACAACAAACTGGTTTGCCAGCTCAAGGTTGAATTGAATATCGTCATCGTTGGGAGCGAGCTGTTTGGCCCGTTCGTAATACAAAATGGCTTTGGTGAGTTCCCCCTTTTTGTAGCAGGCATTTCCCAGATTGAAGTAGAGTTCCGACGACTCTAACCCCTGGCCAAGGATGCTTTCGTACGCTTTGATGGCTTTGTCAAAATCGTTGGCGGTGTAATAGTTGTTCGCCTGCTTCAATAATTGTTCGGGCTGGGCATTCGCAATTAGAGTCCCGCAAAGGATGAAAAGTATAATGAACAGTTTCTTCATGATCATGCTTTTTTACGAATTTGTTTTTCCAAAGATGACATCAGATTTTCGGCTTTCACATAAAGCTCGTTGATTGGTTCATTGACGGCTGTTGGAGCAAAGCGTGCCATTTCGCAGGTATCGATCAGTGACATGAATTCTTCGATGGTTGAACCGTCTACATTGAAACGGGTGAGGGTTGCTCTTGCATTGTCACGGTTGAGTTCCGAAACCGGCAAGGTTAGTTTGTCGCTCAAATAACCCCAGAAAGCACGCATTACCGAATCAAAGAACTCTTCTTTGTTGTTGGTTTTTACACAATTGGCTGCGGCTTTTAACCGTTCGCTGGCAATTTTGCTGGCTTTGCGGTTGCGCATCAGGGCAATATCGGCATTTTCGCGGATCTTCTTTTGCTGGAAGAATACCAGGAATGCAAAAGCTAACATTGCCGCCAGATAAGTGAGGAAGAACATGAAGCTTCCAAAGAAAAAAGAATTCTTTGGTTTTAGTTTGCTTCCTTGGTTTTTAATGAAGTGAATATCTTTCCCAAGGTATTTCACATCTTGTTTCGACATGGAGCTGACCACGGTTTTATTTTGTTCGTCGGAACCTTTTTCAACATGGATCCGGAACTCTTCGGTCGAGAGTGTTTTGTAGCTCTGGGTCGAAGGGTCGAAGTAAACAAAGTTTTCGGATGGAATGGTGAAATCGCCGGCAAAACGGGGAATAACCACTTGTTCAAAATCGGTAGAACCACTAATGCCCGATTCGCTTGCTTTGAAGTTGTATTCGGTTTTTGGGTCGTACACTTCGAAATCGGCCGGGAAACTGAAATTAATCGGAGTGATGTGTTTCAGGTTACCGGAGCCACTGATTTTGGTTTTAATGGTAATCGCTTCGTTCGATTTGATATTGTTTTTGTCCATCGTTGAGGTAAGGGAGAAATGACCGACCGCTCCTTTAAATCCGGCTGGAGGTGATGGCAATTCCTTTACGTTGATGGCAATGCGGTTCGATTTGACAGGTACCCTTACGTTTTGGACGCTTCCAAAGAAATCGTCAAAGATGCTTTGGGAAGCCACCCGCTGTTGTACATTGAAAACCATTTCGGCCGGTTCGATATAGAGTGTTCCGGTTTGCTGTGGAATTAAGATCTTCTTTTGAAGGGTATACACGTTGTAAATAATGCCGTCGACGGCTTCGCGGGTACGGGTTTGGTCGGCTGGTGGCAGGTCGATATCCTGCGACCAGAAACCATCGAACGAAGGCATGGTTTGATCGGCAATCGAAAGACTGACGCGGCTGTATAACCTGAACGTAGCGGTCAGCATTTCGCCTTTATAGACACTTTTTTTGTCGGTTTCGAACTGGATGAAAAGGTTGTCTTTTGATGCCGTTCCGGTAGGGGCATTGCCACTTCCCTGTGAACTATATCCACCCGAAGAACTTCCCTGGGAATTTCCGGAAGAAGAACTGCTGGCAGCAGGCTGGCGTCCTTTAATGGCTTTAATTGTTACTGAATTCGACTGGTAAACGTTTCTTCCCGATTTGACCGAAGCCGGCGGAACGGTGAAGGTCCCTTCACTTTGGGCTCTCAATACGTAAGTGTATGAGAAGTTTACCGACTGGGTCATTTTGCCGTTGATGACACTGAAACTCCGGCTTTGGGAAACGCTTGGTCCCATCAGAATATCGAAATTCGGGAGATCGGGCATCTTCAAATCTTCACCTTCTGCGTTGAGCGAGAGGGTAAGGCTAAACTGTTCACCTGTCGAAACAATATCGGGCGCCGACATGGTAAATTTTACATCATCGGCCCAGCCATTCAGGCCGAATAGTAGCAACAATAAGAACACTAACTTTCGGTTCATCGTTTTATCTGTTATTACCTTTCAATATTACGTATACCAAAGGCTTTGAAAAGCCGTGCAAAATTAAATCAAATCATAGATACTAAATCACAAATTTTAAAAACCGGATCATAATTTTTCGTTTTCCTGCCTGCCCACCGAAGCTTTAGCGAAGGTGGGCATCCAGCATCCCCACCTTCGCAGATGCTTCGGCGGGCAGGCAGTATCGAGTATCCAGCATCGAGCATCCAGTATCGAGTATCCAGTATCGAGTATCCAGTATCGAGCATCCAGCTACCAATCCTGATCAGGCCGGTTGGACTGGGCTTTTACTGCCTGTGCCTTTTTGACCTTTTCCTGCGTTTGGCGTTCGTCGTTTTGCAATGCTTTCAGCATCTGCTCGGCGTTCTGCCGTGATATCTTTGGCTGTTGCTGTTGCTTGTTTTGATCCTGATTTTGTTTGTTTTGATCCTGATTTTGTTTGTTTTGATCCTGGTTCTGTTTGTTCTGATCCTGGTTCTGCTTATTCTGATCTTTATTTTGATCCTTGTTTTGCTGATCTTTATTCTGGTCTTTGTTGTCCTTGTTTTGGTCTTTGTTTTGATCTTTATTTTGTTGCTTCTGCTGTTGTTGCTGTTGTTGTTTCAACTTCCGGGCAAATTCGAGGTTATACTTGGCTTCCAAATCTTTGGGATTGTTCCGCAGGGCATTCTTGTATGCGTCGATGCTTTCGTCGAGTTTTTTCTGTCCCAGCATCGAGTTCCCGTAGTTGAACCATGTTTTTCCTTTGTCTTCTTTTGTAGTGGCAGATTCAATGATCTGTTCATATTGAGAAGACGATTCGGCCCATTTTTTCTGCTTGAACAAGGCGTTGCCAATGTTGTACTGCGATTTGAAATCGCCGGGCTTTTTATCGAGTGCTTTTCGATAGTCGATTTCTGCTTTGGAAAAATTGAGCGAATCAACTTTGGTCGAATCGCTGTTTTCGACTGCTTTTTTGTAGTATCGGTTACCCTGCCGGATAAATTTCCGCTCTTTCTGCCCAAACACCGTGACGGAGCTGATCAGCAACAGGATAGTAAGTAGATATATTCTCGTTTTCATCATCGTTCGTTTAAGAATCAAATTCTCAATTGTTCATTCACTAGACATTTTGAATTCTCAGATCTTATTGAATCTCTTTACTTTTAAACAACCTGACATTTCGTAGGAGTTTGCTTTTACGTTCCATGATCAGCACTTCGATCAGCAACAAAGCAAAAGCAATTGCAATGAAATAGAAAAATTGCTCGTTGTAGTCGGTATAGACCCTCGATTCGAGTTCCGTTTTTTCCATTTTATTGATTTCGTCAAAGATGTTGTTGATACCGGCTTCGGTATTGTTGGCCCTGACGTATTCTCCGCCTCCGGCTGCAGCTATTTGCTGGAGCATGTTTTCATCGAGTTTGGTAACGATAACCTGCCCGCTTTTGTCGCGTTTAAAATCTTGCTGGCCATAGCCGTTGCTTGCCGGAATTGGCCCACCCTGAGGCAGCCCCATTCCGATGGTATGCACTATAATATCTTTTTCCTTTGCTTTCTTGGCCATTTCAACGGCATCGTCTTCGTGGTTTTCACCGTCGGTGATTATCACAATGGCTTTGCTGCATTCGGAATTGGGCGTAAACGAACTGGTCGCCAGTTCAATTGCTGCACCAATCGCTGTTCCCTGGGTTGGAACCATTTCGGTATTGATGGAAGAAAGGAACATTTTGGCTGAAGCATAATCGGTAGTGATCGGAACCTGGGTGTACGCTTTCCCGGCAAAAACAATGATGCCAATTTTATCGTTGCTTAAACGTTCGGTCAACCTGGCGATGGCCCTTTTGGCTTTCTCGAGGCGGTTTGGCTGAATATCCTCGGCCAGCATACTGTTTGATACGTCGAGGGCAATGATCAGTTCAATCCCTTTGCGTTTAATTTTTTGGAGTTTTGCTCCAAACTGTGGCCGGGCAATTCCTGTAATGAGAAAAGCCAATGCCAGCATGAGAATGGCGAATTTGATGATTGGCCGGCTTTTCGATGCGCTTGGCATTAAAGGAGCCAATATCTCCGGGTTCCCGAATTCGCTGAGTGCTTTCTTCCGTTTAATCCGGAAGAAAAAGAAGAGAAAGATCAGTACTGGTATGATGAACAGTACGTATAAAAATCCCGGATTTCCAAATCTAAACATTTCCATAATTGAAAGTTGTTTTTGTTGCTTGATAACCTTTTTATAGTGCTTTTGTCCTATGGAATATTCCTAAAAACCGAGGTTTTCAACAAAATTCCGGTAATCAGCAATAGCAAAGCCGCAATCGCATAAGGCTCAAATTCTTCTTTTTTCTTGCTGAATTCTTTTACATCGATTTTCGATTTTTCCAGCGCGTCAATTTCTTTATATATCTGTTTCAGTTTATCGTTACTGGTAGCCCTGAAATATTTTCCGCCGGTAATGTCGGCAATGCTTTGCAACGACTCTTCATCAATTTTTACAGGGACATCCTGGATACGCACCCCAAACGGAGTGTCGAAAGGGTAGGGGGCTGTTCCAATGGTTCCTACGCCAATGGTGTATACCCTGACGCCGAAGGTTTTGGCAATTTCGGCAGCCGTGAGTGGAGGTATTTCACCCCGGTTGTTTTCACCGTCGGTTAAAAGGATAATGACTTTACTGATGGCATCGCTCTCTTTCAACCGGCTGACGGCAGTTGCCAGCCCGTTACCAATGGCTGTACCGTCCTCAAGAACTCCGGTGTGTGTTTCATGGAGCAGGTTGGTGACTACGGCATGATCGGTTGTGAGCGGGCACTGGGTAAACGACTCTCCGCTGAAAACGACCAGTCCGATGCGGTCGTAAGGTCGTCCGGCAATAAATTCGGTCGCAACATCTTTGGCTGCTTCAATGCGGTCGGGTTTTAAGTCGCGGGCCAGCATACTGGTCGATACGTCGACCGCCATGACGATGTCAATTCCCTCGGTAGAAGAGTTTTCCCAGCTTTCTGACGATTGTGGCCTGGCCATTACAACTACCAGCAAAGAGAGAACAATCACGGTAATGGCAAATAACAAGTGCCTTAAATAATGTTTCCAGGTTTTTGGAATTGAATCCAGGCTCCGGATGGTAGAGACCTGTATGCTTGCACTGAGTTTCTTCTGACGGAAAACATACCAGGCAATCAGTGGTATCAATACCAGCAGGAGGTAAAATATTTGCGGATTGACAAAACTATATTTGTGCATCTTTTTAACTATTTAAAGTTCACATCGGTACCTTCACGATCTTCGGATGGTTTGGGCTCTTCGGCAATCTCAACCAGTTTGGTTTGGTTGATAAAGAAGTAAGAATCGACCAGCGCCATGTTGTTGTCATCGGGTAGTGGTTCGTATTTGGCAAATTTTACCAGATCGGCATGAGTCAAAATGTGTTTCAGGCTCTCGAACGATTTATCGTCGACTAACGACCTGCGGTACTTGAATGCCGAGATGATTTCATCGGTGGTCATTTCCATTGCCTGAATTTCGAACCGGTTTACAATGTATTCACGCAAAACATCGGTTAATTCGCTGTAATAGAGTTTTGTTTTTCCCTGTTGCCATACCTTATCTTCCTTAATTTTATCGAGTTCCCGCAGAGCAATTAAATGAGCAGGCTCTTTGGGTTTTGGTGGAGCTGTAAACAGCGGTTTGTTGTTTTTCCTTTTCTTCAAGGCATAAAACAACAGGAAAATTAAGGCCGCGGTCAGTAAGGTTCCCATGATCCAGGGCGCCACTTCTTTAAACGTAACCGGTGCTTCAATTGGCGGCTTGATGTCGATAGGCCCCTTGATCGCTTTCATCAGCGAATCGAGCTTTGGCAGTGTATGGACTTCAAGGAAGAGGGTATTCGTTTTGATCGAATCGGTTACCCCATTTTTTGAGTATAACAACACCAATGCAGGAATGGCATGAAAACCACTGTCGAATGAGGTGATCACAAAATCCTGATACAGTTTTTTACGGTTTGCATCGACAATGGCTGAATCTTTTGGCAACCGCTGAACAACTTCGACCGACGGAGCCAGTGAATCGGCAAGGGTTGGGAACAATACATTGGCATTGGTTGGACATTCCACCTCAAGGTGCAGTCGTACCTGGTCGCCAATAATAATCCGGTTGCTGTCGATTACCGCCCGGGTTTTTATTTCCTGTCCAAACGAAAAGGCAGAAATCAATAGCAATAAGATAACTGCTGGTATTTTCAGGATATTTCTCATCTTCCTCTTTTTTTGAAAAGGGTCATTAATGATTGTACGTAATCTTCGCGGGTATTGATATTGACATAATCGACACCCGTTTTGGTGAACGCATTATCGAGTTGTGTGTTCAGCTCGTCCCACCAGTGTTTGTAATAACCTCTCACACTGGGGCTCGATGTGTCGACCCATACATAATTACCGGTTTCGGCATCTTTCATTTTCACCATTCCAACCGGAGGCAGGGTCACTTCTCGCTCATCGTAAATGCGCAGGCCAACCACATCGTGGCGGTTGTTGGCAATGTTCAGTGCCCGTTGAAGATCTTTGTTGTTATCGATGAAGTCGGAAATAATAAATGCCGTACATCTTTTTTTAATGGCATTGGTTAAGTATTCCAATGCCAGATTGATGTTGGTTCCCCTGCTTTCGGGTTCGAAGTCAATTAATTCGCGAATGATGCGAAGAATGTGGCTTCTTCCTTTTTTGGGAGGAATAAACTTCTCAATCTTATCGGAAAAAAAGATGACACCGATTTTATCGTTGTTTTCAATGGCCGAAAAAGCAAGTACCGCTGCAATTTCGGTTATGATATTTTTTTTGTACTGGCCGACTGAACCAAAATCGCGCGAACCGCTAACGTCAATTAACAGAACAACGGTAAGTTCACGTTCTTCTTCGAATATTTTCACAAAGGGTTTGTTGTAACGGGCGGTAACATTCCAGTCAATATTCCGGATGTCGTCGCCATACTGGTATTCGCGAACCTCGCTGAAAGCCATACCACGGCCTTTGAATGCCGAGTGGTACTCTCCGGCGAAGATGTTCCGCGACAACCCCCGCGTTTTGATTTCAATCTTGCGTACTTTCTTTAATAGTTCTGTATGTTCCATTTGAATTCAAATTCATAATGTTAGATACTCGATGTTAGATACTCGATACTTGAT
>DAOQAB010000007.1:55883-64577 GCA_035353695.1 Prolixibacteraceae bacterium
GATACTCGATACTCGATGCTCGGCTCATTTCTTTGATAGATAATGGTCTTCAACTCCTTTGATAAATTGATTTAACATTCTTCCAAGTTTGTCAATTTTATCATGTAGCCCGGTATATGTTTTCTCATTTTTAAGAGACTCCGTTTCCCATGAATTTTCTAAATGATCTAATGTTTCATCATTCGATGCTAAAGAAAAAAACAGAAACCGGATAAACTCTTGTTTGTAATTTCTTCTTCCATACCTTCAACGATTGTCGATTTGACACTCTTTGATGAACGTCGTATTTGGGAACCTTCTTCAAAGATTTCGAATTTTGGAAGATTGGTTAGCGTCATCTTGTGAATTTCAATAACGATTTCACATGCTAATTTCCATATTTTCCAATTTTTATACGACATTGCTTGCGTTTTGGTTCACTTTCACGAGCATCCAACATCCAGCATCCAGTATCCAGCATCTTGATTACGGAACTTCAACCGTGTTCAATATTTCGCTGATAATCTCTTCGGTTGTAAGGTTGGTTGCTTCAGCTTCGTAGCTAAGTCCAATACGGTGACGCATCACATCGTGACAAACGGCGCGTACATCTTCGGGAATCACGTATCCTCTGCGTTTGATGAATGCATATGCTTTGGATGCCAGGGCCAGGTTGATGCTGGCACGTGGTGAACCTCCGTATTTGATCATATCCTTGAATTTGCTTAATCCATACTCAGCAGGTGTACGGGTGGCAAATACAATGTCGACAATGTATTTCTGGATTTTTTCGTCCATATAGACTTCACGGACCACTTCGCGAGCCCTTAAAATATCCGATGGTTTCAGGATGGTTGACGGTTTGGGGAACTCTTTCAGTAGGTTTTGCTGAATAATTAATCTTTCTTCCTCTTTTTGAGGATAGTTGATAATTACTTTCAGCATGAAACGGTCAACCTGAGCTTCGGGAAGAGGGTAAGTTCCTTCTTGTTCAATCGGGTTTTGAGTGGCCATTACCAGGAACGGTTCTTCGAGTTTATACGTGTGATCGCCAATGGTGATCTGTCGTTCCTGCATGGCTTCGAGCAATGCCGACTGAACTTTGGCCGGTGCACGGTTGATTTCGTCGGCTAGTACAAAATTGGTAAAGATTGGGCCCTTTTTAACCACAAACTCTTCTTTTTTCTGGCTGTAAATCAAGGTCCCGATAAGGTCGGCTGGCAACAGGTCGGGCGTAAACTGGATGCGGGCAAATTGCGCATCAATGATTTTTGAGAGAGAGTTAATAGCCAGGGTCTTTGCTAATCCGGGAACACCTTCCAACAGAACGTGTCCATCGGAGAGCAAACCAATAAGCAGACTTTCTACCAGATGTTTCTGGCCAACAATTACCTTATTCATTTCGATGGTAATCAAATCGACAAACTGGCTCTCGAGCTGAATTTTGTCGTTCAATGCTCTGATATCGGTACTGATCGTCATTTTATACTTTATTTTTAATGTTTACACAACTTTTTTTTGCATCACGAAAATAGTAGAATAGATTATTCATGCGAATGGATCGCAGTTAAAAAATGTTAAGTAAAATTTTAAATAACATTTCTATAATATTCAGATTTTTAGTTAATTATAAGCTTTTTACAGATCAAAAAATTTAACCAATCTTTAACAAGTTTTAAAAAGCGTGAAAATACCGCATGAAATATATCTTGTTGATATTCATTGTTTTCATTTGTTGCTAACTGTTTTGGTCGCCCCAGTTTTTTTGCAAAAATAGGTTATCTGTGTCATTTAATTGTCCTATTCTTTGGCTCAATAACTATATTTGTTTCAAATTAAATGAAATTGTGGACAAGTCGTTAATTATTACTCAAGATAATCGGGAAATCTTTTCAAGTCACAGCAAGTGGCTTTATCCGCTGTTTGAACTGGAAGATTTTCTTTCCGAAAACAGTTTTTCTCCTGATCATTTAATTCTTACAGATAAAATTGCCGGAAAAGCAGCTGCATTCCTGATTGTACGGTTGGGTTTCAGAAGGGTTCATATCCACTTGATTAGCGAAGGTGCGGTTGCTGTTTTTGAACAGTTTCAGGTTGAATTTACCTACGACGAAATGGTCCCAAAAATTCAGTGTAAAACCGAGGATATTGTTTCTGTTAACCAGTCGGTTGATACGGTGTGGCAGATGCTGAGGCGAAGAGCTGGCCGGGTTGCCGGGCTTTCTGTCGAGGTTCTGGATCTTGTTGTTGAGATTGATCAAAAAGTGGTGATCGACCATTTGAATCTTCATGTGGGCAAAGGTGAGCATGTGTTTGTTAAAGGTGCCAATGGTACAGGAAAAACGACGCTGTTGAAAGCGATTCTTGGACTGGAAAAAATTGCATCAGGATCGGTGAAGATTGGCGATTTCCTGGTGGGCACAAAGGAGTGGAACAACAATCGTTTGTTAACCGGATATGTTTATCAGGAAATGGTGAAGAATAATTTTCCTATCTCTGCTGCCGAAGTGGTTGAAATTGGGTTATCGGGACAACCGCTTCCGAAAACTGAATTATCTCACCGTATCGAGATTGCCATGCGGCGAACCGGCTGTTTTCATTTAGCCGGGCGTTCGTATCATGAGCTTTCCGGTGGCGAAAAGCAGCGTGTAAACATTGCCCGGTGTCTTTGCCAGCAGGCCAAAGTGTTGCTTTTTGATGAGCCGACATCTTTCCTTGATAACCAGGCTAAAGAGGAGCTGCACGAATTGCTTACCGAATTGTGGCGCAACGAAGCTCCAACGGCAATCATTGTTTCCCACGACGAACTCTGGATGAGGATGTTTAATTGCCGTATCGTAGAACTTCAGGACGGGAAAATATGCTAGAGCTTTTTTTATACGGACCGGTCTTGCGGGGATTTCTGGTGCTGCTGATTTCGGGTTTTGCTTTCCCGATAACAGGGGTTTATCTTCTTCGGATGAACCTTCTTCCGCTGCGTTTTATGCTTATGCACGGAGCTTTACTTGGGGGGGCAGTTGCTTTGGCGATGCATTTCAATCCTTTTTGGACAACCATGCTCGTCAATCTTTTGTTGGTTTGGTTTATGGCGAAAACAGCCCGGGGACTGAAAACCGACATGGGATACATCAGTATCTTCATTATGGTTGCAGCGGTCGGTTTGGCTTTTGCGTTGATTTCTGTTTTTAACGTACAGGCAAAGGATACCATGTCGTTGTTATGGGGTAGCATTTTTACAGTTACTCCGTTACAATCGGTTGGTTTTATTTCGATTGCATTGTTTGTTGTTGGTTTTCACTTGTTGAAATACCGTCAGTTAAAAGCGGTGTTTTTCGATCCTTCGGTGGCTTATTCTTCCGGGATAAACGAAAAACGGATTTACGACGCTGTTGTGTTGATTACCGCTTTGACAGTAGCCGTTGCCATGAAACTTATTGGAGCTTTATTGATCGATACTATTATAATATTACCGGCAATCATTTCAACCCTTCATGCCAAGAGTTTTAAAAGCGTGGTTGTATGGGCTTCTGTCTGGGGTGGTCTTTTTTCATTGGGTGGCTTTTTTGCTGCTTATTGGTTAAAGGTTCCAACCAGCTCAGCTATCGCTCTGATTGCCACCGTCGTTTTTTTGATTATTTATTTCCGGAAGAAAAGAAAATCATGAAGTATATCGGAATTTTTATTTTCCTTCTTTTGCCGTTTTGTACAATGGCTCAGGAGAAACCCCGTGTGGTGGCATCAACAAGCTGGACAGCTGCTTATGTGCGGGCGGCAGGTGTCAGTAATGTCGTTCAGCTTGCCCCGTCAATGATGGAGCATCCGTCGGAATATGAGCTTCAGATTGGCGATATGGAAAAAATCAAGAAAGCTGATTTGATCGTTTATGCCGGTTACGAAACGGTGATTTCACAAATTCAGCAGTCGTTGAAAATCGATCCGTCCAAATTCATAAAAATCGAAACCAGTTATGTCGAATCCCAAATCCGGTCAGAAGTGATGAAAATTGCCGAAAAGGCCAATACGGTTAAAGCTGCTCAGCTCTCGTTGGATTTGATTCATCGTTCGTATGGCGAGGCAAAAATGGATATTGAAAAGAATGGTTTAAAAGATAAGCCGGTGATTGTTCATTTCTTTCAGTCGGGTTTTGCCAAAGAGGTTGGATTGAAACCAGTGGCGGTTTTTGGTCCTTCGCCACTCGAATCATACGATTTAAGTAAACTGTTAAAGTCCGAAGCCGTTATGATTATCGATAACCGGCACAATCCCATCGCCCAACCGCTGAGCGAGATGAAAAAAGGTGTAAAAACCGTTGAACTACTAAATTTTCCAGGGATGGGCGGGACCCAAAGCATTGAGGATGTGATCAGGTTCAACACCCAAAAACTTATTGGCAAGTGAAACCGAACGGTGAGAGTTTCCTCCGTTTTTCTATCTTTGGATAAAGAAATAGAATCGAAATGCAACGTTACTTTGTCCAACTGGCGTACAACGGAACAAACTACCATGGCTGGCAGTTTCAGCCCAATGCGGTCACTGTTCAGGAACTTCTGGAGAAGGCTTTTTCACTTTTGCTTGGGCAAAAAGTGGAGATAACCGGGGCTGGCCGTACTGATACCGGTGTTCATGCATCCTTTTTTGTTGCTCATTTCGATGTGGGAAATGCCATTCCGGATACCGATAAATTGGTGCAGAAGTTAAATTCTTTTTTACCCAACGATATCCTTATTTATCATATTTTCACGGTCGAAGCCGGTTTTCATGCCCGTTTCAGTGCACTTTCGAGAACCTACCATTACTATTTATCCGATCGTAAAGAACCTTTCCGGGGCGAGTTTACAGCACGATATCCCTATTCTTTAGATGTTGACTTAATGAACGAAGCCGCTGCGTTGATGTTGCAGTTTGTCGATTTCACCTCATTCAGCAAGTTGCATACCGATGTAAAAACGAACAATTGCAAGGTGACCACGGCTCGATGGGAGAGGAGGGACGGTTTGTTGGTTTTTGAAATTAAAGCCGATCGTTTTCTTCGGAACATGGTTCGGGCCGTTGTTGGAACGCTCATCGATGTTGGCCGGGGCAAAATTTCAATCCCTGAGTTTATTTCTATTGTGGAATCGAAGGATCGGAGAGAAGCCGGAACTTCGGTCGATGCCCGCGGATTGTTTTTAACCGATATCGAATACCCGCAACCGGTTCATGCTGCATTGTTGAGAAGCCCTTCCGGATTCCCCTTTTGAGAGACCTCTTTGATTCCTGATGCGTCCCTTGATTTTTGTCGGAAAATCCATTTCTTAGCGAGTACTGAAACCTCTTTTCTTAACGGATGATTGGATTTGTTTTGACAATGATTCTGTTAAATTTTCAACATTTAAATGAAGATAAATTGATTTGTTTCTTGTTGAAATACATTAAATTGTAAGTGGTTTTGTTGAAAAGTAAATGAATATAAAAAAATGATTTGATTTGAATATTCATTCCATTATTGTAAATTCGCCCAAATCTAATAATTTAACCAAAAATAATGATGAAAAAAATTCCTATTTTGCTCGTATTATTGTTTTTGATAATACAGGCTTATTCCCAGAATAAATCTATTTCTGGTAAAGTAGTTGATGGAAATGGCATCGGGTTACCGGGTGCAACGGTTCAGCTAAAGGGTACTTCTCAGGGTTTATTAACCGATATCGACGGAAATTACAAAATTTCAGTTCCACCTACAGGGCAATTTCTTGTTTTCTCGTATGTTGGCTACATTTCTCAGGAAATAGCCATCGAAGGCAAGAGCACGATTGATGTGGTAATGAAGGAGGATGTTCAAAGTTTGGAACAAGTTTTGGTCGTCGGTTATGGTGTCCAGAAAAAGAGCCTTGTAACGGGTTCTATTTCTAAAATGGAAGCCAAGGATATTGGTAATGTGAAAGTTGCCCGTATTGACCAGGCGTTGCAAGGTAAAACCTCCGGTGTTTATATTGCTCAAACTTCTGGTTCTCCGGGTGCGGCCATGTCAATCAAGATTCGTGGTAACAGTTCGAACGGGAAAAATGATCCCTTGTATATTGTGGATGGTATTAAAACATCCAGTATCGATTTCCTCTCACCTAACGACATTGAGTCGATTGAAATTTTGAAAGATGCAGCCTCTTCTGCTATTTATGGTTCTGAAGGCGGTAATGGGGTTATTATTGTAACGACCCGGAGAGCTCAAAAAGGAATCTCTGAAGTAAACTACAACTACTATCATGGAATTCAATCGGTTTCCAATTATGTTCAGATGATGGATGGTCCTGAATTTATTGATTATCAAAGGCAAGCTTATGTGCATGAGGCCAAAGTAGATCCTACTTCGACGAAGTACATTAATAAAATGAAATATTACGACGACTGGGCAAGCAAGGCTTCCAATACCAACTGGATGGAACAGATCATCAGCACTGCACCGGTTAACGAACACAACCTCTCTTTTTCTTCAGCCAACGATAAAGGACAGATGTTCTTAAGCGCCACCTATTTCTCTCAGGATGGTATCATTGGTGGCAAGAAGAATAATTACACCCGTTATAACTTCAACTTCAACGGAGATTCAAAAATTAAAGATTGGTTAACGGTTGGCGCTAAAGTAACTTATACCCGTTCAAAGAAGAATAACCTGAACGAATCGAGTGAGTTTGGTGGAATTGTTTCAAATGCCATGTTTTTCGATCCTACCGTGCCTGTATATTATAATGATGAGTCAGAGTTACCTTCTCCGGTACAAAAGGCCAACGACGCTGAAAGGTATAATGCATTGGTTAAAGATGACGACGGAAGGTTTTTTCATTTATCCGATCAAACGATTGGTGAGGCTGCGAACCCGGTTGCTCAGATTTATAATACACACAATACCACTACAACCGATAAGCTCTTAGGTAATATCAATGCAGAAATTAAATTTTTGAGGGATTTCACCTTTAATGCAAAATTAGCGGTAGATTACTCGATGATCTATAACAATGTCTTTACTCCAAAGTATTATTACAACGAAGAAAATATGGGTATTAACGATACCTCCAATTCGATGCTGAGAAATACTTACCAAAAACTTTTCAGGTATACGTATGAAAATTATCTTACCTATAAAAAGACTTTTGGCGATCATTCAATAGAAGCACTGGCTGGTTTTTCTTATGAAAGGTTCATTCCGAACTATCTCGATGTAATCAGTTTTGGTGTTCCTCACAACAGTGTCGATTATGCCTATTTTTATAATACTTTAAACAACTCAGCCAGCAATATCCCGTTGATTAACGGAGGTATGGGTACCATTGATATCAACGACCCGACCATTATCAACAATCCAACAGGAGGTCAGATCGTCAATAACTATTCTGAAGTTCAGAATTCCTATTTTGGAAGGTTATCTTACAACTATAAAGAAAAATATCTCGCTCAGGTTAACATCCGTCGTGATGCTTCTTCGCTGTTTGGGCCAGAATATCGCTCGGGTATCTTTCCTTCTTTCTCTTTGGGATGGAATATTAGCCGCGAAAAATTCTTTACCGACAATATATCCTTCATCAATTCAATGAAACTCCGTTATAGCTGGGGGCAAAATGGTAACAAGCAAGTGCTTTCTCCGTTCCAGTATACTTCGGTGATGGAATCGTCGGGTATTTACTATACCGATGGAGCAGGGAACCTGGTTTCGGCTGCTGTTCCTGCCAACCCGGCCAATCCACAGTTGCACTGGGAAACCAGTCAGCAATCAGACTTAGGTGTTGAAATGATGATGTTAAACAGTAAACTGGTATTCTCTGTCGATTATTTCGATAAAAGAACGGTTGATCAGTTAGCTCAAAATGCTCTTGTCCCTACCTATCTTGGGTTCAACAACATCCCATTTGTCAATTCGGGAGAAGTTCAAAATAAAGGTTTTGAATTTGATTTGTCATACCGAAAACTCGATTCAGAATTTAAATATTCGGCTTCGGTGAACGCTTCTTATTTGAAGAATGAAGTATTATCGTATGGTTCCGATGGAACATTTGTCGATGGACTTCGGATTGGTACAAACGACGCGGTAACACGTTATGAAGCCGGGTATCCGATCTATTATTTCAAAGGCTACAAAGCAGTTGGAATTTTCCAGAGCGACGAAGAAGTAGCTGCCTATACCAATGAAAATGGTAAACCATACCAGGAAAAAGCGATTGCCGGTGATGTGAAATACGCCGATGTCAATAATGATGGTCAAATTAACGGTGATGATGCTAACAATTACCTTGGAAAATCGATGCCAGACTGGACTTTCGGTTTGAATTTATATTTGGAATACAAGGGTTTCGATTTTAGCGCTTCGGCACAGGGCGTAACAGGAAATCAACTCTTTTTTGCAGTAATTCGTACCGACAGGCTTTTGTACAACAAACCTGAATATTATTATACCGATGCGTGGAAGGATGCTTCTTCGACAAAATTGATGCCACGTGCTTCAACCGGATTATCGAGATACGGAATGTCGATGGCTAATTTTAACTGGAGTAATATCAATGTATTTAATGGCGATTATCTCCGACTGAAAAATGTAACGTTAGGTTATACCATTCCGAAGCAGATTACCTCAAAGATTGGAATCAGCAAGATCAGGGTGTATGTGTCAGGAACGAACTTGTTCACGTTAACAAAGTACCCTGGTACCGATCCTGAAATTGGTCAGGTTGTAGCATCTGATCCTAG
>DAOQAB010000008.1:0-16211 GCA_035353695.1 Prolixibacteraceae bacterium
CATCGTCGCCGGTGCTTCCTCCGGTAACATGCAGGTGGACATCGTCGTATTTTTTCTCTTTCTTCAAAAGAATAAATGCATCGACAAGAATGTCGAGGCCGTTTTCGTGGTTCATGCGGGAGATAAACCCGATTTCCCTTTTTTTCACTTTAAAATTGCCAACCGGATAATCAGCCAGATCAACACCCAGATGGATCGTGTGCATTTTTTCGGCGGGGAGGTTCATCCGTTGCCGGGCAATATTGGCATAATAGTTACTTACCGGGATAAACGCATCGACATCGGCTGCCCGTTCACTCATCAGTTTCCAGACTTGTTCCCTGAACGATGGTTTCATTACGTCGACCCATACATCTTCATCCTGAAGGGAGCATACAATGGGGACATTCAGCCGTTGTTTCAGCCGATGGGCCAAACCCAGCAACAAGGCATTCGAAAGGTGAACGATGTCGGGTTGACAATGATTCGCAATCCAGTCGGCCATTTTATCCAGTTCGGCACTTTGTTTTCCCTGTTCTCCCAGTAGCATGGAAACGGTCATTTCTTCCAGACCTTTGGCATTGGTTGAGCCGGCCATGCCCGCAGCAATTTTCATCAGCGGTTTGGAGTTGAGTATCCGCTCAAACCATCCCGGAGCTTTGCGGAAAATAGGATAAAGCTGTTTCAGATAGATGCTGATAGCTCCATAAAAAACAGGCACATCGCTGATATCGTGTTCATCGGAAAAAAGAGGCAGGTACATGGGTATTTTTACAACGGTATGACCTTGTTTCTTCAGTGAATCGACAAATTTGCTGTCGCGAAGACAGTTTCCGCAGTAAAAGCTTCCGCCCGAGCCGGGTATGATTTGAATAATGTTCATTTTCCGTATCAATTATTTATCTGCACTTAAAAAATAGATATTCCCGTCGTTACCAGCCAAAACAATAGCACCTTCTACTACAGCCGGTGTATTCATTACGGCTACGCCCAATTCGTAAGTCCAAACGGTCTTCCCTGTTTTAAGATCAAGTAACATCACATCGCCGCGCATGTTTGCCACCAGCACCTGTTTTTTATTGACAACCGTTGAAGCCTCAACCCGGTTTCCGGTATTCGTTTTCCAACAAATTGTTCCGTTGTCTTTGTTGAAGCAGTAAACAAATTTGTCACGGCTACCAATGACAACTTTATTGTCTGCCAAAGAAGGTGAAGCAATAAACGGCTGAGATGATTCTTTGTTTTCGTATTTCCAGATTGTTTTTTTCTGCACGAGGTCGATGCAGGAAAAACCTCCATCGTAATCGCCAACAAAGGCCAGGTTCTTGTCAATGGCGGGTGAAGAGGCTACATACGTTGCAATTTGGTTTTTACTTACCAAACTCCCGTCTTTTAAACTCACCATGTGCAGAAAACCGTCGCAACCGCCAAAGATGGCTCGGTCGTTTGATATGGCCGGAGAGCTGTTCAGGTAGTTATCCGATTCGTATTTCCAAAGTCCTTTGCCGGTTTGTGCATCAACGCCATGAAGGAAAAAATCATAACTTCCTGCGGCGATAACTTTTTTCCCTTTTAGTTCAGCAAAAGCCGGGGCACCCATAATTTGGTTTTCGGTTTTGTATTCCCATTTTTTGGTGCCACTTTTCAAATCAATTGCATACAATATCCCCGAGAGATTTCCGGCATAGACTGTTCCGTCGTGGATTAAAGCCGGGGCTTCGAAACCATTTTCCGTTTTGAATTTCCAAAGCAGTTTGCCATTGAAGTCGAGACACAACAGATCCCCATTGGTCGAACCGACCACAATTTTTCCGTTGCTGATTACCGGAGCCGATTTAAAAATCCCGTCGGCATCGTAGCTCCATTTTAGTTTCACCTTTTGAGGGAAAGAAGCAGAGGTAACTCCCTGTAAAGATGCATTTCCCCGGGAGTTGGGACATTCTTCCGGCGATTGGGCAAAGGAAACTACTGATGAAAGAAGTGAAATAAAAATGAAGATAAATTTGTTCATGCTTTCAGACTAAGATTCAGCTTCAAAAATAGTGATTTTAGAAAGGTGATTGAAAGGGTGAGACGTTATTGCAACGTTAAAAGTGAGGGATCGTTTTTTCTGATTCTGTGAGGAAAAGTGTAGCCCTCCTTCAAAAAAGGATGGCTCTTGGGTTTATTATTCCATTTGATTCTTGCTCATATAAACGTATTCATTACTAATCTTACCCTCTTTATCGAAGGTGTGCATTAACATGACCGGAATATTTGAAAACTTTTTGCCATCCTTTGTAACACAGGATAGAGTCCACCAGGAATAAACCGTGTACAAATCCTCCTGTTCGTAGTATATACAATCGGGATAACCTACCTGATCGAGTTGCATATTATCGAATGCTGCGAACGTTTCTTTGTCGTCTTTCTTTTTTTCTTCAACGTTGAGAAATTGGTTGGTTTTCAGATAGGAACTACCAAAGAATGCTTTAGATGAATAGATGGAAAACAAGGTTTCGATATCCTCGGCACAATAGGCGTTAACCAGTTTTCGTACCGTAACAATATAGGGATGCTTGATATAGATCTTGCCATTTTCCCTGGTTTTAAAGCTGTTTTCGATTTCTTTAAAAATTGCGTTGTCATAGTATTGACACAAGATGTAGATTTTGCCTTCTTTGTTAAACGCATACAGGTTATGAATCGGCCAATTAATGCGGATTCCGGTTTCCTTATGGATTCCTTTTACCCTGAGCCAGTCTTGTACCCACAAACCGCCCTCTTTGTACACAATTGCATCCGGTGTTGCAGGCGAATCTTGTGATATCTCCAATTTTTCAACACCACGCCACCAGTTGTAATTATCTTCAAAACTTTGCTTCGGACGTTTGGATCCGACACCGTTTGTAGATACATATACCGAATCGGCCCAAAAGCTCATAAAGGTTTCTTTATCACCTTTCACAAATGAATCCCACAGTGTTTTTGTTTTTTCAATGGATTGATGCTCTGAAAAAACTTTTCCGCTTTCTTTTTGGGCCGAGACAGCAAAAGTCCATAGCCCGCACAACAATAGAATTAGAAATTTTTTCATAGGAATAAATTTAAGTTGTTATAATTAATTGGATTCCGGGTTCCTTTTACAGGCAGTGCCGGGCACCAATGATTTCTGCTTTTTTCATTCCCGTTCAGAATGGTTGTAAGGAAAATTTTTCGATCAATTGTTTGCAGAAAAAGAAAGTCAGTTTATTTCTGTAAAAGCAGTAATCAGCCCATCGAAGTCTTCACATCCCTACTGTCTTTAAAAACTGAGATCAGGTGTCCTATTGGGGTAGGCGAAATGTCTACAAGTAGTACAACCTTTTCGATAACTGTAAAAAATTGAAATACAAGAAAAATTACAAAATAAACAGTTAAAAGTCAACTTATTAATTCAAAAAATAGCCTTCGGAAAATCAGAAATTGAGAAGACCTGATTTATTTTATGTAAACATCCTCTTTCTTTTCAGGCTGGAGCGGGTTTTAACGTCATGGTATCAAATTTATGTTTTGTTTTTCTTCTTTTCATTATCATTCCTCCTTGCTGATATAAAACTTGATAGATTTGCATAGGCGGAAAGTGAAGAAGGTTTCGGAGAGTGTTTTCGTTGTAAAATGATTGAAAATGAAAGATGCTGCATCCATAAAAGTCTATTCTCCAAGGGAGGAGAATATCAATATCTGGTCACATGCGTTGGGCATTGTGTTGAGCTTTATCGCTTTGTCCCTGTTGCTGTTCAGGTCCTGTTCCATTGGAGAGGCAAAATACATCGTGAGTTTTACCATTTTCGGACTGAGTTTGTTGGTTCTTTACACCGCTTCAACGTTGTATCACAGCGCTAGAAATCCCGAACGCAGGTTGCGACTGAAAGTTTTCGACCACGCTTCAATTTTTGTACTTATCGCCGGAAGTTATACCCCGTTTACTCTTGTTACCCTTTCGGGAACAACCGGGTGGGTTATTTTTGGAATTTCATGGGGAACTGCTTTGGTGGGAATTATCCTGAAAATTTTCTTTACCGGCAAGTATTCCATTCTTTCAACCATTATGTATGTGCTGATGGGCTGGGTGATTGTGTTTGCTATTAAACCGTTGTACCATAATTTGCCGGTTGAAGGTTTTTGGTGGCTGGTGGGCGGTGGTATTGCTTATACCGTTGGTGCAGTGCTATACAGCATCAAGAAAATCAAATTCAATCATGCCATCTTCCATGTTCTGGTGCTGGTGGGTAGTCTCTGCCATTTTATTGCGGTATTTTGTTTTTTGTGAGGCTGGCAGATCATTTCTGAATACGATTTTAAGCGTTGAATCAGTGTGTTTTTCTGCTTGGGTGTCATTGTTTTAAACAATGCATTTTTTGAACGAAACATTTTCATGCTAATAACCGTATTGCTATGATGAAATTTAAAAAACTCGTTGCGTTTCTGATTGTCTTTCTGGGTTTTTTAATGCCGTCCTTCGCTCAGTATGAAATTAATACTGAAGTGGGTTCAGACAGAATTGCTCATTTGACAGCGTATATTCCCAATGCCACTACGGTAGAACTGGTGGGATTGGGTGGAAGTTATGGGTTGTATAACCTTCGTGTTGCATTTAAAGATGACGGGAAAGGCTTTTGGACAGCCTCAACACCAGCCCTTGAATCTGGGTTTCATTATTATGGTCTTTATGTGAACGGAATCCAGACTGTTAATCCTAATGAGAAAGTTCTTTATTATGGTGGAAATATGTGGAATAATGGGATTGAAGTTCCGGGTGATTACGATTTTTATGATTTGAAAGATGTTCCACATGGAGTTGTTTGTTCGCAGTATTATAAGTATTTAAAACAGGTTCGACATTGTATGGTTTATTTGCCGCCTGGGTATCATGTGAATACTTCTGAGTCATATCCTGTTCTTTATCTTCAGCATGGAAATGGCGAAGGCGAATATAGCTGGTTTATGCAGGGTAAAGCCAATTTGATACTCGATAATCTATTGGCAGAAAAGAAGATAGATCCCATGATTGTGGTTTGTGAGAATGGCATGAATACCGACTATACTAGTCTACTTGTTAACGGTTTAATGCCCTTTATTGAACAGAAATTCCGGGTGAAAACGCAAAAAGAATTTAGGGCCGTTGCCGGTTTGTCAATGGGGGGAAATCAAACAGTTACAGCAGCTGTCAATCAAATTGATTATTTTAATTACATGGCCTCTTTCAGCAGCGATGTAACTACAAGCTTTAATTCAAGCCTCAATAATTCGGTTGAGCTTTTTTGGCTTGGCTGGGGAAGAGATGACGAATGGGTTTCAGACATTAATGCTTTCGAAATGCAATTAAACAATCGAAAAGTAAATCATGTCACAACGATCTATGATGGAGCACACCAGTGGATTGTCTGGCGAAAATGCCTCTATGATTATTGCCAGTTAATTTTTAAACCATATACTTACGAAAACCCATTCGTTACGAGTGTTGAGCATGGTCGGGTACAGGATTCACATTTTGATGTTTTTCCTACGCGTTTTACCGGGAGCCTCTTCCTTAAAACCAATCTTAATGAACTGCAAAAAAATGGATTATTCGTTCTGAGCGATATTTCCGGTAAAACGATTCATCAGTATCGAGGTGCTATTACCAATGCAGAATCAAAAATCAATGATTGTCTGGTTAATTGTTTGCCAGGTGTATATTTTTTGAAGGGGCAGTGCTCCGATTATTCTAAGGTTGTGAAACTTATAAAGTAATTTGCCATGAAGCACGTTGTTTTATTCTTTCTGGGGATTTGCTGTTGTGCTGGTCTCCAGGCACAAATGCAAACAAAGTTGGTAAAAGTTGTTGATCAGAATGTGATATTCAGGTTATATGCTCCTTTGGTGTCGGATGTTAAGGTTGTGTGCGATCAATTGCATTTAATGTATGGAAGCGACACGATTCCTCTCAAAAGGCAAAATAATGGGACCTGGCAGGATACTTTTAAAATAATTCCTCCGGGCTTTTATTCGTATCGGTTCTTGATCAATGGAGCACTGGTACATGATTATTTATCTCCGGTCTGTTTTGAGAAAAATACCTGGATGGGAGGGTTTGATGTGCCTTTAAAGACCGATTCATTTTCAATCAGAAAAAGTGGCCCGTTTGGAAGCCTGGAACAGCACATCTACAAATCTTCGGTTACAAATCAGTATAGAAAATGCCTTGTTTATCTGCCCTTTGATTACGATATCCAACAAGCGGAACGGTATAATACGATATACCTTTTTGCCGATTGGGGTGAAAATGAAGATGCCTGGATTACACAGGGACGGGTAAACGATGTGCTTGACAATGCGATTAACAGCGGGGTTGCTTCTCCTTGTCTGGTTGTTTTGGAGAATAAAAATTCGTTAAAAAGTCCAGATTCAGCTTCTGTAAATCAGTTAATCGCTAATTCCATCCTGGTGAATGATTTGGTGCCATTCATCGATCGCGTTTATCGAACGGCAGAGAGTGCAGCAAGCCGTATGGTGGCCGGTTGTGCCGAAGGAAGCATCTTTGCGGCCAATGTGGCTGCCGAAAATCCTACTGTTTTTAAGAGCCTTGGAATCTATGGGTTACCGGACCATTTTGCAAACGAAGACGAAATGGTTTCTAAGCTGAAAGCAGCTGGTTTGTCAAATATTTGGATTTGTGCCGGCGACCAGGATGCCAATTTTTCCTCGGTATTATCGTTGCATAATCGGCTTCTTTCAGAAGCTGTCGATCACCATTGGCAAATATTTGAGGGATCCAACAATTGGCTAACCTGGAGAAAGGCTCTGCTGGTCTCTATTAAAAAGTAAACTGACTATATTTCAATAGAAAAGGGTTGTAAAATCAACCCTTTTTCATCATGTTTCCATCATGATGCAAGACTATAACTAAATCTAAAACTAATGAAAAACGCAAAACAATGTTTTTAAATGACTCTCAGTTTACGTGAAATTATTTGATTGTCAGACTTAAACCTTACTATGTAAATTCCTTTTTTGAGGGGACTGTTTTGGATCGTAATGTTTGTATTTCCATTAAAATCGAGTGGCTGATGGAACAATTGCCGGCCATTCAGATCGTAACAGGAGAAATTGTACTGGGTATCTGAATTCTTGTTCAATCTGATTAAAAGGGAGTTGTCTTTTTTCCGGTAAACGACATCTAAATCATTGCCCGAAGCGAATGTGTTGATGCTGGTAAGTGCTGATGCCGATATCCAATTCAGGTTAAATTCGCCCGAAACAGCATAATAGCGCAGTGTGTTTTTACCCTGTTCGAGGGTTGCTTCGGACGAGAGGGTCTTCCAAACCTGCCAGCCTCCGGTAACCGGGACATTGATGGAATGTAAGGTTGAAACCTTTCCATCCTTTACCTGCCTAAGTTCAAATTTTCCAGAGTATAACGATGCAACCCGATAGTTAAATTCGTATGTTCCTTTATTGGAGACGTATACATCATAGTCGGCATAATCACCGGAACTGGCATAACCCAGGTCGGAACCACCGCCGGCATCGGAGCATGTTTCTGTTTGAAAGCCACTATTGTAGCTAAAGTCTTCGGCTTCAATTTTTCCGGGAAGCAAGAAATATTCTGGGGCATCGTTCTCTACTTCCCTGTTGTCAAAAGGGTCATATAACCTCTGATCGGCAGTTTTCAGGCTTTCCCCGCTGTAAGTCAGATAAATTTGATCGGAAGCGATCATGGTTCCGTTGGTTTGAAGCACCAACACTTCCGGATTGGTTTCATCAGAATGAATGGTTTCAATGCTTTTCTCCGAATTGTTAACGGTTAATTTGAATTCTCCCGATGATGGGAGAGAAGCCATATCATAACCCAGATTGGTTGCCAGCCTGATTTGATCGCCCATTGTGTTGGTACAGATATTCAATATTTCGGGAGTCACAGAACCAGTTTCTACCGGTGTGTGAATTTTAAAAAAATTGATGTTGAAACCCGCATTGTCGATGCAAAGTTTCAGCTTGTGTTTTCCTTTTTTCAGCACCACATTGTTTATGGAGGTGGTTCCCCAGGT
Source organism: Prolixibacteraceae bacterium (assembly GCA_035353695.1). GTDB lineage: Bacteria > Bacteroidota > Bacteroidia > Bacteroidales > Prolixibacteraceae > CAYMTR01. The sequence continues at coordinate 8,031 of DAOQAB010000008.1, forward strand.
TGTCCAGCCACCGGTTGAGGGTAAACTAATTGTGGTAGTTACCGGTACCCCATCCTGTTCGAAATGGATCTTACTGCCATTCCCCAGGGCTGCATATCGGAGGTCGATGCTGTAAGCGGCATTCTGTTCAGTAATCACCGTGTATTGAAGCCATTCGCCGGTGGTGGTCCAGCCTACGTCGTAGCCGTTTGTTCCGCCGGCATCGGTACAGGCTTCTATATCGACTCCATCGTTTCGGTAGGAGTACCCACTGTTCCATGCAGAATATTCCCCGGTGGTTGTTTTGTAATTGGCCGTGTCGCTGTCGGAATAGGCAAATCCGTTGGGGCCCAGATCATAATCAACGGCATAAATTGTTCCGGGTACAGTAAGATTCTTAAAAGGAAGGGTTTCTGTTGAGTTGATTTGCCGGAACATGGCATCCAGTACATCACGGTGAATGGTGCAATTTTCAAGCTTTAACATGTCGGCCTGTTCCATCATCCAGTCATAAGCTTGGTCTTCGGACGGTTTAGAGCCGTTTCCCTTCCAATAGTCGAGCAATTTTTGCCAACCGGTAGTTTTGGGAATGGTTATGGTACCGGTGACAGAACCAATTTTTTTGTAGGGCCACCATGCCCAGCCGATGCCATAGCTTTCGACCAACCGGATGGCGTTGGTAAACCAGGTGTTCGAATTTTCGCCCGATTCACCCATCCAGATCGGAACATTGTAGCTACTTCGTAAACTTACAATTCCTTCAATTGACCCGTAATCGTTGTAACTCCAATATTTGTGAAAACTTAGGGCCAGGTTGCTGTCGAGCTTTTTGGGATCACCCAATCCGTTGTAGTTATTACCCCAGCAGTTTCCTTCGATAATGAGAAGATGATTGTTATCGACGGTGCGGACGGCTTTAATCAGTTCTTTGTAGAAGTTCCAGAGAGCGGTATTTTGGTTGCAACTGCATCCGTTTTGATTTCCTGCATTGTCGATGTCCCAGTTGGGCTCGTTCAGCAAGTCATAACCGCCAACCCAGGGATTATTGGCGTATCGTTCGGCCAGTTTTTTCCACAGGGCAACTGTTTTTCTACGGTTTTCGGAGCTTTCCCACAGGGATGGTTTTGAGGAATCGTAGTCCGAAATGTTGGCATCTTTTCCCTGGCCTCCGGGTGCTGCATGAAGATCGATGATCAGGTAAATTTTGTTTGCCTTGCACCATTCAAGCAGTTGATCGATCATTTCAAAACCGGTGTTAATCCAGGTGTCGTTGCCTGAATTGATTTCTTCTTCGATGGGCAAGGTGAAAAGGTTGTAATGAATGGGCAACCGGATGGAATTGAAGCCCCAGGCAGCCATTGAATCGACATCGGCTTTGGTACAATAATTTTCGCGCCAGGATTCGTAAAATTCATCGGTGGCATCTTCTCCCACCGTGTTTTCAAGGGTTTTTCTGATTTCATGCTGTGTGCCGGCAAAATCAGCCGTTTCGAGCATATATCCTTCCTGAAGCATCCAGCCTCCCATCCCCATTCCACGAAGGATGACTTCTTCGTCATTCCCGTTCAGGATTTTTTGTCCGGAAGCATGCAGGAAACTGGTTTGAGCATGAGATGCCAGCGCCATGAAAATCAGCAGAATTGTTAGAATCGGGTATTGTATTTTCATTTGTTTTTCTCCTGTTTTTGAAAGACTCTTACATAATCAATTTCCATGGTGGTGGGAAATATTGAGTCGTTAACTCCTTCATGTCCACCCCAGTCGCCGCCTACGGCAAGGTTGAGAAGCAGGTGAAAACGTTGGTCAAATGGCCAAACGTTGAAATCGTTGGCTTCTTTGTTGAAAGAAAAATAGAGTGAGTCGTCGACGAAGGTGCGGATCTGTTTTTCATCCCACTCCATGGCATACGTATGAAAAGCAGATCGGTTGTCCTTCACTTCGATGGTGTGGTTTCGCTGGGTGCCTGCTTTGTGATTGTAGTTTGAAGTGTGGATAGAGGCAACAATGTTGGTTGGGTCGTAGCCAACATTTTCCATTATGTCGATTTCTCCACTGTTGGGCCATCCACCATATTTCCAGTCGGTTGGGAGCATCCAGATGGCGGGCCACAATCCGCGTCCTTCCGGCAACCGGGCACTGATTTCAAAACGCCCGTACAACCAGTCGCCTTTTTGTTTGGTAACAAGCCTGGCTGATGTGTAATGGAATCCGCTGATATCTTCCTTAATTGCCTTTATTTTTAAGGTTCCGTTTGACACCTCTGCATTTTTTAACTGAGCCGATGTGTAACACTGTAGTTCGTTGTTCCCCCAACCCCAGGCATTACCCGTGGTATCGTAACTCCATTTTGCCGAATCGGGTAATCCGTTGTAGTTGAATTCGTCGCTCCAAACCAGTTTGTAATTTTTTTTGCATTTTATACCTGATTGATTTGGATTTTTACACGCAGCAAAAAACAGCAGGGAAACCACTATCCAAAACATCCATTTTCCGGCAAATTTTCTTGTTTCCATTTTTCAGACTATTTTAATTTTCAATTTCATTTTAAGGTTTCAGCCCTGAAATGAACAACGATTTTATGCACGTTCCCTTCGCGGGAGAATATGGAACGGCTGGTCAGGGAATCGATCATCAGCTCCTCGGATGAATGTACTTCATTTTCAACGTGAATGTCGATTTTTTGGATTTCATCTATCAGGTAAATTACCGGGGTGCCACAGAAAGAGAAAGCCAACAATGGTTTCCCGGTTGGGATTTGGATGCAGAATTTCTGGGTGAAATGCTTTATATCAATGGAATCCGGATCATCCAAAAATTCTTCTTTTTTTAGGTTGAGCGGATCAAACAGAACGGTCCCGTTTTCTATGCGGATTCCAAGTTCCATCATTCTCGACAGGATATCTTCTTTCACCTGCCCTGTCATTCCGGGTTGCTGTACTCCGGCCATCGAAGGAGTGTGTGAGTAAGGATCGGTAGGGAAAGCCCCGTACTCTTCTGGTTTTTTATGGCTGCCAATGCCTTCGCGGATGGCATCGTAATGGTGAATTAACCGGTCGGTAACAGCCGTTTCAACACCAGTTTTTTTAGTCCATTCGAGGTTTTCGCCGACTGCCAGCATTAACTTTGAAACCATGTGCCAGTAGATGCAGCCCAATCCTTCGTATTTGTAAAATGTGCCCGATCGTCCAGTGAAGGATTGATGATCAAAGAGTTGTTCGTAGAGATTGAGAATAAGGTTTGTCTCTTTCTCAGCCAGCAGTTTGTATTTTCCCTGAATTTTTTCAAGGGCAGCTTTCAGTGCTTCCGCATTGTTGAACGTGCCGTTGAAGTGGCAAATTCCGTTGATGTCTTTGGAAATAATCTCATAATTTCCGTCGGCAATCAGTGTTTTCAGTAACTCTGATTGAGATACCTGTTCGATCGTAAGATTGTTCTTTTCCAGGAAACGGGGCAATTGCCGGTCGGGATAAAGGATGTATGAACGCTGATCGGCTCGGTAAAGAGAGCTTTCCCTTAGCGAGTCGAGCAACTCAACCACCTGAACGGGAGAGAGGTAGCCGGAACTCAGGATCGCAACCTGGCCTTCGAGCATTTCGTACAGGTGCCTGATCCCGATCTCATTGTCAGAGAAGATAATCAGGTTGTAGGCATGGTAAAGTCCGTCGGGCCGTTTGTTGTCGCAAATACTTTGATCGATGTAACGTTGGACTGTTTGTAAAAATTGAAGCAGAACAGCTTTTGATAACCCGGTTTTTTCTCCGCTGATGTTTTGATAAACCTTTTCCCTGAAGCGGCTTCCGGCCATGCCCAGTTCATCGGTCAGTTTTTTACGGTCGTTGTTTGTGAGGTTTTTGCCCAGCAGAGCAGTGTTCTGGCTAAAGACGCTGGCAATATCGTTGAAAAAGATCATAATTTCTTCCGAAATATTCCATTCTGATTCGGTGCTTTGACTGAAAAGTTGGGAAATAAAATGGATGTAACGCCGCATGTAATAAAGTGTTACCATCGATGCGCCTGAGCCGACAAGGGCATTGTTGGCATCGTTCCATTCGGGCCGCTGGGTGTTCATCCAGATTCCAGCGCCAGGAATAAAGTTACTGAGTTTCGATAACAATGGCACCAGTAGCTTTTCGGTGAAGTTTACCTTCAGTACCTCATTCTTATTGAGAATCAGCTTTCCGTCGGAGCCTGTCTCTTTTGTCTTTTTTTCAGCTGCCAGATGTACCTGTTCTTCAAAACGAATGGTATCGCGCGGAGATTTTAACAGTTCGCTGTAAGGTTTCTGCCGGTAAGGAACATTGGCATACGTGAAAACAGGCTGATCGAGCCACAATTCGAGCTGACCAGGGTAGAATCGTTCCGATAGTTCAAGCAACTTGTTGAGGTAAATAATCTGATGATCACCCCAATAACCAATATTTGACCATGGATTGGAGGGATCGAGTAACTCCCAGTCGAAGCCATCGCGGGTAATTTTGTAGGGATTATAGCCATCGATGGTACTGGCATTGACAAACCGGGCAATCATTCCTGGCAAAAAAGCCGGATAAGAAACCGACAGGGCCTCCCAGTTTTGGAAAATGTCGCGCCAATTTCCCTGATAATAGAGGGAAGGGGTGCCATCGCTGTTTTTCAGTTTGATGTCAAAGAGGTTCCAGGGGCGGCTGGGATCGCCATGGCGGCGGCTGAATTTTAATGGCAAGTATTCATAGGCAATTCTTATCAGGTCTGGATTTCCCTGCTTTTCTGCTGCTGAAATTAATTCGTAATATTCCAGTTTTTCAGGCAGGTTGTCGGCCCAAACTTTAAGTGATGATGCAACTGATTGGTTGCAATGGAGCAGATGGATAATGAAGTCTTTTTTGTCAACCGTATAATTGCTATTGGGAATCCCTCCCCGCATGATATTGAAAAGCGTGTTGGAAAAATGCCGTTTGGCATTTAATTGATCATGAGTAATTTCAATGCCATCAGCGGAAGCAACCAGTGAAGTCAGAATTTCAGTACCCAGTGTAATGTCTGCTTCAATTTCTTCGATCGAAGATTTTGATTTTTTCAGAAAGCTGACCAGGCTGGCAACCTGCGAAGCATCCTGACAAACTTCGGCAATCTGGTACCACTTTTGATTCCCATTTGGTTGAATCGAAACTTCAGCTTGTATAAAGTAAGCACCTTTTATTCCGCGACTTTCATTTTCCTGTTCAACCGATTTTCCTGTTCTGAATTTATCCAGCTGACGGTTGCTAACCAAAATTTGGGGATTGGGCAGACCGACACTCCAAACGGTGGTTGCTTTTAATGCTTCGCTTGGTTCGGCGCGGTCGACAGGAATGGAACTCATGCGGTACAAAACGAGACTCGTGTTTTCAACAAGCTCACATTTTTTATAGGCATCGAGCAGTGTACTGAAGGCGCCCTGCATGGTTCGCTGAACCCCGTAAGGCAAGATATTTTGCAGACCGTCCAGAATTTCAACGTGAACGGGGATTTTTTGGTTGTTGATCAAGGTGCATTTTCGAATCCAGCCAAAGCGGTCGCTGTTCATCCAGCAATAACGAAAAGTTATTCCAAGGTCGGAATTGATCTCTTCAAAAATAATCTTATTGCCCTGGCTGTTTTTGTAAAGATTCCGGTTGATAGCGTATGCTCCTACGTAACGGTTTGAAAAAGGCTCCCACAAGCAAGTTTTATCTGAAACCGTTACCTGAAGAATGGTTTTGCTGCCGGTGATTTCGGCAGAGTCGTGGATTTTATCATCGGTGTAATAGGGGAAAATAGCATTCTCTGGGTTTGCGCGGCCTGCCGTGAGGCTCCCATTACTCGAAAGGTACATCCAGTGATCCGAATTGCTTACAATCGTCATGAAAAATGGAGGCATCTGATCGTAATTCCCGATCCTGTAGAAATCTTCCCCTTCAATCTTTGTATAAGATCCTGTAACGCTATCAACGACTGTTTTTAGCGTTGCATCTCCAATATAAATTTCTTTTTTCACTTTCAATTTCTGTTAGGTTTCAAAAAATGTAAAAATCCTTTGCCATCGGGCTTCTTCTCCGGGAGATAAATGAACCCGGAAAAATAGTTCGGGGCTTACTACATGATTGTTTCCCCAAAGGTTTATTTTGTGTGAAATGAAATCCGTATGTTCACATACACCAGCTTTCATTCGGTTGTTTACCAGCTTCCACGAGGCCTGTATCCGTTCGTTTCCGTTTAATGTTGAAATAAAAAAATCGTCCGATGGAATTTTGTTCCAACCGATCTGCTTTCGGGCAACAGAAAGGGTTTCTGCGGGGTTTACCAGTTCCGAAAATTGATCGGGCTGCAGGTTGAAATCGAAATTCAACCCATAATCTGGTCCAATCTTTTGTTGGTCGATTGCCAGAAAATTATGGCAATACTCTTCGGTTTCGAAGCTTTTTCCCCCGGTATTCTTTAAAAAATAGCTGATTATAAGTTTATTTTTCAGAATGGCCAGCTCTTTTGTGTATTGCATTTGATAACCGGCTACCAATGGGCTTTTCGATTTATATTCTAAAGCAGTTTCTCCGGTAGTAATCATTTCGAAAGCAAGAGGCTGATTTTTATAATCTAGCTGGAAAGAATAGGGTTGCTCATCTTCTTTTTGAAGGGAACCAACACCAATTTTGAGGAAAAGCTCTTTGGGTTTCGCTTCGGAATAACCGGCAGGGCTTTCAATGTCGAATTCATTCAGCAGCCCAAATCCAAAAACAGGCGAATAGTTGTTTTTTTCGGTCGTGCAAAAGGTGTGATTTTTATATGTAATCTGGCGGATGTTCCCGGAATAGTCGAAACGGGAGCCGGTATAAAATTCACCCGGCACCCCGATTTCGACCTGAAGTATCTTATTCCGAAGGAACAGTGGCATTTGTTTTATTTTTTAACGAAAAAGGGAAAATTAGCAGTAGCTGCATGGTTGTGGCCATCGGTCACGTACGAGAAGAGGCGATAAGCTCCTTCGGTTTGCGGAGCTTTGATCTTCATGGTTGCTTCACCTGTTTGGTGCAGCAGAGTTTCGGGACGGCTTTCCTTGTCTCCGCCCCATTTCAGGTCGGTGCTTTCGGGCAATATTTCCCAGCGATACGTAAGGGTGTCACCTTCCTGGTCATGGGCAACCACCACGGCTTTAAATTTTTCGCCAGGTTTCAGATAGACCATGTCGTAAATTTTTTTTCCGTTAATTCGCAGCGAATCGAGTGCCGGGCAACGGTTTTCGGGCCAGTTTCCGGTCCAGATTTTGTGCATGGCGTCCACGGTTTCGGTCTCTTCGCCGCTTTCGAGGAACATGCCGTACCAGGTAGGGGTACGTTCCTGTTTTTGCCCCCATAGAAACACATACGAACCCATACAATGGTTCGGATCGGCAGCGATGGCCATATCATAACGTTTCAGAAATGAATTCTGCTTTTCGTGGCTGGTCTGTTCAACCGGAGCATTCCATGTAGTTGGCTGAACTTCCCAGTGTCCGGTGGCTCCCCATTCGGTAACCACGTAAGGACCGTTATAGCCGGCATCGGCGATCCTTTTTTGAAGGTTTTCGATATCGGCATACATTTGGATACAGATGAAATCCAAATCGGTGCCGTGTTCTTTGATGTAGTCGATCTCTTTTTTCCCGATCCCGGAGAGCATGGTCGTCGTTGGATGGTTGGGATCAATCTGGTGGATCATTTTCGAGATTTCGTTCACCGCATCCCAGACCTTCATGTTGTTGGCTCCCAGGTTTAGCTCGTTGCCGATTCCCCAGGCCAATAGGGCAGGGTGATTTTTATATTTTTCCACTTCACCTTTAACATATTCCAGCTGGGCTTTCACCGAGTCGGTATTGTTGTAATCGAAGCCATGCCGTTCGCGACTGATTTCAAGGCCCATCGTTACCAGCAAACCATTTTTTTGAGCTTCATCGAGTACCTCCTTGCCCGATTGTTTCCCATTTTCGGTACGCCAGGTGCGGAATGAATTGGCTCCGTGTTTTGCAAGGCTTGCCACATCGCCAAATTCACAACCGGCTCCTTTGATATAGAACTCTTTGCCGTCAACATAGAGGCGATATTTGCCTTCTTTTTCGCGTACTTCAACTTTTTTAGGACCGTTTGGCGAAGATTTTTCAGTCCCGGATTTGGTTTTGCAGCCTGTTAAAACGGCCAAAACCATCATGATGAATAGAATATTTTTCATGAG